>JAYQQG010000120.1:0-10873 GCA_038145765.1 Verrucomicrobiales bacterium
ATCGAACACCACGTAATGCATTTCCTTCCACCGCTCATACGGCCGCTCGGTCCGCACGATGCTCAACGTCTCCTTAAACTTCCCACGCCCCAGCCAGATCTCCCCATCCAGCGCCACGCCCCGCGGCAGTTCGCGGTAAAAATAATCCGGCAAAAAAACCACCTGCCCACCCCGCGTCCGCATCGTGTCCCCATCCCATGTCTTCGCCAGCAGCAGTTTGGGAGGCTCGGCAGAAAGTGAATGGGAGATAATTAAAGTGGTCAGGAACAACACGGGTTTCATAGAATGAAATTCCCGTGATCTGATCGAATTGTCAACCGGCGGTTTAAGCGGCAACCGGCCGTGGAGAAACCTCGCGATGGATTGCCCGGCCCTTGCCTTGCGCGGTGCGGCTCAGGTCGTATTCTGCCTGCAAGCGCATCAGCAGCGGCGCGGGAATGCCCAAGTACCTTTCCAGCCGCAGCGCTGTGTCCGCCGAGACGCCTTTGCGTCCGGCGAAGATGTCGCACAACCGGCTGCGTGGAATCCGCATGGCCCGGCTGGCCTCGGCGGCAGAGAGGTTTTCGTGCTCCAGCGTATCGGCGATCAGGCCCGCAGCTGGATTGGTTTTCAGTTTTGGAATGTTCATTTCAGTGTGTGTCCTCAATTTTCACCAGTTCCACATCGCACAGGTTTTCATGCTTCCAAGCAAAAGTGATCCGCCATTTCGATTGGCGTGAACTGGCGTCAATCGAGTAGCGCTTGATCCCGCGTAGGGCATGATAATGCAGCACCGGCAACGTCAGCAAATCCCGCTCGGTTGCCTGATTCAAAATCGCCAAGCGCTCCTGCGCCTTATCCACGTCCAAACCGCCGAGTTTCCGTGATTCCTTTCGCGTCAATTCTTCACCAAGAAAAATCTTTTCCGTGGCCGAATCCGCGAAGCTGGCAATCACGACCGCAATGTACTCTAAAAAGAGAACTTACGCAAGCACGTCTTTGATCACGTGCCCGTGTACGTCAGTCAGCCTTCGCTCGAAACCGTTGTGGTAGTAGGTGAGGCGTTTGTGGTTGAGGCCGAGGAGGTGGAGGATGGTGGCGTGGAAATCATAGACGGTGGCGACGTCCTTTTCCGCCTTCCAACCGAACGCATCCGTGGCGCCGTGGGTGTGGCCGCGCTTGACGCCGGCGCCGGCGAGCCAGGCGGTGAAGCCTTCAGGGTTGTGATCGCGGCCACTGGCGCCTTTCTGGAAGGTGGGCATGCGGCCAAATTCGGTGCACCACACGACCAGCGTGTCCTTGAGCAGGCCGCGTTGCTTGAGGTCGCGCAGGAGGGCGGCGGCAGGTTGGTCGAGCACGGGACCGTGTTTGGCGTATTGCTGGTGCAACACCTTGTGTCCGTCCCAGTTGCTGACACCTTCGCCACCGGTTTGGTAGGCGCCGTTGAAGAGCTGCACGAAGCGCACGCCCTTCTCGAGCAGGCGACGGGCGAGGATGCAGTTCTTGGCAAAGCCGGCCTTAATGGGGTTGGTGGCGTCGTCGGCGCCATAGGCCTTGAGTGTGCTGGCTTTTTCGGTGGAAAGATCGCTGACTTCCGGCACGCTGAGCTGCATGCGGGCGGCGAGTTGATAGCTGGAAATGCGCGCGGCCAGCTCGGTGTCGCCGAGGAATTTTTCCAAGTGCCGCTCGTTGAGGCGCTGGAGAAAACTGCGCGTGGCGCGATCGGTCTTGGCGCTGACGCCGGCGGGCCGCGCGAGGTTGCGGAGCGGTTTGCTGGCGTTGAAGTTCGTGCCCTGAAACGCCGCGGGCAGAAAGCCGGGGCCCCAGTTGTTGACGCTGCTTTGCGGTGTGCCGCGCGGATCGGGGATGGCCACGTAAGCGGGCAGTTCGTCATTGGCCGAGCCCAGCGCCCACGTCACCCACGCGCCCATGCTGGGGAAACCGTCGAGCGTGTAGCCGGTGGACATGAAATTTTCGCCCGGCCCGTGCGTGTTCGTTTTGCCGGTGAGCGAATGGATGAAGCACATCTCATCAGCCAACTCGCCCAGTTGCGGCACCAGCTCGGAAACCATCTTGCCCGACTGCCCGCGCGCCTTGAATACCCACGGGCTCTTGGTGAGATTGCCCTGATCGCCCTGAAAGGTTTTCAAACCCTCTGCGCCGGGCATCGGCTGGCCGTGGCGCTTGATGAGCTCCGGTTTGTAATCGAACGTGTCCAGCTGACTGCAGGCGCCCGAGCAGAAAATCACCAGCACCCGCTTCGCCTTACCCTCGAAATGCGCATCCCGCGCGGCAAACGGCTTGGCCGAGTCAATCTTCGGCCTGATAGGAGTATCGTTCGCCAATAATCCTTCTTGCGCCAACAGACTGGTGAGGGCAATGCCGCTGAGGCCGTGGGTGGTGTGCTGGAAAAAATCGCGGCGGTTCATTTTGAATATCGAATATCGAACAAGGAGTGTTGAAACCTGAATTTATTTTTCTTTGTTACTCTCGGCGGTTTTGATGCTGGTGACGAATATGGAGATGAGTTCGTTGCACTCGGTGATGATCGGGCCGAGGCGTTCGGGAGGGCAAAGCGGTTTGCGCTCGATAATTTTCAGCCAAATCATCGTCTCGCGCAGTTCCTTCAATGCGATTTTCATTTTATGAATGAAATCTTTCCGTGACTCCGCGCTTTGTGCCTCGCCGTAGTTTGGTGCCGGCGAAGTGCCCGACCTCACCAATTGCCCCGCAATGTGTTTGCCCGCTCGCAAATCCGGCATCGATTCCACTACAGCAATCACTCGAACTGAAAAATCAATCAACCGATCTTCCAGATCAAATTCACGCCCCAATTTCTCCTTCGCACCTTCCATTCAAATTTCAAAATTCCTTGTTCGATATTCGATATTCAAATCACGGAACAAAAACAAATTCATTCGCATTCAGCATTGCCCGGCAAAATTGGACCAAGCCTTCCGCTTCAATAAACGCGGCGGCATCCTTGGTTTCGTCGGCGGTGGCGGTGCGGTTGAAGCACAGCTCAAAGGCGCGGGCGGCTTGGGCGGCGCGTGATGGGCCGGCTTCTTTTTCCAGCCGCTTGGCCAGCAGGCCGGCTTGTTGCATGACGAAGGCGCTGTTGAGGAGGTTGAGCGCTTGCAGCGGAGTGGTGGAGCGGCTGCGCTTGGGGACGCCTTGGCTGGCGTCGGGGCAGTCGAAGGCGCCAAAAACACTTTCCTGTTCCTGCCGCACCTTGGTCATGTAAATCATCCGGCGCCAATCGGTCGGGCCATAGTTTTTCTTCGGGAAAAAGTGCCGCACATTTTCCATCTGCACCTCAAACCCGCTGAAACCCGGGCCGCCCATCTTCAGGTCCAGCACGCCGCTGGTTTGCAGCATCGCATCGCGAATGGCCTCCGCCTCAAGGCGGCGGGTGGGGAAGCGCCAGAGCAGTCGGCTGGCGGCATCGACCTTGAGCGCCTCAGCGCGCGGGCGGCTGCTTTGCTGCCAGGTTTGCGTGAGCAAAATGCGGTGGTGCAGTTTCTTGAGCGACCAGCCGTCGGACACGAGCGTGGAGGCGAGCCAATCGAGCAGCTGCGGATGCGTTGGGGCGACGCCGTTGCGGCCGAAGTCGTTGGGCGTGTCGACCAGCCCGGCCCCGAAATGATGCTGCCAGATGCGGTTGACGATGACGCGCCTCGCGAGCGGGTTGGTGTCGCTCACGATCCAATCGGCCAACGCCAGCCGCCGCTTTTGCTCGGGCGTTTTGGCATCGATCTTCAGTGACACAAACTTGGCCAAAGCACCGGGCGTTACCTCCTCGCGCGGCGCTTCCGGATCGCCGCGATAAAACAACCGCGTCGGGCCCGGCTGCGAAAAGCTGCCGACAAAGGCCTTGGTGCTGCTCTGCAGAATCTTGAGTTGCTGTTCGGTGTGCTCCAACTCAGCCAGCAGTTTGCGTCCGCGCTCGGCCTCGGCCTTCGGCAGCTTGTCGAATTTATAAACCGGCTTGGCCGGCTGGCCGCCCTTGAATGGCTGGCGATCTTCGGAACTGGCGATCGTCTTCCACTCACCGGCTTTCAGGCCCGCCTCGATGCGGTAGCCGATGGGGATGCGATCGCCGTATTGGCCGGGCCGATCACGCGCCCACTCAATGCGGTCGATGCGCGCGGTCTTCGGCAGCTCGATCTGCACCCAGCCGGTGTTGCCGGCGGCGATCCAGCTCTTGGCATTGCCATATTGGCCGTCGTTGATGTGCGCAAGCTTGTGGAGCGGGTGTTTGAAATCGCCGGCCGAGCTGGCCTTGGCGCCTTTGCTGGCAAGCGCGAGGTTTTCTGTGCCGGCAAAAATCTCCAGCTCATCAATGCACGGTTGGCTGGAGCTTGTGCGGGTGATGGTGAAGCGCACAAACCGCGCCTCGATGGCGGGGAAAGTTTCGATGTTGTGCTTGGCCGTCACCGCCGCGCGTTTGCCATCCGGGGCAATGTACCTGGCCAACTGCGCCTTCAACTCGCCCACGCGTTTTCGCATCGCCGCCGCCTTGGTTTGATCGGCAGCGGTCAGTGGCAAATTGCGGTCGGCATATTTCACACCCTCGAAGATGCCCTTGAGCGCGTAGTAATCGTTTTGCGAGATGGGATCAAACTTGTGATTATGACAACGCGCGCAGCCGGTGGTGAGGCCGAGGAACACCGTGCCGGTGGTGTTGATCATGTCATCCAGTTCATTGGCGCGCTGCATACGGTTGAGCTTGCCGTCCTGGCCCTTCACGATGTCGTTCGGGCCGGCGACGAGAAAGCCCGTGCCCAGCGGCTCGCCCAGCGCATCGCCGGCAATTTGCTCGCGCACGAATTGATTGTACGGCTTGTCCTCGTTCAGCGAACGAATCACCCAGTCGCGATAGGGCCACGCATGAATGCGCTCGCGATTGGTTTCAAAACCGGCCGTCTCGCCAAAGCGCACGAGATCCAGCCAATGCGTCGCCCACCGTTCGCCATAACGCGGGCTGGCCAACACGCGATCCACCAATCGCGTGTATGCCCCTGGCTGATCATCTTTCAAAAATGCTTCCACCTGCGCCGGCGTTGGCGGCAGTCCGTGCATCACCAGATACAGTCGGCGAATCAAAGTGCGTTTGTCTGCCCGCGGATTAAACCCGAGCTTCTTGCCCTCCAGCCGCACCTTAACAAAAGCATCAATCGGATTCATAAACCGCGGCGAGCCCGGCCAAGTGATTTTCTTAAACGCCCAGTGATCCATCCGGTCGACTACCTTGGCTCCGATGTCCTCGGGCCAGTCGGCGCCTTGGTCGATCCATGCGCGGAACAGACCGAGGGTTTTGGCATCGAATGGATCACCTTTGGGGGGCATCACCACTTCCTCATCCAATCCGGAAATGAAATGGATCAGAGGACTTTTGCCGCTATTGCCGGGGATAATGGCCTTTCCCATCTCGCCACCTTCAATTGCGAGTTCGGCAATATCAATACGGTAGCCGCTCTTTTGTTGATCCGGTCCATGACACTTTACGCAGTGTTTTTGGAAGAGCGGCCAGATTTCTTTTTTGAAATCGACGATCTGTTTTGCGGGGGGCGGCAATTCCTTGGGATCAACGGCAAAGAGCAAGGTAGGCAACAGTGCCAAGGCGAGGGCGAGGCTGTGTCGCGTTGAACTCATATGAAAATTGTAATCCGTTTGTAGTGGCAAACAAGTTCGCAGTCAGTCGCGCTCGATTCAATGTTGGTCTGGCTCAGCCATCCCAGCTTTGGCCGTCCCAATCGCGGACGCGGTTTAGGAAATCGCACACGCCGTCGGTAAAGCAATTCAACAGCACCTCGCCTTTTTCGGCGGTGGCGGCGGCGGGGGTGCCGATGTGGCCGGGCTCGCTGCGGTCGGGCATGGTCCAGCCGCGGGTGGCGGTGGGAAAGGCGTCCCCGAAGGGCACCTCGGGCGCGGCGGCGTGATCGCCGACCAGCTCGGGGCGGATAACGAGCATCATCGAGGTTTCCCATTCGCCGGCATGGCCCATTTGGGTTTGCACAAAATCATCGCGCGATTCGGCAGGCTGGCCGTTATCCCAATAGGTGGCGGACAGCAGCAACAGGTCGCGGCGGTCGCGCAGTTTTTGGCGCAGTTCAAAAACGACTTGCGAGCCGGGCACCATGTTGCCGCCATGGCCGTTTAACAGAATGAGTCGTTTGAAGCCGTGCTGGATGAAATTATCGAGATTACTGGTGAGCAGGTCGAGGTAGGTGCGCGGTTCGGCGGACATAGTGCCGGGGAAATCCATGTGATGATGGGAATTGCCCAGCCACTGCAGCGGCGCAAAGAGGATATCGCCGCCCACACGCTCCTCGGCGCGCCGGACGATCTCACCGAGCAACAGGCTGTCGGTATGCAAGGGCATGTGATGGCCGTGCTGTTCATGGGCGGCCACGGGAAAGACGACCGGCGTGTCCGGCGAAAGGGCCTTGACGTCGGGCCATTTGAGGTCGGCGAGTTGCACAGGGAGGGGAATTCAGGCGATCAAACCGGTGGCCACCTTGCCGCCTTGGGGGCCGGTGAGGCGATGCTCGCGGCCGGCGTGGGGGTAGGTGAGCTTTTCATGGTCCAGACCGAGGAGGTGCAGGATGGTGGCGTGGAGGTCGCGGAAGTGGACCTTGCCGTCGACGGCGGCGGAGCCGGTGTCGTTGGTGCGGCCGTGGACGTAGCCGCGTTTGACGCCGCCGCCGGCCAGCCAGAAGGTGAACCCGCGCGCGTTGTGGCCGGATTCATCCTTGCCGTTGCCGGGCACGAGGCCCGGCCGGCCAAATTCACCCCCCCAGACAACGAGCGTGTCGTCGAGTAAACCCCGCGCCTCGAGGTCGCCAAGCAGGGCGGCGATGGGGGCGTCGGTGGTTTCGCAGTTGGCGCGGAGATCGCGCCGGTGCCACTTGTGCTGATCCCAGCTGCCGTGGTTCACCTCAATGAACCGCACGCCGGCCTCGGCAAAGCGGCGGGCCAACAGGCATTGCCGGCCGAAATCGGACGCGCGGCAGGTGCCGACGGAATGTTTGGCGCCCACGCGATAACGCTCGAGCGTGGCCTGAGACTCGGTGCTCACGTCGAGCAGCTTCGGCGCGATGGTTTGCATGCGGAAACCAAGCTCCATGTTTTGGATCACGGACTCGAGCCGCGTGTCGTACGGGCGAGCCTCGGCATGGTCGCGGTTGAGCGACTGCACCAGGTCGAGCTGCGCGCGCTTGTCCTTGGCCGAAAGGTGATCGCTGCTGATATTCGGGATGGTGGCCTTGGAAAAATCTTCGCCGTTGATGCCGATGGGCGTACCGGTGTAGGCGGGCGGCAGGAAGGCGGAGGAATAGACGGAGGGCTTGGAGGTGTTCAGGCTGATCATGCCGGGCAGATCCTGATTCTCCGTGCCGAGGCCGTAGGTGATCCACGCGCCCATGCTCGGGCGTTGGCGCAGGCGTTCGCCGGTGTGCAGTTGCAGGAATGACTGCGCGTGGTTGCCGGTGTCCGCGTGCATGCCGTTGATCACGCAGAGCTTGTCCGCGTGCTTGGCGGTCTCGGGAAGCAGTTCGGATACCCACAGGCCGCTGTCGCCGTGGCGTTGGAAATCAAACACCGAACCGGGATGCGCCGCCTGCGTGATCTGCGGTTTGTAATCAAAGGTGTCCAGATGTGCCGGACCGCCGGACATGCAAAGGAAAATCACGCGCTTGGCTCGGGCGGGCAGGGGCGGTGTCTTGGGGGCCAGTGGCCGCGCGTTGTCGGCCCGGGCTGAATCCGACAACAGGGCGGACAACGCCAAATATCCAAAGCCGCAGGAAGCCTTCTGCAGCATGTCGCGACGGGTGATTTTCATTTTCAATTCCTAAATTCGAAATTCTAAATGCTAAACAAATTCAAATCATCAAAATCGGCTGCGTTCACTTTCGAATTTCAGATATTTGATTTTGTTTAGGATTTCGAAATTAGCATTTCGAATTTTAATCAATGTACGAAAACTCGTTCGTGTTCAGCAGTGCTTGGGCCAGCACGGCCCACGCGTTTTTCTCACCAGAAGAATTTTGCCCGTTTTCAAGCTGCTTCACAAGTTCAATGACGCGGGCGGTTTCCGGCGCGGTGGGGTTGCGTTGCAGGGCGCGGCGAAAAGCCCAGCGGATGCGGCCCTCGGTATCGGCAGGGGCCTCCTTCAGCAGGCGATTCGCAAAATGGCGTGACTGCGCGACGACCATGGCGTTGTTCATGAGATACAACGCGGCGGGCGGCGTGGTGGTGACGTGGCGTTGGCCCATGGGCTGGGTGCCGTCGGGCATGTCAAAGGCGGTGAGCTCCGGCGGCGGCGCGTGGCGCAGAAGGCACAGGTAAATGCTGCGGTGTGTGCTCGGGCGATGGATCACGGCGGATTCGCCGGGCGGCCAGTTGATGAGCACATTGAGCTGGCTGACGTCGGAACCCCTGCCGGGCGAGCGATCGAGTTGGCCGCTGGCGGCGAGGATGCTGTCGCGAATGCTCTCGGCATCGAGCCGGCGGCGGTTGTGGCGGGTAAGCCATTGGTTGTCCGGATCGGCCCGCACTTGCGCGGCGGTGGCGTGGCTGCCCAGCTGATAGGTGCGGCTGAGGACGATGGTGCGGATGAATTTTTTGACGGACCACTGCTCGGCCATGAACCGCTGCGCCAGATGGTCGAGCAATTCGGGATGCGACGGGCGGTTGCCGTAAACGCCGAAGTCATCCGGAGTGGTGACGATGCCGCGCCCGAAGAGGTGCAGCCACACGCGATTGGCCATCACGCGCGCGGTGAGCGGATGTTTCGGGTGCGTGAGCCATTCGGCCAATTGCCGGCGTCCGCTTTGGGCGGGATCGATCTTCACCGCATCAGCCATCTGCGTGGCACCGAGAAAACCGCGCGGGACGGCGTCACCCAGCTTGTTGGATTCGCCGTTGCGATTAATCTTGGCGTCGCCCACTTTCTTGGCGTCGCGCACGCCCATGGCGAGATTCTTCGGGGCGGCCGCGGGCTTGCGTTGCGGCGGGAGCACCTTGCCGCTGCCCTTGGGCCGGCCGGAGGCAATGTGCAGTTGCTGCACTTCGCTGGCGTTGAGCGCGCGCGGGAAGAGGGCAAACTGCGTCAGGTTGCCGGTGTGGGTCATCGAAAAGAAATCGTTCCGTCCACCGATCAAAATGTTCAGCGCTCCGCCGGTGGTAACCGCGGCTTCGCCGTCAACCTCGGGCTTGGGATCGCCGTTGAGGTACAGCCGCGCGCGTTTGCCTTCGCGCACAAACACGAGATGATTCCACGTGCGCGGCGGGATGATGGTGCGGCCGGGCAGGGACGCGCCGCCCTCGTTGCCGTTGAAAAAGAAGAGTTTGCCGGCATGCGGATTGCCCTGGTAATTGCCGCCGATGCCGATCTGGTCGCCGGGCGCTCCCTTGGCCCCGAGTTTGCCGCGCGAGAACATGTAGCCGGTCACCGCGCGCGCGTTGTTCTCGAGATCGTTCCGGAACCAAAACGAAACGGTATAGGCATCGTGATCGGCCTTCAGCTTGCCCTCGATCCAGCCGCCGTTAAAGGCACCGGCGTTTTCCTGAGTGAAGGTGACCTCCTTTTTCTGGGTGAACCCTCCGGGCAACGCGTTGAGCGGCAGGTGCAGCTCGGGTTTCAGTGCGGCGATGGCGGCGGGGTAACCCTCGGCAAACTTGGGCACGCCGGCGGTTTGTTTCAGCGTGGGATCCGGCTCGGCATCCTTGCGGTTCATCGTTTTCAGCTCATGCAACGGCGTGGCCGGCGCAGTGAGGCCTTCGTTGGCGGCGCGGCCCCAGAGGGTCTCGGTGCTGGTGAAGATGCCGGCCAGCGCGTAGTAGTCGCGCGTGGGGATGGGGTCGTGCTTGTGATCGTGGCAACGCGCGCACGCGACGCTGAGGCCCATCACCGCGGTGCTCACCACGTTGATCTGGTCGGCCACCACGTCCATGGCAAAGTTGTTGTTCATCGCCTTGGCGGGCTTGGCCCCGAGTGCGAGGAAACCGGTGGCCACGAGTTGGCGATCGCGCTCGGCATCGTCCTTGGCGGGCAGGAGATCGCCGGCAATTTGTTCGGCGAGGAATTGGTTGTACGGCGTGTCGCGGTTGAGGGCGTCGATCACGTAATCGCGATAACGCCACGCGTGCGGGAAAGAGGCATTGCGGCCGAGGCCGTCGTCGCCATTGGATTCGCCGTACCGCGCAACATCCAGCCAATGCCGGCCCCAGCGCTCACCGAAATGCGGCGAGGCCAGCAGGCGGTCGACCAGTTTTTCAACGGCGGCTTGGCGCTCGGCAGTGGCGGCTTTTTGAAAGGCTTCGACATCTTCAACGGTGGGTGGCAGGCCGATGAGGTCGTAATAGAGGCGGCGGATCAAAACGGCGGGCGAGGCATCGCCGGTGGGCTGCAGCTTTTGCGCCTCCATGCGGGCGAGCACGAAACGGTCCAGCGGATCACGCGCCCAATCGGCCTGTTGCACCTTGGGCGGTTGCGGTTTGCCAATCGGCTGGAATGCCCAGAGGGATTCATCAGCCGGCTTCGCTTCAGCGGTGGGCCACGGGGCGCCGAGTTTCACCCATTGCTCGAAATCGCGAATGACCGGCTCCGGCATCGGCTTGTGCGCCGGGTGCGTGTCCACGGCACGAAAAATACCGACAATGCCGGCCGCCTGCACGGGAGTGATGGGTTGATCGAACCGAATCTTCTCGGTCTTTTTCGCCGAGTGGCAATCGTAACATTGCTTCACCAACACCGGGCGAATCTTGGCCTCAAAAAACCGCCGCTGCTCCGGCGTCACCTCCGCCTGCGTGGTATGGAGCAGGGCGGGCAGCAACAGGATGGTGAGCCGAAAATACATTGTACTATTTCACCTTCAACTTGTTCCACGCG
>JAYQQG010000121.1:0-10422 GCA_038145765.1 Verrucomicrobiales bacterium
CGTCCTTGGGTTGGGGGTAATAACTGTGCACGAAATAAAAATGACTGCCTGTTTCAATGCTCTGCAAGATCGGGCAATCGGGTTTGGTAACATGCACTTCGTTCCAACCGATTTGAGGCACTTTCACTTGGGTATCTGGGAAGCGTACGACGCTGCCTTCAAAAATGTTCAATCCGGCGGCGCAGGAATTGAATTCTTCGCTTTTTTCAAAGAGCGCCTGATATCCCACGCAGATGCCGAGAAAGGGTTTGCCGGTGGCAATAAAATCGCGAGCGGCCTCGAAAAGCTCCTGTCGCTGCAAGGCGTTGATGCAGTCATCAAACGCGCCCACACCGGGTAATACCACGGCATCAGCATGGGCGACGGCGTC
Source organism: Verrucomicrobiales bacterium (assembly GCA_038145765.1). Lineage (GTDB taxonomy): Bacteria > Verrucomicrobiota > Verrucomicrobiia > Limisphaerales > UBA1100 > UBA1100. The sequence continues at coordinate 371 of JAYQQG010000121.1, forward strand.
GGCGTGGGGGACGAGATGCGCATCACCTCCTGCCGCCGTCAGGGCTTTCTGCACGCTGCGGACATTGCCCGCGCCATAATCAAGCAGCGCAATCACGGGGCGTCTTGTAGCTCAGGTGTCGTCTGCGGCCAATTCCTTTTCCGTGCGAAGGCGTAATTGGCCGCAGGCAGCGTCAATGTCGTGCCCTTTTTCCCGGCGGAGTGTGACAGGGACACCCAAGGCCTTAAGCCCCTCCTGGAAGTTATCCTGTGCCGACTCGCTGGGGCGGGACCAGTCGAGTCCATCCACATGGTTGTAAGGGATGAGATTGACTTTGGCCCGCAGTTGTTTGGCGAGACCGGCGAGGGGAAGGATTTGATTCGGATGATCATTGACGCCTTCGATGAGGATGTATTCCAGCGTGATCATGCCGTTCTTGATGGATTGATATTCGCTGGCTGCGGCAGTCAGTTCCTTGAGTGGGTAGCGGCGGTTGATGGGCATGATGCGTTCGCGCACCGGATCGGTTGCTCCATGCAGACTAATGGCCAGACGATATTGTTTCGGTTGTTGGGCCAATTCGCGGATCCGGGGTACGAGACCACTGGTTGAGATGGTGATCTTGCGTGCACCGATGCCGGCGCCCCAATCGGCATTCAGGATTTCCAAGGCGGCCAAAAGATTGTCGTAATTGGCCAGGGGTTCGCCCATGCCCATGATGACCAGGTTGGTAATTAACCGGTCTCGTGATCGAGCTTCATCGCGCCGGATGCGTTCCACGGCGAGGACTTGATCAATAATCTCTGCCGGCGTGAGGTTGCGCTTAAATCCATCCAAACCACTGGCGCAGAAGCGGCAGCCGTAGGCGCACCCCACTTGAGTGGAAACACAGAGTGTATGGCGATCACTGGATTCACCGTACAGAGCCGGGTTGGCCGGGATGAGTACACTCTCGACAAATTGGTTGTCCGAAAGTTTCCAAAGAAACTTCAGCGTGGTATCAAGGCTGCCTTGCTCAGTGGTGCGAGTGACGGTGGAAAACTCGAATTCGGTGTCCAGTTTTCGGCGAAGCGCATCGGGTAAATTGCTCATAGCCGACCAGTTCTCGGCGGATTTTTGGTGGACCCACTGAAGAATCTGGTCAGCACGATAAGGGGGTTCATCGTGTCGAGCGAGCCACGCCCTCAGGGTCTGCGGGGTTTGCGTTGAGATCGGAGTGGGCACGCGCTAGACCTGATAGTATTGGCGGGAATAATCCTGAACCATGCGCCACGTGTTATATTGCGGGGCGACAGTGGCCATGGCGTGGCGCATTTTTTGTATCCATTTGCGGGGCAAGCCGGCCTGATCCCGGTCGTAAAACGTGGGGATGACTTCCTCGGATAGAACGCGGAACAGGTTTTCACTGTCGAGCCGGTCCTGGTCTTCAATATTTTCAGGATGCTCATCACCGCCGATGGAAAAACCGTTTTCACCATCAAACACTTCACGCCACCAGCCATCCATAATGCTGCAATTCAAACCGCCATGCGCGGCAGTTTTCATGCCGCTGGTGCCGCTGGCCTCGAGCGGCCGACGCGGGTTGTTGAGCCAAACATCGCAACCGCCCACCAGCATTCGTCCGATCTGAATATCGTAGTTTTCTATGAACACGAGATGACCGGCGAGTTCGCTGTGTTTGGAGAGGTGGGCAATCTTTTGGATAAAGCGTTTTCCTTCGTCGTCGGCCGGGTGGGCTTTGCCTGCGTAGATAAACTGAACCGGCCGATCCGCGTCCTTGGCGAGTTGGACTACTTTTTCGAATTGGTCAAAAATCAATGGTGCGCGTTTATAGGTGGCGAACCGCCGGGCAAACCCAATGGTGAGCGTATCGGCATCCAGCAGGTGGTCGAGTGTGATAAAGTCCCCTTCCCTTGCTTTGGGATCATCGATCAACCGGCTGCGGGTGAAATCAATCAGTTCTCGGCGCAATCGATAGCGCAACGCCCAGAGTTCCTCGTCAGAAATGAATTCGGGATCCTCCACGCGCGACCAGAAATCGGGGCAGTTGATCTTTTCATGGAACAGATCTCCGGCGTCGACGCGCGGCTGCCAGAAGTCGCGGGCGGGCTTGCTCATCCAACCCAGCAGATGGATGCCATTGGTGACATGGCCGATGGGCACCTCACCGACAGGAAGATTGTATTTACCCTGCCACATTTCGCGGCTGACGGCTCCATGCAATTCGCTGACGCCATTCGCGGCACGGGCTGTGTTCAGCGCGAGAACGGTCATGCAAAATGTCTCCGCTTTATTATCAGCATCCAAACGGCCTAAGGCCATGAGGTCTTTATGAGTCAGGTTCAAATGTTGTTCGTAACGATTAAGTGCGTAACTCATGAGGCCGGGATGAAATCGGTCGTGACCGGCGGGGACGGGAGTGTGCGTCGTGAAGATACAATCCTTCCGCGTGGTATCCAGAGCGGTCTGAAAGTCATCCCCCTCAGCCATCCGTTCTCGAATCAATTCCAGTGCCAGAAAAGCAGCATGTCCCTCGTTCATATGGAACACTGAAGGGGGCTCGCCCAAGGCACGGAGTAGCTTAACCCCACCGATTCCGAGTAGGATTTCCTGCTGAATGCGTGTGGTGCTGTCGCCGCCGTAAACGCGGAGCGTGAGGTCTCGATAATGGGCCGGGTTTTCAGGAAGGTTGGTATCCAGCAGGTAGAGTGGGCAGCGACCCACATTGATGCGCCAGGCTCGAAAGTGGACAATATCCGTGGCGATATCCACTGAGCACACAAGCGGTTCTCCCTGCTCATTGAGAACGGCGTCCATTGGCAGATTTCGCGGATTAAGCTGATTATAATATTCCGTCTGCCAGTTGTCCTGGTTGATGGTTTGTTGAAAGTATCCCTCTCGATAGAACAAAGTGATGCCGCAAAAATTCAAGCCGAGATCACTGGCGCTCTTGATATGGTCTCCAGCCAATACGCCGAGGCCGCCTGCGGCAATCGGGAGTGTCTCGTGCAAGCCGAATTCGGCGGAGAAATATGCAATGCGACGATCAATCAGGTCCGGAGCCTCTCGCCCCACCCACGTGTTCTGACTGTTCACATACGCATCAAATTCGTTCAACACACCCGCCACCCGTTTGGCGTAGTCCGGCTCGAGCAGGCGGGTGTGCAATTCCTGCTCAGAAACCTCATGCAAAATAGCGACCGGGTTGTGGTACACATTTTGCCACGTGCGGGGTGAAAGCTCACCGAAAATACCACGAGCATCTTGGTTCCAAGTCCACCAGATGTTGCGGGCCAGACGATGAAGCGCCTGAATGGTTTCCGAATTGTCCATGACCCCAATCTGTAGGTGGAGACCGCTAAATTCCAAGTCGATTTTAGTGGCAAATGAACTAACGGACCTGCATGCTGTGGGTATTCGCACGATGAAGATGAAATCTTTCTTTTTAATTTTTGCCGCGCTTGCGCAATGCGCATATGCACAGCCCAAGGATATTTTTGGCTCAGAACCGCCAAAAAAACCGGTGATTAAAGAAACCGCTCCCGGCTTATTTCAAGTGGGCACCGTAAAATTGGATAAGGAAAAGCGGGAAATATCGTTCCCAGTGAGTGTAAACATGCACGAAGGCCCCATGGAATACCTGATTGTCACCGGTAAAGGTAAAACCCACGAAAGCCTTTTGGTTACGAGCGTTGAACCGTTTCATTTGCAAGTGGCTATGTTGCTCCTGGATTGCAAGGGAAGCGATGGGCGTATGATACCGGAAAATGACAAAAAACCTGTTCCCGGTGAACCGGTTGCCATTGAATTTCACTGGGAAAACAACGGGAATCGTATGAAGGCCCCGATCGAAAAGTTTGTGCAACGGGTTGATAAAAAACCAATGGGCAACAAGCCGTTTGTCTTTAATGGTTCCCGAATGTTCGAAGGCTCGTTTCTGGCACAACGAGATGGTTCGATTGTCTCCCTGATTACCGATAATGCCGCCCAATTCAATAATGCCCGTCAAGGACGCGCTGACGATGAGCTTTGGCGTCCTCAATCCAAAGGGTTGCCGGCGCTCGATAGCAACGGAACGGTCATCATTCGGGTATTGCAAAATGTAAAGCAGAAGTAAAAAGGCTCTGTTGCAATACATTTTTTGAACTAGTTTCTTCCTGAATTTCGTATGAAAACAACGATTACATCAGGTATTTTGGCCGGTTTTATTCTGGGTTGCGCTCCAGCTGAAACCATCGATCAAGTTGATCCGCCATCGAGCACAACCCCAAATGATAACAACGCTTCGGCCGGCAACCCAACTATCGAACCGCAGGCGCCTGCCGAGACCAGCAAGGACCCGGAGCAAGCCGTGACCAAGATGATGTATATGGAGCGCCGGGATTCCTCCGGTAATATAGTCGGCCTGTTGGAAGAAGGGCTCTGGTTCAAGCAGGGCGATGAGGCTCCGTATACTGGTTTGGTGGTCGGCATGAACAAACCCAAGAAAGATGGCTCCCCCCCTGATTTCCCATACAATTATTCGCGAGAATTCAAGGACGGCGTGCAAATCGGCACTGAAACAGGATGGTACGCCACCGGTAAAAAACGGATTGAATTGATCTATGAAAACGGCGAAGTCGTCTCCATGAAACAATGGGACGCCGATGGAAACGAATTAAATAATTAAGGAGACCCTATGAAATATTTATTTGCAACACTCACGACCTTGCTCCTCATTGCCAGCAATGGCTTTGGGCAGCCGGATATTTCCTTTCAGAACGAACTGCAACGATCCATTGACCGAGGCATTGATTCTCTCCGGAAAAGTCAGGATCAAGGCGGTTTCTGGACCAGTGAGGATCACCCAGCTGTGACGGCTATCGTGCTCGTGGCTTATCACGGCAACCCGAATAAACCGAAGGAACCCCCTGGCTGGGTGAGCAAAGCGCACGAACATTTGCTCAAATTCGTCCAGAAGAATGGGAGTATCTACGTGCCCGGCAAAGGGCTGGCCAACTACAACACAGCACTCAGCATGATGGCCATGCTGGCTTCAGGTGATGAGAAATATAATCCGACCATAATCAATGCTCGAAAATTTCTCATTGGGCAACAATGGGACTTGGGCGTTAAGGGTAAAACCGATCATCCACTTGATGGTGGCGTGGGCTATGGCAACTCCTATCCCCATGGTGACTTGAATAACACGCTCACGGCTATCGAAGCCATCTATTACAGCCGGCATTTGGTGAAGGACACTCCGGAAGCGAAGAATGATCTCAACTGGAAAGCCGCCATTAGTTTTATTCAGAACTGTCAGAACCTGAAATCGCACAACAAACAACCATGGGTCAGCGAGGACCCGGAGAATAAGGGGGGCATGATCTACTTCCCCGGCAAAAGCATGGCGGGCCAGGCCAAGGGCAGCGAATCAGGGCGCACCGCTTTGAGAAGCTATGGCAGCATTAGCTACGCCGGTATGCTGAGTTACGCATACGCTGATTTGGCCAAAGATGATCCACGGGTGACCTCCGTTCAAAAATGGCTGACCGACAATTATACGTTGGAGGAAAACCCAGGCATGGGCGCGCAAGGATTGTTCTACTATTACTATCTAATGACCAAGGCATTGACCTTTTATGGCACAGATAATTTGAAGACATCCGATGGCAAAGAAGTCGACTGGCGTAAGGCAGTGGGATTAAAATTGATGGGATTACAGGACCAGGATGGTTCGTGGATCAATAAGGATGCCTCGCGCTGGTGGGAAAATGAACGCCCGTTGGTGACCGCATACAGCGTGATCGCCTTAAGCTATCTACATCGGGGGCAGTAATCGATGGAGACAGAGTCCGCCGTTCGCAAACGGTACGCGGCTGCAGCCGAGGCCAAAGAAGAGGCCTTATGCTGCGCTGTTGATTATGATGCCCGATATTTGAAAGCCATCCCTGCGGAAGTGATCGATCGGGATTATGGATGTGGAGACCCCAGTCGATACCTCCAGCCAGGGGAAACTGTTCTAGACCTAGGCAGTGGGACGGGGAAGATTTGTTTTATCGCCTCCCAAGTCGTCGGACCGGAGGGTCGGGTCATCGGGGTGGATATGACCGATGAGATGCTTGAATGCGCCCAGCGCAATGCTCCTTTAGTTGCGGCAAATATCGGGTATGCTAACGTGGAATTTCGGAAAGGGCGTATTCAGGACCTGGCGCTTGATTTTAACGCATTGGATGCGCGACTTAAAGGGTTGCAACTAAATGGTTTGAATGGGTATATCGAGGCCGAATCCATCGCAGCGAATCTGCGCGCCACACAACCCATGGTGGCCCCGAACACAATTGATGTCGTGGTCTCAAATTGTGTCCTCAATCTTGTTGATTCGGCTGAAAAATCTCAGCTATTCCATGAACTGTATCGTGTTTTGAAACCCGGTGGTCGGGCTGTGATATCCGATATAGTGGCCAGTGACGATGTGCCGCAGGATCTGCAAAAAGATCCGGAGTTGTGGAGTGGATGTATCTCCGGTGCGCTACGGGAGGATCGGTTTCTTCGGGCTTTTGCTGATGTCGGCTTTGATCCGATTCGTATTCTCAAACGCGAAACTTCCGTTTGGCGTCAGGTGGGGGATGTTGAGTTCAGGTCAGTGACCATTGAAGCCGTAAAGGCAATTAATGGCGGTGTGCCCCCTACTCCACCTGTTTCAGATTATTTTATGCCCAACAAAAAAAACGCCGACCAAAAATCTCAGGCCGGCGGTGATTATTGCAGCCCTGAAACAGGCTGTTGTTAGATTTATTTCTCAGCCTCCTCTTCGCCGGCAGCCTCTTCCTCTTTTTCGGCTGATACCACCGGTGCAATATCTTGGAGGCGATCTTTTTCGTCGATTTTCACCAATCGAACGCCTTGCGTATTACGTCCGGCCTGACGGATGCCGTCTACGGAAGTCCTTACCATTTGGCCTCCCACGGTGATGAGCATAATTTCATCTCCCTCGTGAACCGTCAGCCCGCCGACCACTTTGCCGGTCTTATTGGTGATCTTCATCGTCTTAATACCTTTGCCGCCGCGTGATTGGACGCGGTAGTCATCAAAGACCGTCCGCTTGCCAATCCCGTTTTCCCCGGCAACCAGCAAGGTGGCGTCTTGGCTCACGATGGATAGTGCGACAACATGATCGTCCTTGCCCAGACGAATGCCGCGAACACCAGCGGCGGCCCGGCCCATGGTGCGAACTCCGTCTTCGTGGAACCGAATACTCATGCCTTCAGCTGTCACTAACACCACATCATCATGGCCGGTGGTGAAGCGGGACTCAATGAGCGTATCGCCCGGCGCAATCTTGATGGCAATAATGCCACCCCGGCGCACATTGGCGAAGTCGCTGAGGGCCGTCTTCTTGACTGTCCCCGAGCGCGTGGTGAAGAAGATGCATCGGTCCTGCTTCCAGGTTTGGTCTTCCTTGTTTTCCCCGTATACGGCGGCTACCCGAATTACATCGGCAATTTTTTCGCCGTGTTTGAGTTCCAACACATTGGCAATGCTGCGGCCTTTTGAGGCTCGGCCGAGATCGGGTATTTCATGAACGCGTTCGACATAGACACGACCGGTGTTGGTGAAAAACATTAGATAATCGTGCGTGTTCGCCGGAAAAAGATGCTCAATGAAATCGCTGGCCTCCTTATCGGTGGTCGCTTTCCGGGTTTTCATGCCGATAACTCCCTTTCCACCGCGACGTTGGGCACGAAAGGCACTGGTATTGGTGCGTTTGATCAGCCCATTGTGTGTGAGGGTAATCATCACCGATTCATTGGCAATGAGATCCTCGATGGACATTTCGCCTTCGTCGGGGGCCAAGTCTGTCCGGCGCGGTGTGGCATATTTATCTTTGATGAGATTCAGCTCATCCTTAATGATGGCCAGCACCCTGGCCTCCTTGGCTAGAATGTCGAGGAGGTCTTTAATCTTCTCGACGAGATCCTTGTACTCGGCCCGAATCTTGTCGATTTCCAGTCCGGTCAATTGATACAGCCTCAGCTCCAAGATGGCGTTGGCCTGTTCCTCGCTAAATTCATATCGGCCGTTGACGAGCCGTGCCTTGTCGCGGATGAGAATCCCGAGTTTCTCCACGGCCGCCTTGGTGAAATCAAAGGCCATGAGTTTGACCTTGGCCTCATCACGGTTGGCGGATTCACGAATAATTTTGATGAACTTGTCCAGGTTGGCCAAGGCGAGAATGTAGCCTTCCAGTGTTTCGGCACGGCGTTCGGCTTTCTCCAGCTCGAACCGGGTGCGCCGAACGACGACTTCGCGCCGGTGCTCGATATAGCAGTTGATCGCGTCCTTGAGATTGAGCGTCTTCGGCTTGCCATGATCGATGGCCAACATGTTCACGCTGAAGGATGTGGCCAACTGGGTGTGCTTATAGAGATTGTTGATGACCACTTTGGGCACGGCGTCACGCTTGAGCTCGATGACGACGCGTGTGTTCTCATCCGATTCATCGCGGACCGCGGTGATTTCTGAGAGGATCTTCTCATTTGCCAATTCAGCAATACGTTCTACGAGCGTGGCGCGATTGACGTTGTACGGGATTTCGGTGACGACGATTTGTTGTTTGCCGCCGCGCATTTCCTCGACCCCCAAGCGGCCGCGCACCTTGATGGACCCTTTACCGGTGGAGAAATAGTCCTCTACCGGCTTGAGGCCCGTGACGGTACAGCCGGTTGGGAAATCAGGCCCTTTGATGTAATTCATCAGGCCTTTGAGATCGATGTCCGGTTTATCAATTTGGGCGCAAATGCCATCCACCATTTCGCCCAGATTATGGGGCGGAATATTGGTGGCCATACCAACGGCAATTCCCGTACCGCCGTTCACCAGAAGATTCGGGAATGATGCCGGAAACACGGTCGGTTCCATCAGGCGCTCGTCATAGTTGGGAACCCAGTCCACCGTGGCCTTGTCCATATCGGACATCAGCGATCCGCCCAATGGAGTCAGGCGAGCCTCGGTGTAACGCATGGCGGCGGGAGGATCGCCTTCAACGCTGCCAAAGTTGCCCTGACCGTCGACCAAAGTATCGCGCATGGACCAAGGCTGGGCCATGTTAACGAGGGTCGGATATATGACCGCTTCACCATGCGGGTGATAATTGCCGCTAGTGTCACCGGCGATCTTGGCGCATTTAAAGTGTTTTTTGGGAGGATACAGCGAGAGTTCGTGCATCGCATAGAGGATGCGGCGCTGGGAGGGTTTCAACCCGTCCCGCGCGTCCGGTAAGGCGCGCGAAATGATGACCGACATCGAGTAGTCGAGGAACGAGTTTTTGATCTCGTCCGCGACATTAATGGGATCGATTTTTTCCTTTGCTGCAAACAGAGGAGTGTTGGATACGGGCAACTCCTCAGAGCCCTTTTTCTTTGCCATTTCCTAAAGTTAAATATCCAGGTTGCGGACGTTGAGTGCGTTGTCCTCAATAAATTCGCGACGCGGCTTGACCTCGTCGCCCATGAGTTTGGTGAACATTTCCTCGGCCTCCACTGCATCGGTCAATTCCACACGCAATAATTTGCGAGTCTCAGGGTTCATCGTGGTTTCAAATAGTTCCTTGGGATTCATTTCACCCAAGCCCTTGAAGCGCTTGATCTGCAGGCCGCGACGACCAATCTCGATCACGGTGCTGAGAATGTCAGACAGTGAAAACAGGGGGTGAGAACGTTCGTCATTTCCTTCGATCAACTCGAAGAGAGGCTTGTCTTGCGCCTCGTAATGTTCCACCGGCAAACCTTTTCGACTGAGTTTTCCGAGGAGCTCTTGTACGGGTTTGCTTTCGTGAAGGTCCACGTGCAGAGCGCGGCGCGTATTACCATTCTTGGCGGACGCATTGCTGGCCTCTTCCACCTCGGCATCCCCAAACAGGTTTAAGTCCGGATTCGTTTTGCCAAACTTCGCCAAGTCGGTGTCGCTGTGGAAATAATGAACAGATTCGTCATTGCCATCGCGAATCTTCACCAAATGCGTGGGGAGTTCGCCGGTTTTTTTGCGTTGCTCAATGTACTCGGCAAAGTTGCCGCCGTGGCGCTGAATGGATC
>JAYQQG010000122.1:0-10187 GCA_038145765.1 Verrucomicrobiales bacterium
GCCGTTCGCCGTAGATTCTGCCGGCGGGGCGCCGGCAGCACAGGCACGCCACTCCAACATTAATTTCCAAAAACCGAACCCTGAACCCCTGAACACAATGCAACCGAACACTTCCCGCCGCCAATTCCTCACCTGCACCGGCGGTGCCATGCTCAGCCTGCCGTGGCTCGAGAGCCTCGCGCATGCCAAGGGCGAAAAGAACGCCAAACCCGCCAAGCGCATGGCGTTTTATTATCTGCCCAACGGCATTACGCGCCGCGGTTTTTTCCCGGGCGAAAGCGACCGCGCGCTGCCGAAGTTTGCCGGGCAAAACAACGTGTGGCGGTTTGAGGGCAAGACCGTGCCGATCGGCAGCCATCCGCTCACCTTTACGCCCACGCTCGCGCCGCTCAACACGATGCGCAAAAAGATTTCGCTGGTAACCGGGCTCGACCGCACGTTCCAGCACGGCACCGATTCCCATGCACAATGCGCTTCCTGTTTCCTCACCAGCGTGGCGCCGTTCGAGGTGAAAGGCTCGGCCTATCCGCTGGCGCGCACGCTCGATCACATTGTCGCCGATCACATCGGCCAAGCCACCCCCTACTCCACGCTCGAGCTGAGCTGCAATGATCACAAGAACAACATCGAGTCGATCTACTTCGACAACATGTCGTGGTACGCCACCGGCCACGTGGCGCCGTCCATGCGCCATCCGCGCAAGATTTACGACCGCCTTTTCGGCACGCAAGCCAACGCAAGCTCACGCAACATTACCGATCTCGCGTTGGAAAACGCCCGCGCCCTGCAGCGCCGCCTCAGCACCGGCGACCGCGCGAAGTTCGGCGAATACTTCGACGCCGTGCGCACCATCGAGATGCGCATGGATAAGATCGATAACATGAAAGCCGAGCTGGCCGCCGCGCAAATCAAGCGTCCCGCCGAGCATTTGCCGCGCAACGAGTACATTCACCTCATGGGCGACCTGCTCGTTACCGCGTTGCAGATTGGCCTCACCAACGTCGGCAGCCTCATGGTCGGCCCCGAACGCTGGACCACCGCCACCAACTGGGAAGGCATCCTCGACAAACCATACAGCCACCACGCCATGACCCACGCCATCGGCGGTCATCTCGAGCAACTCCTCAAACTCGACCGCTTCCACGTCGCCGCCTTCACGCGGTTGCTCGAGCGCATGGACAAAATCGAGGAAGCCAACGGCACCACGCTGCTCGACAACACCATCTTCACCCTCGGCGCCGGCATGGGCGACGGCACGACGCACCAATACAACGACCTCCCCATCGTCATCGCCGGCGGCGGCAGCACCGGCCTCAAGCAAAGCCAGCACATCCAATGCCCCCGCGGCACTCCCTTGGCCAACCTCTGGCTCACCCACCTCCACGCCCTCGGCATCAAGGAAAAGCGCTACGCCGACAGCACGGGGACGGTGAAGGAATTGATGGGTTAATCCGCCTTGGCCGCGTGAACCAGTGAGCTGAAGCCGCCGAAGGCGAGGCGTTGGCAGTCGAAGGGAGGATCGTCCTGTTCCATCATTTCGGCCAAACGCGGGTCGGCCATGATTTTTTCATTGGCCGCATCCCGTGCCTCGCGCGAGGGATACACTGCCCACGCAAACATCACCGTCTCGTTCGCTTCCGTGCCGGCCAGTTCGTTGAATGACCGCACTCCCTCGATATTCATATCGTCCCCCCGGCACTCGCGATACTCCGTTGCGCCGTGCTCCAGGTAAACCTCCGAGCACAACCGCGAGATACGCTCGTAATCCTCGATCCGATCCGTCCGAACCGGCAAAACAAATCCGTCAATATATTCAGCCATGTTAATCCTTGTTGGGGTCGCAAAGATTGCACGCGATCATCTGTGTTCAGTCAAGCCATCGGATAATTGACAGTGTGAAGGTGCGCAGGCAGTTTTTCTCCATGAGCAATGTCACGCGGTTTGGTGCTGTGGGCGATGGGCAGGCGGATGATACGGAGGCCATTCAACATGCGGTGACGCAGGGCGATGGCGTGCTGCATTTTCCCCCTGGGACATATCGGATCACCAAGCCGATTGAGATTAATTTAACCGAGCGCGGGCCGTTGGGGATCGATGGCACCGGGGGCACGGCGCGGGTGGTGATGGCGGGGAAAGGACCGGCGTTTCGGCTGGTGGGCTCGCATGGCGGCACGGGCGATCCGGGCAGTCGCAAGGGGAATGTTGCCTCGCATCAACGGCTGCCGACCATTCGCAATATTGAGGTGGAGGGCGCGCACGCGGAGGCGGATGGGTTTGAGCTGATCGAGACGATGCAGTCGGTGTTCGAGGGTGTGCTGGTCACGCGCTGTCGGCACGGAATTCATCTCATCAAGCGCAACCGCAACGTGCTCATCAGTCATTGTCACGTTTACTTTAACACCGGTGTGGGCGTGTATCTCGATGGCGTGAACCTGCACCAGATCAACATCGCCAGCAGCCACATCAGTTACAACCGGCTCGGCGGCATTCGGCTGGATCGGTCGGAGGTGCGCAACCTACAAATCACCGGCAACGACATCGAGTACAACAACCATCGCTCGCACGGTGCCGAGCCGGAACCGACTGCGGAGATTTATATCGATGCCACCGCCGAGGGCGCGAGCGTCAATGAGGTGACCATTGCCTCGAACACCATTCAGGCCACCGGCTCGCCCGAAGGTGCGAACATTCGCATCAAGGAAACGCCCAACAACTCCCGCCCGCCCGGTCTCTTCGCCATCAGCGGCAACATCATCGGCAGCCAGGAGAACAACGTGCACCTCACCGGCTGCTACGGCATCGCCCTGAGCGGTAACACGATTTATTCCTGCGGCCACCGCAACCTGCTCATCGAGGACTCGCGCCTCATCAACGTCAGCGGTAACACCTTCCGCCGCCACACGCCCGCTTACGGCACCGGCGTGCGATTCACCGGCTCGAGCGACATCACCTTCACCGGCTGCGGCATCCACGACGAAACCGACGCAGGCCAGCCCGGCCTCACGGCGTTGCTGGAATTGGAAAAGTGCAACCGCATCAACATCACCGGCAGCCAGTTCCTCAACGGCGCCATTGGCGTGGCTGGCAAGGACTGCAGCCACGCGATCCTCACCGGCAACACCCTGCATGACACCCGCGAGAAGCCCATCGCCAAGCACGCGATTCAATTCACGGGCCCGGGCGAAGGCAACACCGCCGCGCACAACTCGCTCGGCAAAACTTCCGGCCAGGCCATTGAGGGCAATATAAAAGCGATCGATTCATAACTTGCGTCGGCGGGGTTGCCTTCTCAAAATCAAATCGCCCCATGAAACGGCTCTTCACCATAACGGTCTTGGCCGGTTTGTTGCTCCCGGCATTCCATTTGCCGGCGCAGGGGAAAATTTCGTTTGAAAATGAGATTGTCCCGCTGCTGGCCAAGCGTTGCCTCGAGTGCCACAACGCACGCGATGAAAAGGGCGGTCTCGATCTGTCCACGCGCAAGGCGGCTTTGTCGGGGGGCGATTCCGGACACATCATCGCCCTGTTAAGCGACCTCGAACAACGCGGCCTGCTCGATTCCACCCTCGTCGTCTGGGGCGGCGAATTCGGCCGCATGCCCTTCAGCGAAGGCAAGAACGCGCCGGGCCGCAACCATAACCCGTACGGATTCTGCATGTGGATGGCCGGCGGCGGCGTGAAAGGCGGCATGAGCTACGGCGAGACCGACGAGTTCGGCTTCGAGGCCGCAGTCAACCGCACGCACGTCCACGACATCCACGCCACCATGCTCCACCTCATGGGCCTCGACCACGAACGCCTCACCTACTTCCACCAAGGCCGCGAGGAAAGCCTCACCGACGTCCACGGCAAGGTAGTGAAGGAAATCTTGGCTTAAGACACGACCGGCCAAGTTCCTTCCGAAAGCCCCCACTCTTGCGCATCCATGGGTGGCCGCGTACCGTTTCACACAGCTTATGAACACCCGCCGCCAATTCCTCAAGCACACGGCCGTCGGGCTGGGTGCGCCGATGATTATCCCTGCCAGCACCCTGGGACTTGGCCAACATGTAGCCGCCAATGAGCGCGTGCAGTTGGCGACCATTGGTGTGGCCAATCGCGGGCTGACCAACCAACGCGGGCTCGCCAAGGATGAACGCGTGGAAATCGTGGCGGTTTGTGATGTGGACCAAAACCATCGTGAGAAGGCGCGCGCCGAGGCCAAACTGCCGGCCGGCGCGGCCTATGGCGATTTCCGTGCATTACTTCGGCGTCCGGATATCGATGCGGTGATGATCGCCACACCCGATCATTGGCACAGCTACATTGCCGTGGCGGCGGCGCGGGCGGGCAAAGACATCTATTGCGAAAAACCACTCACCTCCAGCATCGGCGAAGGGCGCCTTCTGGTCGACGTGGTGAAACAGAAAAAACGCGTGCTGCAATGCGGCACTCAACGACGGTCCATGGCCGGCACCCGCCGGGCCTGCGAACTAATCCGCAACGGATACCTGGGCGAATTGAAATCCGTAAACGTCGGGGTCCCGGGAAAGTTCGCCATTCGCGGCGGCTACACCGGCCTGGAGCCCCAGCAGCCCGTACCCAAAACCCTGAACTACGACCTGTGGCAGGGTCCGGCCCCCGCCGCGCCCTATACGGCGGCGCGCGTGCATTTCAACTTTCGCTGGGTCAACGATTACGCGCCTGGCTACATCACCGACTGGGGCGCACACTTCATCGACGTGGTGCAATGGGCCAATGACATGGACGCCTCCGGACCGGTGGAAGTAACCGTGCGCAGCCAAACCCGCCGGCCCAAGGGCGTTTACAATGCGCCGGAAGGATTCCACATCGATTACCGTTACGCCAACGGGGTGCGCATGACCATGAAAGCCGAGACCGACCGTTCGAAGTGGGGCATCCAATTTACCGGGACGGAAGGCACTCTCTTCAGCGAAGGGCAACGGCTCCGAACCACGCCCACGTCCCTGGCCGAGCAAAAATTGAAATCAACAGACACGCGCCTCTACACTTCGGATAATCATTACCGAAACTTCATTGACTGCGTGTACTCACGCAAACCCACCGCCGCCACGGCCGAGATCGGCCACCGTTCTGCCGCGGCCTGTTACCTCGGCGCCATTGCTGCGGAAGTGGGTGGCACTCTGGAGTTTGACCCGACTCAGGAACGCTTCACCAACAATCCGGCCGCCAACCGGCACCTGATGAAAACCATGCGCGCCCCTTGGAACCTTACTTGACCGGAGCAAAGGCCGACGAATTACTTTCAAAGCGGACGGTAAAGGGATCAAACAACACCCGCCCTGCCGCTTCGGCCCGCACCTCGCCGTCGGCCCAAATGTTTTCGGTCAACCGTTTCTGCACTGCCACCACCTTGAACCGCTCGAGCTTGGCGGCCAGTCCACCGATGGCATAGAGCGGGTTGGCCAACTCCGCCTCCAGTTTGGAGAGTTGAAACTCTTCCCGATCAATCCACACCTTGATGATCAGGTGGTGCAACACCAGATTCACGATCGGATCCTTAAACACTTCGCCGGGTTTCACAAAAAACTGCAGGACATACGCCGGTCGTCCCTGAACAGATTCTGTCCCCAACAGGTGCGGCTCGAATTGTTCCCCGTATTGCTCAATTTGCCGCACGATCAGACGCGCATCGCCTTCTTCTTTTTCGTGGCTGTCATCTCCTTCTTTTTTACCCCCCAAAAACTTTAACTGCGTCTTGCGAATGTTGCAATGCTCCTTGGCCACCTGCTCAGGCGTGGGCTCCTTGCCGTCCCGTAAAATCAAGACCGGCACCCGGTTATCGGTGTAGGACTGAAAACGCCGTGTCTGCAGTCGTTCGACCTCTCCGTCCGTGTCAAAATCCGTAATGCGAATATCCCGCTGATAGGAAAACACCACACCGGCCTCCGTGGAGGTCGCCCGGGTCCGTTCCGCTTCCCGATAACGTTCCGCAATTTCCTCCGCCGGCAACGGCACCGTGCGTTCGCTGGCCGCCGGATCCAATCCTCGCACGGCTTTGCCCCCGGCCGTCAGGCATCCTGTCGCCGAGGCCAAGGCCAGTAGCAGTATCAAAATGGTGCAGCACCCGCGCATGAAACCGGGACCGTAGGCCCCTGCTCATCCCTTGGCCAGTGAATAACCTTCCCCCTCTCGTTGACAACCAGGGGGTTCATGGCATTCTCGGGTCATATGCAGAAGCCACTCCTCACGTTCCTGATCGCCTTGACCACCTGGGTCGGCTTTCCCACCCACGCGGCCGAAGTGGAAGGCCCCCTGAAACCGTTTCTGGAAAAACCGTATATGGACCTGCAACCGGTCTTTCGCGGCGAACGCTTCGGCAACATTGTGGTGTCCATGAAAGGCACCGTGATTGCCACCTGGGGCACCAGCCATGTGCGCGCCAAGCGCAGCGAAGACGGCGGCAAGACTTGGGGCCCGGAGATCATTATCGCCAAGCCCGGCTTTCAACCCGGCGGCCTGACCGTCAATGAAACCAACGGCGACATCATCGCCTTCGTCGAGGACCGCCATCCGCCGGCGCCCATTCACGTTTACGTGAGCAGTGATGACGGCAAGAGCTGGAAAAAGATTCCCACCAAGATCACCCCCGACTCCAAGGGCAACGCGCCTTCCATGCACATGAACGAGCACGGCATCACCCTGCGCCACGGCAAACACAAGGGCCGCCTCATCCGCCCTTCCCGTTGGTACGCCGGCCAGAATCACCGCAGCAAATGGCCCGAGCACTACACCAACGCCATTTATAGTGATGACGGCGGCAAATCTTGGAAGACCAGCGACCCTTTCCCCGCCAAAGGCACCGGTGAGGCGATGATCGCCGAGTTGAGTGACGGCACCGTCTATTACAACTCACGCCGCCACTGGGCTGAAGAAGGCGCCAACCCGCGCCGCCGATGGACCGCCACCAGTACCGACGGCGGTCACACATGGAAAAATCTAGTCTTTTGCGAAGCTCTGCCTGACGGCCCTCAAAACACCAACTACGGCTGCATGGCCGGCCTCACGCGGTTACCCGTGAAAGGGCGCGATATTCTTCTGTACACCAACTGCGACAGCCCGAGCGGTCGGGATCATGGAACCGTGTGGGCCAGCTTCGATGGCGGCAAGACCTGGCCCATCAAGCGACTGGTATACAAAGGGCGCCACGCCTACTCTTCGGCGACCTCCGGACGGCCCGGGACCATCACCGAGGGCATGATCTTCCATCATTTCGAGGGCGGACCCCAAGGCGGCTCCGCGGTGGCCCGCTTTAACCTATCGTGGATCCTCGAGAAAGGTGTCGCCACCGGTGACGGCAAGGTTCCCGCTGATTTAAACTAACAGCCCACACCCAGCCCCATGAAACAATTATTACTACTGAGTTGGCTCGCAAGTATTGGTCTTTTCAATGCTCTGGCCGACGATTCAGCCGCCATTGCGGATATCAAAAAAGCCGGCGGCCTCGTCCTGCCTTGGCCCGGCGCTGAAAATGCATGGGAGGTGGAATTTCACCTACGCGGACGCGATCTTAAGGATGAGGGCTTGGCCCAGGTTGCTGCCTTGAAAACCATTGCATCCCTTAATTTACGGGATACTCAGATCACCAGTGCCGGTCTCAAGCATCTCGCTGGCCTCAGTCAACTCCGGCGTTTGCATCTCGAACGCACGGCTGTAGATGACGCCGGCATAATCCATTTAGCCAATTTATCCCAACTGGAGTACCTTAACCTCTACGGCACGCAAATAACCGATAAAGCCTTGGAGCAACTCACCGGCCTAAAGAACCTCAAGCAACTCTACGTCTGGCAAACCAAAGTCACCGACGCGGGTGCCGACAAGTTACGCAAAGCCCGGCCCGGCCTAAAACTCGTACAGGGCGTTGATCTCAGTAAAATTGTGATTGTAAAGAAGGAGAAACCGAAGCCCGAAGATTCCCTCCAATGGCTGGCTTCCGGCGGCCCAGACCAACCTCCGGCCAAGAGCAAACCCGGTTCGTTTATCACAGTGACCTTTCAGAATAAACGCAACCATCCCGTAAAGCTCTATTGGATTGATTACGGCGGTGGTAAAAAACTTTACGGCGAAATAGCTCAAGGTGCCGAGCGGCTACAAAACACCTATTCCGATGCCGTGTGGCTGATCACCGATCCACAGGACAAACCACTTGGATCCTTCGTCACCGGCACCAAGATCGCCATTGCCGTGATCCCCAAATAGGGCGTTCCATACTTGAGATTTACTCTGCAATCCGGTAGCTTGAGAAAGCGTTGAGGATCAACTCATTCCCGATGATCAGTCTACTACAAAGCCGGAGATCCTTCCTCCAGACCAGCGTGGGGCTGGCGGGGCTGACGCTGCCCACCTACTTCAAAGCCATGGCCAGCACCACTGCCCCGCAGCGCAAGGCCAAGTCGATGATCATCGTGTATACTTGGGGCGGGATGAGCCATTATGAATCGTTTGATCCGAAGCCGGAAGCCCCGGCGGAGATTCGCGGCGAATTCGGCCATATCAAGACCGCCACACCGGGTACTCATTTCTGCGAGCACTTACCGCAACTGGCCAAGCATTCGGACAAGCTGGCCATCGTCCGGTCCGTTCATCACAAGCACGGGGGACACGGATCGGCCATGTATGTGAACATGACCGGCCACAATCCCGTGGGCGGCAAACCCAAAGACCGCAAGAACTGGCCTTCACTGGCCTCAATGGTCTCTTACTTTCATAACCCCGCAGCAGGCACACCGCGGGCCATCCGCATGCCATACTCCATGTTCGACAACGGCGGCCAGCAATCCGGCGAACACGCCGGCTGGATGGGGTCCAAATACGATCCCATCCTCGTGCGCACCCCCGCCGGCGAACCATGGCGGGGTGTAAACCGCTACACCGATCGCGAACTCAACCTGAAGCTCAACCTCGACAAGCGTCGCCTCACTGAGCGACGCAATCTGCTCGGCCAACTGGATAATGTTCGTGAGGATGAAGCTGCCTATGAGCAGATGGACCACTACTCACGCATGGCCGCCGACATGCTGTTGGGTTCCCCCGTACGCGACGCCTACGATCTGGAAAAAGAAGATCCCAAGATTCGCGCCATGTATGGCGACCACATGGGCGGCCAATCCCTGCTGCTCTCCCGCCGCCTAGTGGAGGCCGGGGTGCCCGTCGTGCAGACCCTCCTCTCCGCCAGCGACCTCGCCGGAGGCAGCGGCGACAACTGGGACACGCACAAGAATCATTTCCCCAAGATGAAAGACCGGCTCCTGCCGGTATTCGACCACTCGGTATCTGCCTTCCTGACCGACCTTGAAATGCGCGGCATGCTGGAGGAAACCCTCGTGGTGTTCCTGACCGACTTTGGCCGCACGCCGAAGGTCAATGGCAACGGCGGGCGAGATCATTATCCCAATGTCTACTCACTGGCCTTTGCCGGCGGCGGCATCCAAGGCGGCCAGGTCTATGGGTCGAGCAACAAGAAAGGCACGGAACCGAAGGAGGGCTCCTGCTCGCCGGCCGACATCCACGCTACCGCCTTCCGGGCCATGGGCATCGATCATAAGATGGAATTAAACGATCCCATCGAAGGTCGACCGTTCATGCTCTGCGACGGCGAACCGTTGCCCTTGTTCTAGGGATTTTGTTCTAGGGATTATTACGGTTCCCCAGAACGGGACTTTGAATAAACCGCTTCGGCGGTTTTTTTATTCGTCCAGTTCAGCGCTGAAATACTGGACGGTTTCGATTCGAACAATACCCTTTTTGGCCAATTGATGTATTTCCCGGGGCAACTCGGGTACGTTGTTGTATTCCCCGGGCAATCCGAATTTCCTTCGCAAATTATTTCCGGGCAAGGAACGGTTGGTATGTCTGGAGGAAGCAACCGGACGCGTATTGTGGACGTGCGAATGGGATTGCCCGTACACCACGGTGGCCACCTACGCAATTGGACCACGTGCCACGCCCACCGTGGAGGATGGCCGCGTGTATGCGCTGGGCGCCGAGGGGCATCTTTTTTGTTTTGCCGCCAAGGACGGTCAGACGATTTGGCAAAAGGATTTCAAACAGGCCTACGGCCTCGCCATTCCCGAATGGGGCACCGCGGCGCATCCGTTGGTGGATGGCGACCGGCTGATCTGCGTGGTGGGCGGCCAAGGCACCACGTGCGTGGCGTTTGACAAACG
>JAYQQG010000123.1:0-10067 GCA_038145765.1 Verrucomicrobiales bacterium
ACGCAACACCAGTCTCGACAACGCTCTCACCGCCACCGTCTCGTTCCTTTACTAGCCAACCGCTCAGCCACACTGCTCCTCCCAGCGCGCAGGCGACTTCCATTGGCCGCAACCAAAACGGGTGTTCGTACCCATCCCCGCCTAGATTATAGGCACAAAGATAACTGAGGCTTACCGCTCCCATTACGGAAAGGTGCCAGGCTTCCATGCGCCATATAGCAAAAGGCAGCAACCACAGGAAATACCAGGAATTGGCCACTGGTCCCAAGACGAGCAACCCCAAAATCACCCAACTTCCGAGATGGGCATCCCCACGATTCCAAGCCCATAGCCAAAGCCCCACAGTACCCAAAGCAAAAATAGTCAGCGCTCCGTTACGGCCTATTTCCCATTGCACAAGGGCAAACACCGTTGAATTGAATTCCCACTCGCGCAACAAATTCCAAACTTGCCCGACTTCAGTTCCTCCCAATATCTGCCCCAATCCTGCCACACCGAGACAACCGACGATAAAGCTGATCCATCCATTTCGGTCGCTATCCTTCAAAAGCAGCAATGCCAACGGAAACGCAAACCATCGGGCCCCCACTGCCAATGCCAGCAGTAATCCGGCCGCCATCCACTTTCCCCGATCGCGCAGCATCCAACCGCAACACAGCAAGCCCAACCCCACCAATTCCAAATGCGCGTTAAAAAACACCTCAAAGATCAGCAAAGGGCACCACGCATAGATGATAAACCCTTGCGGACGTGCCCAACGGAACATCGCCCCCAGCAGGAGCAGCTCCAGCCCGAACCAAACCCCTTTTAATACGGCCAACGAACCGGCTTGGATCCAAGCCGAAATCCCAAAAAACAATTGCGCCACCGGTCCATAAACGGTCGGCCGCTCCGGATAATTCACCCCGTCCAAAATTCGCTGCAAGGCCAAGGGCAACCGATCATCACCAAACGAATCCATCGGAGCCACCCCATATACCGGCAATCCTTCTGTAAGGCGCCAGCCATCCCAGAGATATCGATACCAGTCATCCTCATAAATTGGATCAGCACTGAAGGCGATCAAACGAAAAACCACCGCCCACCCAAAGATCGACCGCATCGACCAACAGTAGTTGTCTTTGTTTGTGATACTCCAAACCCACCAACCCCATGCTCCTCCCAACACCAGCAAGAAAACAAATATCGGCACTGCGCCATGCGAAGCCTGAGCCAAGATGAGCCACCCAAACGCCATCGCCGCACCCGCCGCATGAACAGAATGATTCATGAGCCGGCAAGACGGCGACCACGCGTTAGATACAATCCCCCCAGCGTCCAGAGAATGACCCACCCGGCGCGCAGTCCGCCCATCAGATTGCCGGAGATTTTTGATTCCCCTCCCTGCCGCGGCAGATAATTCACCGGTAGTTCCGTCACCCGCAATCGGCCTTCCAGCGCCTTCACTTGCATTTCCAGTGTCCACCCCCAGGTTCGGTCCTTCATTTCCATCGCCTCCAAGACATCCCGACGAATGAGACGTAACGGGCCTAAATCAAAATATCGATGCCCCCAACCCAGCCGGATCAAAGCGGTCGCCAGCCCGTTTCCATAATGTTGAAGCCACCCTAATTTAGCTTCATGACGGGAACCACATCGCCGATTGCCCAGCACGAAATCCGACTTTGCCGCCGCGGCAAAAAAATCTGGCAACTGACTCAAATCATCACTGCCATCTGCATCGCAAAACAGCACCCATTGGCATCCAGCCGGCAATCGTTGCAATCCGCGCCAACATGCCCGACCGTATCCCCGCTGAGGCTCTGAATACACATCTGCCCCGGCACTGCGGGCCGCATGAACCGTTTGATCGCGACTGCCGTTATCGACCACCCGCACCCACCCCAGCCCGGCATCCAATAAGCGAGCCACCACATTCCCGACCGTGCCTTCCTCATCCCGGGCCGGCATTAAGGCAAGACATTCGGATGGTGACACTTGGTTCAAGGAACGAATTTCCGTTGCTTGAACCAAAACAACAGTTGCCCGGTCCAGGGATGAAGTTTCCCATGATCCGTGCCGCCCAGCCCAATACCATGACGGCCGGCTTCATAGATATGGAGTGACACTCGAACACCTTGCTGCCGCAGGGCGGAGGCAAACAACATGCTGTTCTCCATCGGCACCGGGCCATCCTCCCAGGTGTGCCAGATAAAACAGGGTGGAGAATCCTTTTGCACTTGGAGTTCATTGGATAACAGTTTCACCAACTCAGGCGCGGGCTTTTCACCCAGCAGGTTTCGCTTTGAACCCTGATGGGTGTGTTCCCCGAGAGTGATGACCGGATAACATAACACGGCCAGATCAGGCCGTGAACTCACCCGATCAATAGCGTCCCCTGTTTTCAGTCCCGCATCAAAATGAGCCACAATGGTGGATGTTAAATGTCCGCCGGCTGAGGAACCCATGACCCCGATTCGTTTTGGATCCAGATTCCATTCCTTTGCATGCGCCCGAACGGTTCTGATCGCGCGGGAAACATCTTGCCACATGATCGGGTGTCGATAACCGGCCGAGCCCAGCCGATATTTGAGCACAAAGCAATCGACCCCCTGCTTGACCAACCATTCCGCGTAACCTTTCCCTTCATGCCCAGCCAAACCGCCATAGCCGCCACCGGGGCAGATCACCATGGCCGCGCCCGTTGGTTTCTCAGCCCAATAAGGCGTCAGCGTAGGGATGTCTCGCGCCGTGTTCCCCTTCTGCCCAGGCGCTTGACCGGACCATAGGGGAAATTCAGCTTGCGGCCGGCCGGCTGCCAGAGTGAGTAATGAAACGAATAATGGAATCCAATAGCTCAATCGCATGCCGGAGGGTAGCATACGTTGGATTCGCTGCCTAGGCCCAGGCGTCATTCAGAAAACGCATAAAGTTGCCGTGCATCACACCAAGAATCTCGTCCTCCCGATAACCGCGTTCGGCCAGTAATCCCGGCAGCCGTTGCAAGTCGGCAATGGTATCGAGATCACCCGGGCTTTGCTCCCGGCCGTATCCGCCGTCCAGATCTGTCCCAATCCCAATATGGCTGGCATTACCGGCCAGCTGACAAATGTGATCCATATGATCCAATACATGTTCCAGCTTTACCCCAGAATCTTCCGGAGTGGTCACGCCCCGTTGCCAATCTGGAACCAACATCCAAGCATCTAACACCCCGCCAATGACCGCCCCGCGGTCAATCAGGCATTTGAGTTGCTCATCCGAAAACTGCCGGTCATTGGGCACCAACTCTCGGCAGTTATTGTGGCTTGCCCAAACCGGACCTTGGAAAACATCCAACGCCTCCCAGAAGCTGTCATCGCATAAATGGGTCGCATCCAGAATCATTCCCAGCCGATCCATCTCCTGCAGCAACTCCTTGCCACGCGGCCCCAACCCGCCCGTATGTGCCGTGCCTTGCGCATAGGTTCCAGGCCCATAATGCGCCGGCCCCAAGGCGCGCAGTCCCTGTTCAAAGGATTGTTCGAGCCGTAACGGCGTGATGATGGAATCGGCCCCTTCCAAACTAAGAATGTATCCGATTGGCGCATCCGGTGCAGGATCATCAGCCCATAGGCCCGCGTGTGCATTGAGCGAATCGGCATCGATGATTTGTGTCAGCTCCCCCCGCTCCTCCATCGCTCGGTACCACGCCAATTGCCCCTGCGTTTGAGACCATGCCTGTTCCGGTGAATACCAGCCTTGAAGGTTATTCGTCGGCTTGACGTAACGTGCGATCTGGGTTGCCACACAGATGCCAATTTTTCCGCGCCGCATTTCCGGCAAGGCCACTGTGCCCTGGGCTCGATCCGGTTTATCGGTCTGGCCCTGCTCACGCTTCCGGATCGCTGCTACCGGCTGGGTGAGATCCCGGTTCCATTCCATGGCGTTCATGGAAAGATCCAGGTGCGCATCTAATATCCAAGGATCACTCATACCCCCAAACTCCGTTTGCGTGCCGCAATTTCCCAAAGCCCAACGGCCTTTCCTTCCTGCACCACCCACGCGTGATCATGCAGAGCCACCGTAGGGCAGATATGCGTTGGGACACCATAAAAAACATCGCCCACCTTCAAGTCCGCAACCGAGTTGCCTTCGATCATCAGGTGCTCCTCACTATGGACCAGAGCCGTGCAGTTTTCATGCCCGAACAAGCGGGCCCGGGGCAGCGGTTTATCGGCCGCCACCGCTTTGTGCCCCAAATCCAGGCACACGCGCAGTTTACCAGGCCGGCTAATCACGCGCGTCAATAACACAGCCGCATGTTCAAATTCCAAATCCGGCAGACCATCCCCATAACCCACATCCCATAAAGTCGTAGTCCCAGGACTGCAGGTGCGATCCATATGCTGCGCATGCACAGGAAAAGTCGGCGTGCCTCCTGCCACCAATTCCGGGACGACCAATCCCTCGTCTTCCAGTTGCTTTTTGAAAGTCAGAACAGGCTCAAAATCCGACTCACATTGTTCGGTGCGTTTCGCCAAAACCGATTCATGGTTATGCCCATCATATGCGTGCAACCCTCCGGCCTCCAACCCGGGCGATTGGGATAACTTTCGGTACAACGCATGCGCATCAACCCCAGGCACAATCCCGGTTCGATGCATCCCGCAATCTAGATCCAGATACACCGCAAGTTTACGCGGGGCATCGGAAAATAAACGACCCATTGTCTCAATCACTCCCAAGTCATCCACAATTGCCCCCCAGCGCACTTTCGGATATCGATCCATCAAAAAACGCAAGCGCGCTGCGTTCGGCCCCACTGGTTGATGCGCCAAGAGTATATCCGTTGCCCCAGAACCGGCCACCATTTCCGCCTCGGCTATGGTGGCACATTTAAATCGTTCGATCCCCAAGCTAAGCTGCATCCCGATCAACTCTGGTAATTTATGGGTCTTAACGTGAGGCCGAAGGCGCTTGGCGTCACCGGATATTTCCACCATGCGCTGTAGATTTCGAATAACGCGTTCGGGATAGATGAGCAGCGCCGGCGAAGGAATCTCCGCTTCATTTGAGATGCGATACCAATCAGTGCCCATCATCAGTCTGGAACAATCTCAAACACGGCTTCGATCTCCACAGCAATATTACCCGGAAGCGATCCCATCCCTATGGCGCTACGTGTCCCCACCCCGTTCTCTGCCCCAAACACTTCAGCCATCAGTTCGCTATAGCCATTGATCACTTGTGGATGCGCGCCAAAATCCGGCGTGGCGTTCACCATGCCGAACGATTTCACCAAGCGTCGAACCCGGTTCAGAGTGCCTAAGCGCGCTTTAAGCGTGGCCAGTATCGCCAGCCCGGTTTGCCGGGCAGCCGCGCGGCCGCCATCAATATCCAGATCCGCACCCACCTTGCCGGTCATGTAGGATTCATCCATCAATAATGGGCCATGACCGGAGACATACGCCAGCCCATCGTGAACCAACAGGGGCTGATAAACCCCACCGGGCTTGGGCGCGGGTGGCAATTCGAGGCCGAGCGCCACGATTTGTCCTTCTGCATTCATTAGATTGGTACCGGCGGCCGGAGTCGAACCGGCACGGCTTTTAAAGGCCGGGGGATTTTAAGTCCCCTGTGTCTACCAATTCCACCACACCGGCATGAATTCAGTTGTGCGATCGCGCATTAGCGCCGGGCTTGGCTGATGTTGATACAATCCCTCACGGCATCGGAATACTCCAAACCGTGCTCGAGCGATTCCGAGAGTGTACAATCGTGCTTCAGCGCGTATTTTTGCAACGCCAGCCAGGTAACCGGACGCAGATTTATATCGAGATTCACGGTGACTGTATCCTCTCCCATTTTCTCCAATACACCCAACTCATCGCTGGAGAGGCGCGCATTGGTGGGACGCTGCGATGTGGTCGGTGTTGGAGAGGCGGGCTCCTCTTTGGTTTTTGTGTTTGATTGGGCGATAGTCATGGCGGGCTGATTTCGCCCACAGCCTACGCCGCCCGCATCATGGCTCAAGGCGCAGTTATTGAAGGTTTGTTCGCGGCCTATTCACTCCCGCGGTCCGCCAATCTTTCCCCATCAAAAATCATCAAAGGGATCCTCCACTCCCGATCCCTGCTTTTTGGTCAGGTTAAATTCGAGTTCAGAAAATGCACCGGGCTGAAATTCCACTTGCCCCAGAACCGTACTCAGACCCGTTACCCGGTCAGCCCCCCATTTCTCCAGCAAAAAAGTAAATTGCCCGCCGTTGGAAAAGGTGACCCGTACATCACCTAACCCGAGCTTTGGTTTTTCCATTTCTGCATCCGCCAAGTTGATTCGGGCCACCGTGTCCAGGGTCATCTCCAGAGGCTCCGGCGAGAACGAAGCTTTGAACCGCACTTTGCCGTCTTGTATGCCCAAGAGTTCACCGGACAAACTTCCTGCACTGCTCATCACCAACAGATCTTTCCCCTCCTTTTGATTCCCTTCACCGGAAGGAAGTTTGCCGTCCCATTGACTGACACGAATATTGCTCACTTTCACATATGTGTTTTGCAGCAACACAAAACTCACATTTTTACCCTTGCCCGCGAATCCAGCGTTGTCTTCCCATTCCTTTACCACGCGATTATCCAATACCAGAGCAATGGTCCCTGCATCCTTGTTAATTCGCACGGACACGCGCGCTTTGGTCTTGTTTCGCAAGTCTTGGAAACTGGCCCGCCCCAAATTGTTCTGCACATTGTTTGCCATCCGCATCAGGTAACAGTCGTTTGGGCTAAAACCAACCATATATGAATTACCCGAGTAGGCATCAAACTTGTCAGCAAAAACACTGACCCCCAGATTGAAGTGGCCACGCCATTGGAGATCAAATTCCACGTTCACTTTATCCGCCAGCTCCATCTCCCGGCCAATCAGTGAACTGGAACGGGTGGCTGAAAAAGATTCATTGCTGTACTGCCACTGCTGCGTGGCACCAGCAGGAACTTGCCCTCTCGCTGGAACCAACCCATTGATCCGCCCGTTAAAAAACTGTCCACCCTTTTGCGCCAATTGCAGCTGCTGCACTTGGGGAACTTGGGCATTTTGAATCCGGCTTCCTCCCTGACTCTTCCAGCCGTCCATTCCCGTGGGGCCCTCATAAATGAGTCCGGCTTCGGCAGTGGCAGGACGGACCGAAAAAATCTTCTCTCGCGGGATTCGCAGGGTGTTTCGACTATACCAAGCCTTCAATATCAGGTGCCGATTGTTCATTTCCAAAAGCTCTCCACTCAACTCTTCCCCGGTCACAAGTTGTACCCGCGTATTTTCACTGACCGCAGAAGAGTGGGGACGCGGAAATAAACGAATCTTACTCAAGCTATCGGTCATGAATTCAATATCCGTCTTCACCGCCGGATGACGCCATTTGGCACCCGCCTCAGTGTCAAAGCTGACAAAAGTTCCTTTGAGCACATCGCCGTCGAGTAACTCAATGATTTGTGGTTGTTGCTCATGCGTTATCCCACCGCCATTCGGGCCCGGGACAATGATTCCCGGGCGATTCGTGGAAATGGAAGGTGTACGCACGGGTTTGATAACGATTTCCGCAACGGTCGAAAGGCCGCTTCCAAAGAGTACGGCCACTATGATGAGCTGATTCATTTTCATTGGTCGAACAGGCCAACGCCTTCGCGCTGCCGAGGTTGGTCGAGATTAAATTTGAGCGACTCAAAAACAGCCGGATCCATGGAGAATTCCCCCATGAACTTGTGGCGCACTTTGACCGCACGCGCGTCCCAGCCAAGGAATTCCAACACCAACGCTCCGCCGCCGGCCAGGTTCGTTGAAACCGCTGCCGGCTTGTCGCCCATTTCCCGAACAGGATTGATCATGGACATCTTTTCCACCGTGTTCATCGGCACAGGCACTTCGCCGAACGAGGTCTTAAACACAAGCTTGTCACCATCCATCCGTAATATCCGCCCGGAAAAGCCATCGCCATTGTTAAATTTTACATAATCTTCCTTACCATTTCCCATGGCCTGCTTGTCACCATTGGGCAACACGCCATCCCATTCACGAATGCGAATACGACTAACACGCATGGCACTGTTGTTACGTGAAGTGAACAGGATTCCATTCCCTTTCCCCGCAAAGGCACCCCGACCATCTTCCCATTTGTGCACCAAACGATCGTTAATCACCAACGCCAATGACTTGGCGGACTTGTCGATCAGCAAGACAATCCGGCATTCAGTCTTACCCGCCAACTGAGACTGGGCATTGCCCAAGTTGGATGTGCTCCCATTTTGAATGCGATAGAGGTACGCATTGCTCTGATCGAGCCGAAGGCTGTAACTGTTTCCGGAATATTCATTCTTGATCTGGTCGGCGAATACATTGATCCCAAGATTAAAATAACCGATGTATTTAAAGTCGAACTCCAAGGCGCATTTGTCCGGCAATCCCAAATCTTTTCTCCCCAAAATAGGCCCGCTAGTCATGCTAACAAACCCCTTGTTCGAGTAGCGCCACAACGCTGCATTTTGCCCGCCCCGCCCCGGAACCGGAGCCGCGGGACGGCGAAGGCCAATCACTTCCAACGCACGCTCTTGGGCTGGCACAACCCCGCCCCCCTGCGCCTCGACCTGATTGAATGGCTTGAGAGCAACCCCAGTGTTTCGGTTTCCCGTCATCCAACCATCCGGCCCATGTTCGGGCCCCTCATAAACCATTCGGGCTGATGCCTTGCTGGGTTCCACCATCTGGATGGCTTCACGGGGAATGGTTAATGGGCCAGCGTACCAAGTTTCGATGATCAACCCTGTTTCATCAAGCGACTTCATCCGCCCCATGATGCTTTCGCCGGTTACCAGTGATACCCGGCAATCAGCCGGCTTAAACGGCGGGGCCGTTCGCTGAACACGAATAGAATCCACTGCGGCGGTATCCACTGAAACGGCTGCATCAAATGCGTCATGCTCCCAGCGAACCCGGCCATTTTGTAGGCCTAAAAACTTACCCGACAACGACCCACCCCCCAGTAATTTCAGCCGGTCTTTCTGTTTTGTTTGAACCTTACCCTCCTTTGCGACCAGCGGCCGGGGCACTTGTGCCGGCTCCTTGGAACGGACAGGATCCAAATCATTGAGGACCACCGGCGGCTCAGGCGGTTCATCCTGCGGGGGGATTGCCGGAGGCGGGACATCTGCCTGCAACACTGTTCCAACCATTGCACTCAACAGAGCGGCAGCGAGCAACTTAACGTTCATAAATTGGGAGATATCGATAGTTCAAAGCCAAGGACAACAACGAAGCCGCCGTGGCAAAGCTGCCCCCGAAATTCCCGGTCCATCCACCATCCTCTTGCTGACTTGCCATCATCCGTTTGATGTTGGCCGCATTCCATTCCTCCCACAATTTTGGGGATGCGTGAAAATAGGTCTGCGCGGCGTAGTAAAGGAAGTAATGGTAATAGTGATCATATCCGCCATTCGGCCCCTGCTGTGTCAGATAATCCATGGCGGATTTGAAGCGGTTACTCTCCTTCTTTTTGGCCAAGGCAAAGCACAACGCCCCAATCGCCGTCCGCGGGCCATTGGATCCCCCAGCACTGGTGTAACCGAACCCGCCATCAGTGGATTGGCAGGCGATGTAAAACCGCAATGCCTTCTCAAGCGATTCCTGAGGAACCCCCAATCCGGAGTTGCGCGCAGCCATTAAGGCCACAAAACATGCCCCACTCACGGTGGTGTCCGCATCCGTACTTTCGGGCGAGTACCGCCACGCCCCATTCCGGCTTCGTTTCTGGGCGTTCAGGATCAAGTCCGTGGCCTTTTTGAGCGACGGGCCAAGGCGTTTGTCAAAGACCTGCCCATAGGCTTCAGCAATTGCCAGTGTGGCAAATCCGTGATTATACATTGAAGATCCAATATACCCGGTAGAACTGTTTTGGTTCTTGAGAATAAAATTCAATCCCCGCCGAATGGCCAATGCATAGGGGCCCCGATTCGGGTCATCTCCATGGGCCAGCATAGCGACCACTGCCAAGCCGACCACACCCGGCTGTGAGCCATAACTATCACTGCGTCCGGGCGTGGCGAATGTACCGTCCTCTTTTT
>JAYQQG010000124.1:0-9978 GCA_038145765.1 Verrucomicrobiales bacterium
TGCTCATCCCGCGCATCAACGGCAGACCGGCATCAATCAACACCGCCAATTGCCGGGTAAAGGTACACAACTCCTTGGTATTGACCGTCGGCAAGGCCAGACTGATCTCACCCTTTTTCTTTCCCTTTTTAGCCTTCCGCTTCTTGGCCTCCTCAGGCGTATCCTTAACTTCCGCGACCTGCGTCGGATAGAAGCCCATCTCCTTAATGCGAGAGATCGCTTCGTTTTGACTGCCGACCTCGAGGGTGCCTTCCTTTTGCTTCCCTTCCTTGTCGATCGCAATGTAGCTGAACAGCGGCATGAAATTTAAGTATACTTCATCACTTCCTCAAATGAGGAAACCCCTTCGAACATAAGCCTTAACCCATCCATCCGCAAGGATTGCATCCCCGCAGCCACGCACCGATCGCGCAATTCCAATGCCGGCGTGCGATTAGCAATCAAGTCACGAACTTCATCGTTCATCTGTAGCATCTCATAAATACCCCGCCGCCCTTTGTAGCCAGTGTGCCCGCAGGCATCACAACCGGTCCCATAAAAAATATCCCCAAGCACCTCATCATCCGTCAGCTTGAGCATCAGTTTTTGATCAGGGGTCATGGGGGTGTTTACCTTGCACTTCTTGCAAACCGTCTTGCAAAGCCGCTGAGCCAGCACCCCGTTCACCGAGGAGGAGATCATAAACGGTTCCACGCCCATATCCAAAAGGCGTGTGATGGCTTCCGTGGAACTGTTGGTGTGCAGTGTGCTCACCACCAAGTGCCCGGTAAGCGCCGCTTCAATGCCGATTGAGGCGGTCTCCAAGTCACGCATCTCTCCCACCAGAATGATATCCGGATCCTGGCGCAGGAATGCCTTGAGCGCCTTGGCAAAGGTCATCCCCATCGCCTCCACGATATGGCATTGCACTATCCCTTCCACCGGAAATTCCACCGGATCCTCCGCAGTGAGGATTTTGGTGTCCACCGTATTCATCATACGCAGACAAGCATACAGCGTGGTGGTCTTGCCCGAACCCGTGGGGCCGGTCACGAGAAACACGCCGTTGGGCTGCACCACACAGTGGCGAATACTTTCATCCACCTTAGTGGGAATGGACAGCGCCTCGAGGCTCATCAAGTCATCATTCGAGGAATCCAGCAGACGCAACACCACCGATTCCCCAAATTTGGTGGGCAGCGTGTTCATACGAAACACAAGCTCGCGACCGGCAATTCGCTCGGCAATCCGGCCATCCTGTGGAATTCGCCGCTCGGCAATGTTCAAACCCGCCATGATTTTCAACCGCGATGAGATGGCTGGTGCCAGTTCCTTGGGAGGTGGGGTCAGCATTTTCATGGAACCATCCACCTTCATCCGAATCTGGTAGGTATCTTCAAACGGCTCAAAATGGATGTCCGCGGCCTGATCTTTGAGGGCCTGATATAACACCATATTAACAAAGCGCACGATGGGCGCTTCATCTCCAACTTCCTCAAGGATTTCCAGTGCCTCGGGCGCATCATCTTCCGGCTTGGTTTCGACCTCTTCCTCAAAACCATCGGCTCCCCCCATGGCTTCAATCAATTCCTCAAACCCCTCTTCGTCGGAATATTTATCCTCAATCAGCTTGGAGATCGCCAACGGGTCGGCCACTCGCAATTGCAAGGGGCGTTTTAGCTGATATGCCAGTTCATCCAACGCCGTCGGATTCAGTGGATCCGCCATGGAGAGATGAAGCGTTTCTCCATCCAATCCAATCGGCAGGCATTGATAATTTTTGGCCACATCCATTGGGAGCAAGTCCAACAATTCTTGGGAGAATTCGATGGCGGTGATGTCGATCACATCCGTGCCCAGATATTCTGCCATCAGTTCCAGCTGTGACGCTGTATCCAGCACGCCCTGATCATGGAGCAATTTGGGAATCGCCGCGCCGGACAAATTGTGTTCACCCTGAATCGCCTCCAGATCCTGCGAATCGGCAAGTTGCCGTTCAGCGATCAGGTTCAGTAGCGGGCTGGTTAAGATGCCGTGCATGGAAACAGTTTATTAAGCCATCAACCCGGAGGTGGAGGCGGTGGGCCGCCCGCAGCGGCACCGGCTGCATTAGGATCCGCCCCCATTTCCGCCTGCAGCGCCGCTTGCTCTTCGTCGTACTCCTTCAGCCGCAATAACATGCCGTTATAATCTTGGGCCTTGTCCTGACAATCATCACGGCTTACGAGGCCTTCCGAATATTTGTTAAAGAGCATATCATCCATGGTCACCATGCCGTACTTTTGGCCGGTCTGTTGATCTGAGGGAATTCGAAAGGTTTTGTTATCACGAATCAGCGCTGCAATGGAGGGAGTGTTCACCATGATGTCATGGATTGCACAGCGCCCCTTGGGAATGCGCTTCACAAGAATTTGCGAAATCACCGCCTGCAATACTGTGGAAAGCTGAATACGGATCGTCTCCTGTTGCTGCATGGGAAAGGCGTTTACAATCCGGTCAACGGTCTTGGCCGCACCGGTGGTATGCAACGTACCGAAGACCAAGTGACCCGTTTCCGCCGCGGACACGGCCATCTCGATCGTTTCCAAGTCTCGCAACTCACCCACCAGGATGACTTCCGGGTCCTGACGTAGCGCCCGCCTCAGGGCTTCCGCAAAACTGGGCACATCTTTGTGCACCTCGCGCTGCGTGGTAATGCCCACTTTATGCGGGTGATAAAACTCGATCGGATCCTCAATCGTGATGATATGGGCGTGGTCCTGTGTCTCGTTGATAATGTTAATCATCGAGGCCAACGTGGTGGACTTTCCGGATCCAGTCGGCCCAGTCACCAGAATCATTCCACGCGGTGTGCTGAGCAAGCGATCCACCAAACCGGGATCCAACCCGATCACCTCCAGCGGCAGCAGTTCATTGGGGATCTGCCGGAGCACCAGCGCCATATTGCCCCGCTCTTTAAAGGCCGAAACCCGGAAACGCGCCTTGGTTCCAAAGGCGAACCCAAAGTCTGCGCCGCCCTGCGTTCGAATATTTTGCACCTCGTCATCGTTGGCGATGGCCTTCACGAGATATTCCACATCCTCCTGCTCGCACGGTGGGCCTTCCACTCTCTTGAGTGTGCCTCCATCCCGGTAAGCGGGCGGAATCCCAACCCGCACGTGCAAATCGGCAGCCCCTGAATCCACCATCAGGTTGAGCAGGTCGGGCATTCGGTAAAGCGGTTCTTTCTCTGGCATGGTCTTTTAATGTTCGTCACTCGCGGTCACCCGCATGACTTCGGCCACGGAAGTCATCCCTGAGGTCACCTTCTTCACGCCATCATAACGCAATGTGCGCATGGCTCCGTTTTCGACCGCGTAATCCCTGAATTCACCGATTGGTTTTTCTTCAATAATCATACGGGCCAGCATGTCATTCATTTCCAATACTTCAAATAACCCCATGCGACCTTTGTAACCTGTATCATCACAGGCCTTGCAGCCGGATCCCAACATGGGGCGCATGTCTTTCATTTCATCTTCATTCAATTGCAGTGCATGAATCTCATCCTGGTGAAGCTCATGCGGCTGCACACAGTTTTTGCAAAATCGCCTTACCAAGCGTTGGGCCAACACACAACGACACGCGGCCGCCACCAGAAACGGTTTCACACCCATATCAATCATGCGGGTCATTGCGCCCGGTGCATCATTGGTGTGCAGTGTGGAGAAGACAAAGTGACCGGTAAGGGACGCATTGACCGCGATGTTACCGGTCTCACTATCCCGAATCTCCCCAACCATGATAATGTTGGGGGCCTGACGCAACATCGCCCGCAGCGCCGCGGAAAACGTCATCCCGGCCTGATTATTCACCTGCACCTGATTGATTCCGCTTAACACATATTCCACCGGGTCTTCCACAGTGATAATCTTTTTGTTCGGCGTGTTGAGCAGGTTCAAACACGAATAGAGCGTGGTGGTTTTGCCGGAACCGGTCGGGCCGGTCACTAGCATGATGCCATCAGGCATCTGTGCATTGCGCTCGAACACTTCCTGGTCTTCACGCATAAAACCAAGCTGATCCAAACCGAGATTCAAGCCGCCCTTGTCCAGCACACGCAGCACCATGCTTTCGCCGTATAATGTGGGCAGGCAATTGACACGAAAATCAATCTCGCGATCATCAATCACCTGTTTGTAACGGCCGTCCTGCGGCGTGCGCTTTTCAGCGATGGACATGCCGGACTCGATTTTCAAGCGGGATACAATCGGCCCGCATAAACGAATCGGCACGGACTGATGCTCCCGCAACACCCCGTCCACCCGATAGCGAATTCGCAACCGGCCTTCAAACGGCTCAATATGGACATCCGAACAACCGGCGCGAAATCCGTCTGCGATGATCAGGTTCACCATTTTTACCAATGGCGAGTTCTGTTCATCTCCAGTTTCTACAACACCACTCTCGCCAACCGCACCGCCCGCTTCTCCAATGTCCACCTGGGTTTGAGAAAGCTCAGTCACCAATCGCTCCACCGCCTCATCGGTGGATCCGTAAAACCGGTCGATGGTCGCCTTAATTTGAGAGTCGCTGGCAACTTTGTAGACGACATTCCCCACCTCCAGCAGGCGGTCTAATGCATCCGTGGTATCGATATCTCCCGGGTCCTCCAATGCGACCGTCAATGTATCCGCCTCGTACGCAACAGGGATGACTTGATAACGTCGGGCAATATGCCGGGGACACGCCTGCATGGCCGCATCGTTTGGCTGCAACTCCCGCAAGTCGATAGGATCACAGCCGTATTGCATCCCACGCGCCTGAACCAAGAGGTCAGGATTCAGCGTTTTGGATATCACCATCGTATCAATGACCCCCGCACCGGCAGGCTCCGCCACCGCGCGGGCAGCCTCCACTTGGGAAGGGTCGACCGCACCCATATCCATGAGCGTATCGAGCAGGTAATCGTCTTTAACGGCCATCAGTGTTAATTGCTAGTGCAACTTAGTGCGGGAATCGCTAGGGCGTCAAATCAGAGCTATGCGCAAAAGTCGATTTTTTAGGGTTCCTTACGCATACGGATAAAGAAAAAAGCGGGACTTGCGTCCCGCTCGGTCGAATTCAAAGTGTGCCGGTTAATCCTTGATCTTCACCAGCCAAATATTTCTAAAACGCGTGGGGTTCCCATGATCCTGCAATTGGATCGGCCCCGGACCATGCTTTGAGTATTTCGGCACATTGCGGTGCCCGCTCGGTCCATTCATTTCCTGTTGGTCATGCACCTTTACACCATTGTGAATGACCGTCACCGTAGCTTTTCGCACAAGCTTGCCCTCATCATCCCACTTGGGCGCCAGAAACTCAATGTCATAGGTCTGCCATTCACCGGGAGGACGACAGGCATTCACTTTCGGCGGGAATTGACCATACAAAGCCGCACATTGCCCGTCGGCATAAGTAATGTTGTTGTAGGAATCCAACACCTGCACTTCATAGCGGCCATTCAAAAAGACCCCGCTGTTCCCGCGCCCTTGACTACTCCCCTTGACCACCTTAGGGGTCGCAAATTCCAAGTGAAGTTTGAAGGAACCAAACGACTCTTTGGTGCGCACTGACCCTGATCGTGGAGTCACTTCCATGTGCCCATCTTCAAGCTTCCATTTAGAATGGCTCCATTGATCCATATCCTTGCCATCGAACAACACCACTGCACCTTTGGGTGGTTTCAGTCCGAGGGTTTTGGAAGGGCCCACATCCACAACCTTGGGCCGTGGACGATTTGCATCATGCACACGCCACTTTTGGCCTGGGATCATCGGGGTATCCGTATAGCCGGGCAGTTTAGCGTCTGCCGCACTGGTGTTTGTGCCCGTGCACATGAACAGGGCACTAAGAGAAAAAAGGATGGTACGTTTCATAAACTCTGGGTCGACCCGAAGCCTAGGCATCGATTCAGGCACTCGCAAGGCAAACTTTCGCTTGGCC
The DNA here is from genome assembly GCA_038145765.1 of Verrucomicrobiales bacterium. GTDB lineage: Bacteria > Verrucomicrobiota > Verrucomicrobiia > Limisphaerales > UBA1100 > UBA1100. Next base: position 5,947 of record JAYQQG010000124.1, read on the forward strand.
CAATCCTCTCGGACCGTTACAAGCGCGTGTGGCTGCGCCCCCGATTCTCGACATCCAAAACCTCCGCCTCCAGCGGGGCGACACCCATATTCTCGATGGCCTCAACTGGCGGGTGGAACGCGGAGAACACTGGGTGGTCCTCGGCCCGAATGGCTGTGGCAAAACCACCCTGCTGGCCGCTTTAACCGGCTATAAATTCCCCACCAGCGGCGAGATCCACATCCTGGGCAACACCTTTGGCGACAGTGACTGGACGGAACTACGTAAACACATCGGCCTGGTTAGCTCCACTCTCAACAAGCTCATGGCCGAGGATGAACCCGTTTTAGAAACCATCATCAGCGGCAAATATGCCATGATCGACCTCTGGCATGAACCTTCCGCTGCAGACAAACGCGAGGCGCACGCCATTCTCAAGCGGATCGAGTGCAGCCACCTCGCCGATCGTCCCTGGGTCCAGCTTTCGCAAGGCGAACGCCAACGTGCGCTCATTGGCCGCGCCCTGATGGCCCAACCCAAGCTCTTGATGCTCGATGAGCCCTGCGCCGGACTGGACCCTGTTGCCCGTGAGCATTTTCTGCAGTTCATTGATCGCCTAGGCCACCAGCGAAACACGCCCGCCATCGTACTTATCACACATCACGTGGAAGAAATCATGCCGGTGTTCACCCACGCACTCCTCCTTCGCGATGGGCGCGACGTGGCTCACGGCCCGGTGAATCGGATATTAAAAGGCTCCACCTTGAGCCAAGCCTTTGACTGCGAGGTGCACATCAGCCGCCGACAGGGACGGTTCTGGCTTACCGCCCAAGCCCGGCGCGGCTCGGTCATGTAGTTAATACTGCGGCCCCGGGAACCACGGTTGAAATTCCTCATCCCCGATCCCGTTCAGTTCGCTCTTGGTTTTCTCACCGTTTGCCACGGCAATAATCTTTTCGAAAATTCGCATCCCCACTTCCTGAATCGTCTCCGTGCCATCCATGATCGTACCGGCGTTGAGGTCCATGTCCTCTTCCATCCAGTTATAGAGCGCCGTGTTGGTCGCTACTTTTATGCAAGGTGCGGGCTTGCAGCCATACACACTGCCGCGGCCGGTGGTAAATACGCCGACATTGCATCCCCCCGCAACCAAGCCCGTCATGCTTACCGGATCATAACCGGGGGTATCCATAAAACTGAAGCCCGGGGTATCGATGCGTTCGGCATAATCGTACACCGCCATCAACGGTGACTGCCCGCCTTTCGCCAAAGCGCCCAAGCTTTTTTCATAGATCGTCGTTAGTCCTCCTTCCTTGTTGCCCACTGAAGGATTGTTATCGATCGTACTGTCATGACGCCGCGCGTAAGATTCCCACCACCGAATTTGCCCCATGAGTTTCTCCGCCACGGCACGGGTGGCGGCACGGTTGGTGAGCAGATGCTCGGCTCCGTAGATCTCTGTGGTTTCCGCTAGGACCGAAGTCCCTCCATGCCGCACGAGTTCATCTGAGGCCACCCCCAGCGCCGGGTTAGCAGTGCAACCACTGTTCCCATCAGAACCACCGCAATTTTCCGCCAACAACAACTTGGCCAGCGGCTGGTCGGTGCGCTGCACAAGGGCCACCTTGGGCAGGATTTGCCCAACCGCTTTCACTGCGGCTTCGATCGTTTTCAACGAACCACCGGTGCCCTGAATGGTCATGAACTCCGGCACCACCTCGCCGTCCTGCAAGTTATCCAAACTGTAATCCTCACGAATCCCGGAAATCTGATTGTCCTCACAACCCAAGCCAATCATGACATACCCGGCGATGTTCGGATGACGCGCCATATGACCCAAGGTGCGTCTGATAATTTGCATGGGCCCACCGGGGTCCACGCCACATCCGCCCTGTGTTTTAAGGGCGATGACCCCATCGACGCCCGGAAATTCCCGCTTAAAATCTGCCGTGGCAAATCGCTCAGCCACATACCGTGACACGGAGTTGGAGCAATTCACATTCGAAATAACCGCCACATAGTTCCGCGTCCCCGCACGACCGCCGGGGCGGGAATAGCCCTGAAACGTGCGCCGCTCAGAATGCGAATAATAATCTGTGGGCCGATAATCGGCGCAAAAACTATGAACCCGCTCGTAATCCTTGCACACCAGATTATGGGAATGCACCTGTTCCCCGACTGCAATATCGCCTTGCGCGAAGCCGATAATTTGCCCGTATTTGCGCACGGGCTCGCCGTTCGGCACTGGCTTTAAAGCGATCTTATGCCCGGCAGGGATAGTGGATGCCGTGGTAAATGATTCTTTACCGCCCACCAATTCCACCCCCGCTTTCACAGTGCGTTTGAGCACGCCCACATGATCGCCTTCGCGCAGGCGCAGCAACACTGAATCCATCTCCATAGAAGCCATTCCCGGCGACCATAGAGTCCCGCGTTGCGTAGGACAACAGAATCCTATTGGTCCGGCTGCGATTCGAACTTGCCACGCAGCATGTCCTCACGGGCCGGTTCAATTTGCTCAACCGCCAATGGTTTGCCAGTCTCCCGGCGCCAGCCGAGATAAATCAAAATGGCATCTGAAGCCAATAATAGAAACGCCAACACTGCCGCCAATGCAATTAACCGCTTTTCACGCCAGGTAAAAGGTCCCGCAAAAAATGAAGGCGCGTTCAATCGCCGCAAGGCCGTAGCCATCGAAGCGGCATCTGGAAAGGATTCCCGCTCCTCAGCCGAGCACGCGCGCAACCATAGTTGATTGAGTTGCATCAACGGATCCCGCGCCGAGAGTTGGCGGGCTTCAGGCGGCAAATCCGGAAATGCGTTGCGGTCCATTCCAGTGCTGGCTTCATACAACACCTTGCCCAAGGCATACAAATCCCCTTGCCAATCGCCCGCACCTTTGGCCGGCAAGAAGCCAACGGTTCCCACTTCCCCCGAAGCAATGCCCGAACCCGCCACCAGCCCCACATCCGCCAACTTGGGCCGTCCGTCCACATAAACAATGTTGGAGGGCTTGATATCCCGATGCACCAATCCATGGGCATGCAAATAATGCAATGCATCCGCCAGTTCCGCTCCGATAAAAGCGCATTCATCTGCCGGCAAAGCCCCGCGCGCATTGAGGTCTGACTGCAAGGTCCTCGCACTGTAGTCCGCCGATCGCACGGACTGGCCGACCACTTGGTCATCCGCCAGTTCCATGACATAATAAAAATACCCTTCCCCTTCATTCCGCCCCACATGCAACACGTCAATGAGCCCATCGCAGCCGCGGGCAATGGCTTCATATTCGCGTATGCCGTTAAATTCGCGCTGGTAAGGCCGGGAATCCTCAAAAAGCGATCGTTGAACAATTTTTACTGCACGCCAAGTGCCCAACACGCTGCGCGCAAGCCACACCTGCCCATAGCTGCCCCGGGCGATTTCGATCACCAATTCGTAATCCGGAATCTGAAATGGCTTGCTCATGACTCAGCCTCGCCTTGCGACGTCCTATTCACACGTGATTCACAAAGCCGCAGACGCAGTTCATTCCTCACCTCCTTGCGTAAACGCTAATCTATTCAGGGTTGTTCACAAAGGGAAGGTTATTCACTTCACCAGCTTGCCCTCAAAAAAATTTGAGAATAATTGTTAGAACCCAATCTGACAGACGGTACCTATCAATGACATGGGGGTATCCAATGATCCAAAGCACACTGAAACTCAAACTGGACAACCGGGCCGCACTGGCGCGTCAGGTGTCCCGCAACCGCAATCGCGCCATCGGCCAGCTCTGGTTTCGGCATATCCGCGCCCGGCTAAATCGGGACGTCGATCCGCCCTCCGAGCCATGGCCGCCCGTGCCCAGGCAGCAAATGTTTCCGTGGCGCTGACCGTTCATCAATTTACCAGGAAGGCTACATTCGCATGAGGAATCCCGCAGTCATGGTTGGGTTACAGAACGACTGCACCCCTCCGCATTCCTCGTGCCTCTACCCGCAGCCGGGGTCCCCTCGCCCCCAGCCGGCCCCCCGGCCGCCCCCCCCGCGCCGCCCCCCGCCCCCCCCCCCG
>JAYQQG010000125.1:0-9598 GCA_038145765.1 Verrucomicrobiales bacterium
TTGCTTGCCGTTTGGATTATAAATCGTCAAATCATGCAGCCCGCCATTTTGCGGCATCAGTCGGGCTTTATAGACGCCCCACCCCCCCTCGAGCGGGGTGAATTCCAAGTTGCGAGTCTTTCCGTTCGGCTCTTTCAGATCCGCCCGCAATATGGTGTTCAAATTGTCACCGGATAAATCCAACAGTGTTGCCTGCAAATAAACCTCATCGCCTACCTTCGGATTTTCTGGACTATAGGTCAGCCGCATCCCCTGTCCTTGAGCCATTTTGCGTTTGTGCGCCATCCAACGAACCACCTGTCCCCAGAACCGATAGTGGTAGGTATCCTCCACGCCACGCCGCCAACGCCACGCCGCATCTGTGCCCATAAACAACACTTCGCCATTCCCCCATGGACGAATTGCCAATACGGGCAGATACCCTGTTGCCGTGCGCATGCTCGAATGCGTGGCCAACACTTGGGTTCCCGGCCGGGCGCGCTCCACCCCAGCGCACCAGAAGAACCCCGGCAGGTTTTTCCAAATCACTTCGTTCAGCCCTTCATCTGAGGCAAGCATCGTGAGGAAGTGACCTTTCCCGCTGCTGCTCAATTTGAAATTCGCTTCGCTCGGCATGAACAGGCCTTCCTCCTTATCCGCATCCAATGTGACCGGCATCAGATCGCCCAAAGGATGATCCATCAAGGTCAACTGACGGCCCCGTTGTCCCGGCATGAAGACCAGACCGCTTCCCTGTTGGTCGACCAAGCCGCGGAGTAAATCGCATTGTTCCCGGGTTAATTCCTTTTCGCCGATCCCAACGTCCCCAAGGAACACAACATCAAACTTGGCCAGCTGTTCCCGGGTCTCCGGAAATTTCTGAATGTAATTCAACCCCGCACCCGGCCCCAATTCCGGGTGCAGCAACAAGACACTCACATCCACGCCTGGGTCCCGCGTTAATGCGTTGCGCAAATAACGGTACTCCCAGCGCGGGTAGGATTCCACCACCAGGACGTTGAGTTTTTCTGTTCGCACCGAAAGATGAAATGTTTGCGCATTGTTATCTTCAATCAATTCCTTTTCGTTGCCGCGCTGCCAAATGGGCAATTCCAATGTCATGGTGTAATCGCCCAGCTCGCGCGGCGCCCAGACAATGGAATCATTAACCTGTCCGTACGCCGGAATGGTGATCGGCTTGGCAATCGACACAGCGGCCCCGCGGCGGCTGGTCAGTTTTACCTGAGTCCGGATCGGTTCCGGCACAAAACTGCGCACCCGGAACGGAATGGAAATTTGTTCCCCCAACAACCCGAACTTAGGTGGATTCACCGATTCCAGAACGAGATCCTTTTGCGCCTGTTCACTCCCAACCGTCAGGGTAAAGACCGGAATCTTCTCCGCGCCCAGTTTCATGGCGGCTTGTTGCGGTGGATCCCCAAAGTTCCAATCACCGTCGCCGATCATGAACACGGCTTTGAGATTCTTGCGCTTGGTGCGTTGCGCCTCCAGCGCGCTGTAGATATCCGTGCCATCCCCCAAGGCCACCTCGGCATTGGTGAAGCTCATCCCGAAATCCTGCACGGACACCTTGGCCAGCGTTTCCAGCGGCGCCCAAAAATTCGTCGCCATTTGTCCCGCCAACCATTCTTGACGCGTCACCACGTCGCGAGCGCCAAGCACCACATCGCGTGTGTCCATACTGTGGGTGGCATCCGTCAAAATCACCACTTCGGGTTGTTCCTCGATTTCTGTAACCCGCAGGAACTCCGGCTTGCAGAGCGTGAACAAAATCAGCCCCATGATGATAAACCGCAACATTTCCAGTGCCGCCACTCCCTTGCCTCCGCGGCGCGACCAGTTTTTGTAGCCGATGACTGCAGTCGCCAACCAAATCACCAACGCAAAGCCGATCAGCCAAGCGGGCGTCTGCAGGGGTTGAAATTGCCAGCCGTTCTCCATCGTTACGAAGCCTGTTGAGTCGGCACCTTGCCAGTGGCCGTGCGTTGAATTTCCACGCGTTCATCTGCCCCCTTGGGCAATACTAATAATCCCTCAATCAATAATGCCAGCGCCATGGCCACGAGGAACCAACGCCAAATTTCCTGAGGGTCATCCGCCACTCCATCGGCGGATCGTTCCTGAGACAGGGTCACCGGCACTTCGCCGAAGAGCGATCGCACCTCCGGTTCTTCCAGTGAGATCAGGGCATCCTCCCGTTGCGGACGATTCACCGCCACCACCCGTTTCCCCATGCGATACACGCCGGCTTCCAAATTAAAGTCTTTCGCGGAATGATCCCCGCCTTCTTCCGAAACCCAACGTTCACCTTCGCCCGCGCGATCATCCCCAGCGGCGAGCAAATGCCCCTGCACGTAACGCCCCGATAACATCGCTTCGCCTTCGGCCAGCAATCGCTGGAGCATGGGCACCAAGACCAGCCCCTCGGTCACACTGCTCCAAACATCATTCGGTTGGGTCCCGCAAAAAATCACCTGCCCTTTGCCGATTGTTTTGGTCATCAACCAAGGCACCCCGTCCTCGAATGAGGCCTGCACCATGCCGTCCCCATTGATCGCCTTGCGTTGATTCACCCGCAAATCATCGACGGGCAGATACAACCCTTCCTCCGTCCGCTGCAATGGCCCTTCGCGATCGGAATAACTGGTAATGCGAAATCCCAAATGCTGCTGCTCATCTTCCGCCGCGACCAAGGCCTGCCAGTTATCGAAGGTCTTGCCGTCCTGCTCGAAGCGTTTTAACTCACCCCATGAAAGGCCATTGAAACTGCCGGGATCACCGGTGTCTTCCGGGAAAAAGACCACTAAGCCTCCGGCTTTGGCGTAGTTTGTTAATCGTTCGGCCTCCTCACCGGAAGGCAGGGGTGCCTGCCACAGCACCATCGCCGAATCAGTCCAGGTCTCTTGACCTGCCGCGGAGGGCGCAACGATCCGGCTCACTTGATTGGTGTTGGCTGGATCCGGGGCAGCCGCCAGTTTTAGAAAACGTGTAGCAAATCGGTCCGGGGCTCCCACCACAACGGATTGCGCCTGAATGGGTTCGCCATAAACAAAATACGCCACATTATCACGCGCGTTGCCATCCGCTTGATCCAGCAACTCCACGCGCCCCCAGCCGGATTGGTCATTCTTGCGCAGCGGAAACCGCAGTTCATTTTCATGCGATGCGCCTTCCATTGCGATGGAAGCGCTCTTGTCTTCACCCTCGATGTTGACCGCCAAATCCAACTCAACAGGCAGGGAAGAAGCTCGCGTAAATTCCAATTTCAAGACCAATTCCACTTGATCTGCCACCCGCTGACGGGCTGCCTCCAATAAACGCACGGAGACATTGTCGGGCATCGGCTCATCCAACGCCATCAGGCGCACGCGCACCGTTTGCGGCAACCCCTGAAGTTTGCCGGACAAACGGCTCCAGCGCTCTTTTGCGGCCGGGTCCCAATTGCTCGATTGCAAATCGGATGCCACCCAAATCTCGCCGATACCGGGTTTGGTTTCGACAAACCAATCGGCCGCTGCCTCCAGCAAGGTGGGCATATCCGCCGCCGTATCGGTTGCTTCCTTGCCCACAACATTCGGCAAGGCCGCCACACCACCTTTGACTTCGCGCGGGCGCTCGTCGGTATGTTCCATGACCACATAGCGCACGCCGTCGCCGTATGCCTTGGCTGATTCCACCATGGTTTCCACCGCGCGCTCCAATCGGGTCTGCTCGCCAAGGGAGGCTCCCATGCTCGCGGAACGATCGACCAGGATCAAAATCACATCCGGTTTCCCGGACATCACGCCCTTGACCCAACCCCCGGCCAGTGGCCGGCTCAGGGCAAAAATCAACGCCAACACTGCCAACATCCTAAACAACAATACCAGCCATTGGCGGATCTTTGCATACTTCGTCGATTTCCGGTTGGCCATGCGCAGAAACATCATGGCTGCCCACGGCAGCTTCCGGTGACGCAAGCGGTTGAATAAATGAATCAGGATCGGCAACAAGCCGAGCAGCAACCCCCACAGCATGAATGGCTGCAGAAATGTCATCCGCGGCCTTTCGCCAATTGCTCACGTTCCACAAGGAAATCAGCAACGATTTGATCGTACGGCTGATCTGTGGCAACCCGGCGATAATCCGCATTATGCTTGTTGCAACCTTCGTGGATTTTCACCAGATACTCCTGAACCGCCTCGAGATATTGTTCACGAATGATTTCCGGTTCTGCCAGCAACACATCGCTGCTCTCCATGTCCTGAAACCGAATTGGCCGATCGAGATCCAGATCGAGCTCCAACGGGTCCAGCAAATGGAACAATGCAAAATCATGTTTTTGAAAATGCAGATGCTCGAAGCAGTTGAGCAGTTCATCCACATCGCAGAAACAGTCGGAGATGATGATCACCATCGCCCTTTGTCGGATCCGTTCAGCGAACTGATGCAATTCGTTAACCAACCCCGTCTCCCCGCGCGGTTCAGCCGCTGCGAGGGTGTCAAAGATATAACGCAGGTGCAGCGGATTTCTTCGGGGCGGAATATCCGTAGCCACCCCGTCATCAAAAATCTCCAAACCCACCGCATCGCCCTGATGCACGAGCATATAGGAGAGCGTGGCGGCGATCTTGCGTGCGTAATCAAACTTGCGCGTGCCTTTCTCGCCAAATGACATGCTCTTGGAGCAGTCGATCACCACATAACAGCGCAGGTTGGTGTCAGCCTCGAATTCGCGAATATAGTAGCGATCCGTCCGCGCCAGCACGCGCCAATCCAGCAAACGCGGGTCATCCCCCGGCACGTACTTCCGGTACTCGGCAAATTCGACACTGGATCCGCGGAAGGGACTCTTGTGGTGGCCCACTATATTGCCCACCATCGGCTGACGCGCATGCAGGAACTGGCCCGAAAGCCGTGCCAACACGTCCCCATCGAGAATTTCGCTATATCCGGAATCGTTCAAAGGCTGTCCGGTTTATTGGTCGGCCAAGGCCGCTTCTTTTTCGCGAATGTTTTCCAGCAACTTGGCGATCACAAACTGGCTGTCCACCCCTTCGCTTTGAGCCTGGAAGTTGGTGAGGATCCGGTGACTCAGCACCGGCTTGGCCACCGCCTCGACATCTTCCCAGCCAACCACGTAACGGCCGTGCAACACGGCGTTGGCCTTGGCTCCGCGAACGAGATACTGGATGGCGCGCGGGCCGGAACCCCAAGTCACCCACTTCTGCACCCATTCCGGCGCGTCGTCGCTCTTCGGGCGGGTCATGCGCACCATGTCCACCACGTCATCATAGACATGATCGGGCACCGGCACGCGTTCCACCAGACTCTGATATCGCTGCAGTTCCTCGCCATTGATGACCTCTCCCAACTGGGCGGAACTGGTGCCCGTTGTTTCCCGGGAAATGCGGCGCTCCTCCTCCACGGTCGGATAATCCACGGTGATCAAAAACATGAACCGGTCGAGCTGCGCTTCCGGCAACGGATAGGTCCCCTCTTGTTCGATCGGGTTTTGCGTCGCCAACACAAAGAACGGCTGCGGCAACTGGCGCAGTTCACCGGCGGTGGTCACGCGATGCTCCTGCATCGCCTCGAGCAGCGCGCTCTGCGTCTTGGGCGGTGTCCGGTTGATTTCGTCCGCCAGAATGATGTTGGCGAAGATCGGGCCCTTCACAAACTCGAACTGGCGTCGACCAGCCTCGCCTTCCTGAAGAATTTCTGTACCGGTGATATCACTCGGCATCAAATCCGGCGTGAACTGGATCCGGTTGAATTCCAGACTCATGATCTTGGAGAGTGAATTGACCATCAACGTTTTCGCCAGGCCCGGCACCCCCATCAGCAGGCCGTGACCGCGGGACAGGATGCACATCAGCATCTCATCCACCACGTTGTCCTGACCAATAATAACCTTGGCCAGTTCGGTGCGCATTTTGTCATAATGCCCGCGCAACTGGTCTACTGCCACCTTGTCGTCATCCGACAAGGAGCCGCCACCGGCGCCCGGGGCGTCGGCGTTGAGAAGAATGTATTTTTGCATAAAAAGAGACTTGGTGAGGTCGTTCGACGGAAAAGTTACCTGAACCCTCCCGCAACGCAACGATTATTAGCTCACCGGCATGACTTTATGACCAAACGCTGGCCACATTTTTCCATCGCCAAAAAGCCACCCCGCCCCTAGCTTGATTTCCTGTGTTTGACGGAGCAAAGCCCGCGCCTGCCCCGTCCAATGCTGAACGAATTGTTCTTGTTGAAATGAAAAAGCTAATCGCCTGCCTGGCTCTTGCCGGCATTACCCTCACCCTGCTCTACGCCGTGGAGCAACCGCCCGCCGCCCCCAAGCTCTCCAAGAAAGGTCACTGGGAAGCCTACGACGCGGCTCTGAAAAAAGGCCTGCCCAAAACGGCCATCACCCATCTCAACCCGATTATCGAAAAAACCCTCGCCGACAAGGATTATGCTGAGGCCATCAAGGCGATCGGCAAGAAGATCGCCCTTGAGGGCAACATCCAGGGCAACAAGGCACAGGAAAAGATCCGCCGTATGGAGGCCGAGATCGAAAAGGCCCCCGCCGAAATGAAGCCGGTGATGACCGCCATTGTCGCCAACTGGTACTGGCACTACTTCCAGCAAAACCGCTGGCGCTTCATCCAGCGTTCCCGCACCGGTGCCGCCCCGTCCGATGATTTCGAGACCTGGGATTTGCCGCGCATCTTCACCGAGATCGACAAACAATTCACCGCCGCACTCGCCCACCAGGCGGTGCTCAAGAAAACACCGGTGGCCGACTACGATGAACTTCTGCAAAAAGGCTCCCAACCCGACGCCTATCGGCCGACCATGTATGATTTCCTTGTGTTCAACGCCCTGCAATTCTACAGCAGCGGCGAACAAGCCGGCGCCAAGGCGCAGGACGCCTTTGAACTCAAGGCGAACAATCCCGTCTTCGACAGCGCCGCCAAGTTCATGGCTTGGCAAATCAAAACCACCGACAACGAATCCCGCACCGTCAAGGCGCTCAAGCTGTATCAGGACCTGCTTAAATTCCACGCCAATGACAAAGACCAAAGCGCCTATATCGACGCCTCACTCGGCCGTCTGAACTTCGGCAAGAATAAAGCTTACGGCGAAGACAAGAACGACCGTTACCGCACCGCCCTCAAGGGCTTCATCAACAAGTGGGCCGACCATCGCATTAGCGCCCGTGCCCGTTTTCACCTCGCCCAATCGCTCGACCAGGAAGGTGACAAGGTGCAGGCGCACCAAATCGCCATTCAAGGTCGCGACACCTACCCCAACAGCCCCGGCGGAGCCATGTGCCATAACCTCGTCAATCAAATCGAGGCCAAGAGCAGCCAAGTGACCATCGAGCGCATTTGGAACAATCCGCGCCCGGATATCACCGTAAAATACCGCAACGTCAATCAGATCCACTTCCGCGTTGTGGCCGAAAATTGGGAAGCCGCCATGAAACGCAAACGCGGCAATCCGCAATGGCTGGACAACAACGAACGCCAGGCTCTACTGCGCAAGGAGGTGGTCAAGGAATGGAGCGTACAACTGCCCCCCACCAAGGACTTTCACGAAAACGTCAAAACCATCCAAGCCCCCGAAGGCTTGCCGCAGGGTTTTTATTACCTGGTCAGCAGCCACGACAAAAACTTCGGAGCGGGCAACAACGTCTGCTATTACACAAGCTTTTGGGTGAGTGATCTCGCCATCGTGATGCGCCAACGCCATGGCAATGGACGGGTGGAAGGATTCGTGCTAGATGCCCTCAGCGGCGAGCCCGTGCCCAACGCCAAGGTGCGGGCCTGGTTCCGCAATGGTAATCAGCGAGTGGAAACCAACCCCACCACCTCCAACGCCAACGGTCACTTTAGCTTCCAGGCCATCCAGCGCGGCTATCTGTTGCTCGCCAGCAAAGGCAACCAGCAACTCAGCACCTATAACGATCACTATAACCACGGCCGCGTGCACATTCCGAACTCATACGATCGCACGATCTTTTTTACCGATCGCTCACTGTATCGCCCGGGCCAAACCATTCATTACAAGGGCCTGTCCATCCACGTGGATTCCCACAACGACAACTACCGGACGATTCCGAATGCACTGGTCACCGTGTCATTCCGCGATCGCAACGGTAAAGAAGTCGGCCGCCAGCAACATCGGGCCAACGACTACGGTTCGTTCAGCGGCAAATTCAATGCCCCGCGTGATCGGGTACTGGGCCACATGAACCTGCAAGTGACCACCGGCCCGCGCGGCAGTGCCGCCTTTAATGTTGAGGAATACAAACGGCCCAAGTTTGAGGTCGCTCTCAAGGCCCCGGAGACCGCCGCCAAACTGAACGGCGAGGTCAGCCTCACCGGCAAGGCCACCGCCTACACCGGTGCCGCTATCAATGACGCGAAAGTCAAATGGCGCGTCGTCCGCGAGGTGCGTTATCCTTCCTGGTGGGGTTGGTACTACTGGTGGCGCCCAGTCCCTCAAGGCAAGAGTCAGGAAATTGCCCACGGCACCGTCACCACCAAACCGGACGGGTCCTTTGATGTGAAGTTCACCGCCAAACCGGACAACTCAGTCTCCCCCAAGGACGAACCCAAATTCCGGTACACCGTGTATGCCGACGTCACCGACACCACCGGCGAAACCCGGAGTGACCAGCACGGCATCACCCTCGGCTACACCGCCCTGCAGGCCAACCTCTCCGTGGCGGATTGGCAACAACAAGACCAAGCTGTGGCTGTGACTCTCAACACCACCACACTCGATGGCGTCGGCCAAACCGCCGAAGGCACTTTGAAAGTCTATGCACTCCAACAACCCAAAAAGGTGGAGCGCGCCCAGCTCAATAGCAACCGACACGCCGTAATGCCCCATCGCAACGGCCGCTTTGCCCCGGAATTCATCCCAGAACCCGACGCTTCCAACGTCAACTCTTGGGAGCTGGGCAAGGTCGTTGCCGAAAAGGGCTTCACCACCGATGACAGTGGCCAGGCCAAGTTCAACTTCGATCTCAAGCAGGGCGCTTACCGCGTACTGGTGGAAACACAGGATCGCTTCGGCAAGAAAGTCACCGCGCGCACCCCGATTCAGGTGGTGAATCCGAAGGCCGGCAAACTGGCCATCAAGATTCCGTACCTGATCAAGGCGCCCACCTGGACCGTGGAACCCGGCGGCCAATTCACCGCCCTATGGGGCAGCGGCTACAAGGAAGCCCGTGCGTTCATCGAGGTGGAACACCGCCGCAAGATCCTCCAAAGCTTCTGGACCGAGCGAGGCCTCACTCAGTTCCAGCTCAAGCAAGTGGTCAATGAAGCCATGCGCGGCGGATTCACCGTGCACATCACGATGGTCCGCGAAAACCGCGCCTACCTTTCCAGCCACAAGGTGAATGTGCCGTGGACCAACAAAAACCTCACCGTGAAATGGGAATCGTTCCGCGACAAACTCCAGCCCGGCCAGCAGGAGAAATGGAAGGCCACCATCACTGGCCCAAACGCCAAGAAAGCCGTCGCTGAAATGGCCGCCGTTCTCTACGACGAGAGCCTGGACCAGTTCAAGCCGCACCAGTGGCAAACCGCCTTCGGCGTGTTCCGGCAGGACTACG
>JAYQQG010000126.1:0-9594 GCA_038145765.1 Verrucomicrobiales bacterium
GGGGCGACATGCTCAATGACCTGCTCTCGGGCAGTGAAGATGAGGCGGCAAAGAATGCAGCCATTGAAAAGTGGGGGGATTGGTTTCTGGCGGCCTTCCTCTTAGGTGGGACGGCTGGTGGTTTGTTGTTTGGATCATTGGCCGATCGTTATGGCCGGCGGCCGATTATGATCGCAACGATCCTTACCTATTCGGTATTTGCGGGACTCACTTATTTCGCGGCAGAACTTTGGCAGGTGGCCACCTTACGATTCTTCGTTGCCATGGGCGTAGGCGGCGAATGGGCCGTGGCGGCGGCGTTGGTGGCAGAAGTGTTCCCCAAGCATGCGCGCACGCATGCCTCTGGCATTTTTCATGCCTCCAGCGTGGTCGGCACCTGGATGGCTGCCATCGCCGGTATCGCGGTGGGCACCCAATGGCGGTTGGCTTACCTGATTGGCATTATTCCGGCCCTGTTGGTGGTGTGGGTGCGCGCCAAGGTGAAGGAACCGGAAGGGTGGAAAGAGGCTCAGAAGAAAAAGAACGAACAGGCCGGGAGCTTCCGTGATTTATTTGGCGATGAGCGCTGGCGCAAGCATGCGCTGTTGGGCATGGCTTTGGCGGCAGTGGGTTTGGCCAGTTTTTGGGCAGTGGGTGTTGCAACTCAGGGCTTGGCCAAGGGCATGTTGGTGGCGGAAGGGGTCAGCGATGCGGACGCGGCTTCGAAAGCAAAATTTGCTTACGGCATTGTGCAGACCGCGGGAGCGGGAGTCGGATTGCTTGCATTTGGGCCTCTCTGTGCATGGCTGGGGCGTCGACGTGCTTTTATTTTCGGGCACATTGGGGCATTTTTAATTGTGCCGATTACGTGTTATTTGCCGCAAACCTATGATCAGTTGTTATACATCTTGCCGGTGTTCGGTTTTTTCACGCTGTGCATGCATGCGGGGTACGCGGTGTATTTTCCGGAATTGTTTCCCAATCACCTGCGCGCGACGGGCACAAGTTTTTGCTTTAATGTCGGGCGAATCGTAGCCGCTCCAATGTTGATTCTTTCTGGCATGGTCAAGGCCATGGAGGGGCTCGATACCAAGCAGGCACTCAGCCTGTTGGCCTCGACCTTTTTGCTGGGTTTGGTGGTGGTGGCGTTTTTGCCCGAAACCAAGGGGCAGGATTTGCCGGAGTGATTATTCCAGCGTGAAGCCTTCGGCGGGGAATTTTGCGAGGCGCATTTCGTGGGCGCCGTTGGGGCGGGTGAGTTCGTAGAAGAACAGGATGTCGTCGCCGTGGGGTTGGGCGTCGATGTAGCGCAAGGAGCCGGTGGTGTGGGGGCTGGTGATGCACGGGGCTTCCGGGGTGAGCACGGTCCAATTTTTCAAATCCTCCGAAACAGCAAGGCCGGTGCGTTCCTCGTAATTTTGGTGGTGGCCTTCGCTGCCGTCGTAGAACGCGTAGTATTTGCCATCGAGCGGCAGCACGCTGTTGATGCGGCGGCAGTATTTGTCCCATGCGGTGGCGCCTTCGGGCTGGAGAATGACGCCTTGCCAATCCCAGTTGTCGAGGTCGGTGGAGGTGGCCAGCGCGGTGGCGCTTTTGCATTCGCCGGTGTTAAAGATATCCAGCGTATCGTGTGAGCTGTCGCTGGTGGCGCTGGTGTTGATGGCAACGCTGAGGAACAGGTGATAGGTGCCATTGTCTTCGAGGATCCACGGATCTTTCACGCCTTCGAGGCCCAGTTCGCTGGCGGTGAACAAGCGTTTTGTGTTGACCGGATCAAGAGTTTCCACGCTGTCTGCGGTGTTGATGGTGGTGCACCACCGCCCGTCTTCAGGGGCGACATAACTGGTGAAGTAACGAATGTGACCATCGGCGCCACGACGGAGGGTGCTCTTTTCAATGGAAGCGGATTGGTAGGCGTCCTTGTGGACCGACCACACGTCCTCGAAGTTCACAAAATCCGAAGTCTTGGCAATGCGCGATTCGCCGCCGCGATCGGGTTCCACACCGCGGGGACGGCGGATCCGGTAGCAGACATAGGCGGCCTGTTCGGTTTCGTCCCAAACCCAGCCCGGTGCGCCGGCCCAGTAGCCTTGTTCATCGCCCACGGGTTCGCGGACAAGGGTGCCCTCGAGCAGGGCGTCGTTGATCGGATGTTTGCTCATGATTTGATGGTGATAATTTTTTTCTTCCGGATCGATTCCTCGGCAGCGATAGCCAGCAGGGCGCCGTCGATGGTGTTGGTGACCGAGGTCAAGGGTTGTGTGCCGCTCCGGACGGCCTTAATAAACGCCGGATGGATTTCCGCAAAGCCCAAATGTCCACCCCAGCCGACGCCGCGTTTGGCTTTGACCCGAATGATCCGCGGCGCCTCACGGCGTTTGCCCTTTTGCCAATGGAGCAGGGTGAGGTTGTCGAAGTCGGTTTGCAAAACGCCTTCATCGCCCACAACGCCCATTTCCAGCGTTTCCTTGGGCGGTTGGTGGGCAAACAGGCTGAGGTGCAGCGTGCCCTTGGCACCACTGGCATATTCCCAACTGGCGGTGGCGTGGTCGTGCACCTGATTGGGGCCGGGCATGACACGGTTTACGGCGTTGCTGCCAAAAGCACTCACGCGCTTGGGTTTGGAGTCCAGCCACCAATTCATGAGATCAAAGTGATGACAGTTTTTGTCGACCAAACAGCCGCCGCTCTTCCGCCGGTCCTGAATCCATTCACCGCTCTTGGGCTGGAACGGCCCGCGGAATTCCTTGCACCAAGCCATGTGCGGGGTGCCCACGGTGCCGCGGTCGATCAGTTGTTTGATCTTCGCAAAATACGCCGAGTAGCGCAGTTCGTGGCCGATCATCAACACGCGATCACTTTGCTGTGTGGCGCGCAGCAATTGGCGGCATTCAGCCGGGGTGATGCCGACCGGCTTCTCAAGGAACACATGTTTGCCGGCTTTGAGCGCTTTGAGGGCGAGTGGCACGTGGGTGAAATTGGGTGAGGAGATCACAACGGCATCCAGATCACTTTGAATGAGGTCGGTTTCCTTTTTGAAAATCACCATGTCCGGCGCCACGGCCTGCGCACGCTTTATGCGGCCGGGATCCCGCGCGCACAAAGCAACCGCCTCGGCCTGTCGGCTGCATTCCTGATGAAAGAGCTGCAGGTGGCTGTAGCCCATTGCACCCACACCGATAAAGCCCATGCGAATCTTCCGCGTCATGCGGGAACTCTGCCCGAGAGGATGCCCCGCCGACAAGCCCGAGTGCGTCATGAGTTGACGCGCCGCGGTCAAAGGCGTTTCCTTCGCGCATGCCTTTTGTGACGCATCTGGAATGTGCCAATTGCGGCCAGGAATATCCAGCCGGCGAAGTTCATGGCCTCTGCACGGCCTGCAATCGGCCCTTGTGGGTGCGTTATGATCTGGAACTGATTAAGCGTGAGTTTCCGAAAAAAGCGTTGTTTGGCCGGCCGCCGACATTGTGGCGATATCTCGAGATGCTGCCGGTGGAGGATCCGGCAAACATTGTGTCCCTCACCGAAACCATCACGCCGATTTTGCCCGCCAAGCGGTTGGGCGCTGAATTCGGTTTGGAAACACTGTTAATCAAAGACGAAAGCCGCCTGCCTACCGGCAGTTTCAAGGCCCGCGGCATGGCGATGGCGGTGACCATGGCCAACGAATTTGGCCTCAAGCGGTTGGCCGCGCCCACTGCGGGCAATGCGGGAGGCGCCTTGGCGGCTTATGCGGCCCGGGCGGGAATGGAATCGTGGGTTTTGATGCCCGAAGACACGCCGGTGATTAATCAGAAGGAATGTTTTCTGCATGGAGCAAAGGTCTTTGCTGTGAACAGGCTGATTGATGATTGCGGCAAGCTTGTGCGCGAGGGCATGAAGGAAATGGGCTGGTTTGATGTGTCCACGCTTAAGGAGCCGTACCGCATCGAGGGAAAGAAAACGATGGGGCTGGAATTGGCCGAACAGTTCGAATGGGAGCTGCCGGATTGGATTCTGTATCCGACCGGGGGCGGCACGGGCTTGATCGGCATGTGGAAGGCATTTGGCGAATTGGAAGCGTTGGGTTGGCTGAAGAGTGGTCAGCGGCCGAAGATGGTGTCGTGCCAGAGCGATGGTTGCGCGCCCATTGTTAAGGCCTTTGAATCCGGTGCCCGCCACGCCAAACGCGTGGATAATGCCGCCACGGTGGCCAGCGGCCTGCGCGTGCCGCAAGCGGTTGGGGATTTCATGATTCTCGATGCCGTACGCGAAAGCGACGGTGTGGCCATGAGTGCGCCTGAAGGCGATATCGCCAAGTGGATGCAGTTGGCTAATTCCAAGGAAGGCTTGGCGGTGTGTCCGGAAACCGCCGTGTGCCTGGGTGTGCTGGATCAACTAATGGGGCAGGGGAAGATCAAGCCCAAGGACCGCGTGCTGGTGTTCAACACCGGTGCGGCGCAGAAGTATCCCGAGAGCGTGGATGTGGAACTGCCGCGGATCGACATGACCCAGCCCGTCGATTGGAAGGCCCTTTAGCGGCTACTCTTCGCGCGGTTTAAGTTGCGGGAAGAGAATCACGTCGCGGATGCTTTCCTGACCAAGCAGCATGATGCAGAGGCGGTCGATGCCGATGCCGATGCCGCCGGCCGGCGGCATGCCGTGCTCGAGCGCCACCAGAAAATCATCGTCCAATTTCTGCTGCTCACCGCCGGCCTGTTGCTCAAGGCGTTCGCGTTGTTCAATGGGGTTGTTTTGCTCCGTGTAAGCCGGGGCAATTTCCTGGCCGTTAATACAGCACTCGAAAACCTCAACGCAATCCGGGTCTTCCGGTGACAACTTGGCCAAGGGGACGAGCTCCTTGGGCAGGTGGGTCACGAAAGTAGGCTGAATGAGTGTGGGCTCGATCAGCTTTTCGAACACCGCGTTGGTGACCTCGAAATCTTCTTCCTCGGGATCGACTTCAATTTTTAGCTCATCCGTGGCCCGGGCGCGCCGCTGCTCGGGAGTCAGCTCGAACCAGTCGTCACCGGCCTTTTCCCGGACGAGATCTTTATACTTTGCTCGGCGCCAATCCGGCGTGAGGTCGATGGTCTTGGTGACATTGCCTTCTTCGTCCTTTTGTTCAATGACCAGCGTGCCCAGCACTTTTTCGGAAACATGGCAGATCATCGACTGCAATAACTCCATCATGCTCTCATAATCACCGTAAGCCTCGTAGGCTTCGAGCATGGTGAACTCCGGATTATGGCGGCGGGAGATGCCTTCGTTACGGAAATTGCGACCGATCTCAAAGACGCGATCAATGCCACCTACCAGAAGGCGCTTGAGGTAAAGTTCCAGCGCGATCCTCAGGAAAAAGTCGCGCCCAAAAGTATTGTGATGGGTGACGAATGGCCGCGCCGCAGCGCCGCCGGGAATGGCCTGCATCATCGGCGTCTCCACCTCCACATAGCCGCGTTCAGTGAGGAAATTGCGAATCTCGCGGATGATCGCGCTGCGCTTCAGGAATGTCTCCCGCACCTCATCGTTGGCGATCAGGTCGAGGTAGCGCTGGCGATAGCGCACCTCCTGATCGGCAAGGCCGTGCCATTTGTCCGGCGGCGGCCGCAGCGCCTTGGCTAGTACCACAAAGTCACTCACCTTGACGCTGATCTCCCCGGTTTTGGTCGTGAACAGTGCGCCATTGGCTCCAACGAAATCCGCGAGGTCCAGCCCCTTGAAAACCTTGAAGGCCTCCTCACCCACGTCATTTTTGCGAATGAACAACTGGATGCTGCCGCTCACATCCTTCACGTGCGCAAAGATCGTCTTACCCATCTCGCGTTTGGAAACCAGCCGACCTGCCACCGCCACGGGGCGTTCCTCCTCGTAATTGGCCTTGGCCGCGTCGCACGTTTCGCTGGGGGTAAACTTATTGGCGAAGGGGTCGATGCCCGCCTCGGCCAAAGCGGCCAGATTGGCCCGGCGCTGTTCGATGAGCTGATTGGTGTCGTCCACGGGGGGCATATGAATACGGATTGCAGCCGAAAGTGCAACCCTTTGTGGTTGAAACTTGGCCCGAATGCCACAAAGAATTGGACATGCGATTTGTTTTTTCTGTTGTAGCTTTTTGCCTTTGTGCAATCGCGACCCGAGCTGAACTAGTCGGCAGTCGGCCGAATCTGGTTTTGATCATTGCCGATGATATGGCTTGGGACGATTGCAGCCTGTATGGCAACAAGGGATTGCCCACGCCAAATCTGGATAAGCTGGCCGCGGAAGGGATGCGATTTGATCGGGCTTTTTTAACGATTAGTTCCTGTAGCCCAAGCCGGGCGAGCATGATCACCGGCCGGTACCCGCACCAGACCGATGCCGAACAGTTACATTGGCCAATCCCCAAGGAGCAAATCACATTTTCCGAACGATTGATGAAAGCCGGTTACTGGACGGCATCGGTTGGGAAATTCCACATGGGTGAGGCGATGAAAAACCGGTTCAACAAAGTGATTGAGGCTGATATGAGCGGTTTTATCGCCAGCGCCAAGGGAACGTTTCAGGAGTCCGCCAAAGGTGATGCCAAGAGTGGCGCAAGTGAATGGGTGCGGACCATGAGAGAACGCCCCAAGGACAAGCCCTTCTTTCTCTGGCTTGCTGCGCTCGATCCGCATCGGCCTTATGATCAAAAGATCCACAATAATCCCACGCGGCCGGAGGATGTGACGTTGCCTCCCTATGTACCGGATACACCTGAAGTGCGGGGAGACTATGCCTTGTATTACGATGAAATCCGGCGGCTCGACCGTTTTGTGGGCGAAGTGGTGGCAGAGTTGAAACGGCAGAAAGTCGATGACAACACATTGGTCATGTTCATCAGCGACAATGGCCGGCCCATGCCTCGCGATAAAACAACTTTGTACGACAGCGGCGTGCGAACGCCATGGATTGTTCGATGGCCGGCCAAAGTGAAGGCGGGAACGATAAATCCTAATCTGGTCAGTTCAGTGGATATCGCACGCACTTTTATGGATTTGGCCGGGGCCAAATATGGCGACTCATTTGTCGGGAAAAGTTTTGTGCCCATGTTGAAAAACTCAAAAAGTGGTATTCGTGATTATGTGTTCGGCGAAAAGAATTGGCACGATTTCTCTGACCGTTGCCGATATGTGCGTGATGAACGGTATAAGTATATTCGCAACTTTTACCCACATTATCCGAATACCCCCTCGGCGGATGCGTTGCGAAGCCCTGTGTTTCGTACGATGCAAAAATTGCGGAATGCTGGAAAATTGAATCAGGCCCAAATGAATTGCTTTATTAAGCCGCGCCCGGCGGAGGAGTTGTACGATGTGGCCAACGACCCGCATGAACTCAATAATCTGGCGGGTCGGCCGGAGTACGCAGAGCATCTCAAACGGTTGCGGGCCGAGTTGAAAGATTGGCAGAATCGTACGGATGACCGGGAGCCAGAATTTGAAGCACCGGACGAATTTGATCGCGAAACCTGCCTGCCTTTGCCGGTCCGGCACCGCCCCCGGGCTTCCAAGGCAGCGATGTTAAAGCAGTTTCGAGAGAAGGGGCGGATCGAGTAGGGGTTGCGGGCGAATTCAAGGATAGGTAGCCTGCGGCGTCATGATTCAATTCTCCCAGCGCATTGCCCTTTGTCTGATTGCAATTACCGCCATCGACCTGTCTCAGCAAACCGTGGAAGCCAAAGATAAAAAACAGAACCGAGTGCTGAGGCACGTGGTGTGTTTCAAATTTAAAGATTCCGCCAAAGAATCCGAGGTGGATAAAGTGGTGCAAGCATTTGCCACTCTGGAAAAGAAGATTCCCGCCATCAAGGATTTCGAAATGGGCACGAACAATAGCCCAGAAGGGTTGGCCAAGGGGTTTACCCATTGTTTTGTGGTGACCTTTGCTGATGAAGCCGGGCGCAGGCAATATCTGCCGCATCCCGAGCACAAAAAATTTGTGGAACTGCTGAAGCCGATTCTCGATGACGTGTTTGTCATCGATTATTGGTCAAAGTAGCTATCCTTGGAGTAGAGTCATCACTAGAGCTCCGATGGCAACCAGCCCAATAATCGTGATGGCGATGATGTAAATCTTCACCCAAGCTGAGCTGCGGGACTTGAAGGCGGAACTGTTGCTGTCGCCCGTTCCAAAATCGCCGGGTTCGATAGCTTTTGGCGCAGTGGCAAGGACGGCGGTTTCTCGTTTCATGCTCTCCACGTCACTTTGACCCTCGCCAATGGTGAGATAGATATTTCCCACGCGGAAAGTGTGCCCCACGGTCAGAGAGATGGGTTGAGTGATTGGCTGTTCATCAATGAAGCTGCCGTTTTGCGATCCAAGATCTTGATAAACAATTTGTCCCTGAGCCACTGTGAGCTGTGCGTGTTGGGCTGAGACCGTGGTATCGGGAATGAGAATAGTCACCCCTTCGGTGGACCCAATGATATGAGTCCCCTCCGTCAATTCGAATGGTCCGCCTTGGACCCCTTCTGTTGCAATGTAGAGCAGCGCAGACATGCCTTAATACGCTACCTACCTTTCGGATGGTCTTCGTCAGGCTACTAACTTTTTGAGGGATGTCAAGCTAGGCTTGGGTCACCATATCCCGGAAGCGAGCGAAGAGCGGCTGGGAATCGTGCGGGCCCGGTGAAGCTTCAGGGTGGTATTGCACACTAAAAACGCGCTTGGAACGGTGTTTGAGGCCTTCGACGGTTTGGTCGTTCAGATTGATGCGATCCACTTGAACGGCATCCGGCAGTGCGTCGCCGTCTACTGCGAAACCATGATTTTGGGAGGTAATTTCAATCTGGCCGGAGTCGAGATCTTTGACCGGCTGATTGGCGCCGCGATGGCCGAATTTTAACTTAAAGGTCTTGGCCCCGAGCGCTTGCCCGAGCACTTGGTGGCCGAGACAAATCCCGAAGGTTGGCAGGCCGTGATCAACGAGTTCCTTTACATTGCGGACAGCGTAATCCAATGCAGCCGGATCACCCGGGCCGTTGGAGAGAAACAGGCCGGCGGGCTGGTAGCTCAGTACTTCCTCGGCCGTCGCCGTGGCCGGTACAACCTGGACCTTGAAGCCATGGCGCCGGAGGCAGCGCAGGATATTGTACTTCACACCGAAATCGTAAGCGACAATCGGAATGTCCGGCGTCGGCAGAGCGGGCGGAGAAGGGGAGGAGTCAGCACCCTGGGGCAGAGTGAATTCCTCATTTGGTTGCTCGTGTTCGTCCCACGCAAATGCCTCTTTGTGGGTTACCACTTTGGCATAATCAGCCCCGATCATTCCGGGCCAATCGGCGGCTTGCCGGCGGGCCTTCTCATCGGAAATATCCTCCGTGCTGATGACGCCATTCAGGGCACCATGAACGCGCAGCTTTTTGGTGAGCGAACGCGTGTCGAGGCCTTCAATTCCAGGGATGCCATTGGACTTAAGATAATCATCGAGGGATTCGGTGGAGCGCCAGTTGCTGGTGATAGGTGAGAGTTCGCGCACCACAAAGCCCGAGACGTGGGGTTGGTAGGATTCAATATCCTCCGGGTTAACTCCGTAATTGCCGATCTCCGGATAAGTCATCGTCACAATTTGGCCCTTGTAAGAAGGGTCCGTGAGGATTTCCTGATAACCGGTCATGG
>JAYQQG010000127.1:0-9578 GCA_038145765.1 Verrucomicrobiales bacterium
AAAGGTGATCGCCATATTTCTGGATATAGAGGACCATCTCACCGTGGTGCGCGATGACCTGAATAAGGAACGTCCGCGCTATTGATGGGCTTGCGCGGTGGTAAACTGGCGCTCCCGGCTGGATTCGAACCAGCGACCCGCGGTTTAGAAGACCGCTGCTCTATCCAACTGAGCTACGGGAGCCCGGCCGATATCCTGCGTCACCCAATCGAGTACTGGCAACGCTATTCAATTCAGGCCGGTCTAAAACTCCCATTGCCACTCAACAGCTGGCCACTTACCATCTCGCATGCACAAGATGTCTTTCGGTTGGATAGGGATGTTGATGGCCATTTCCTTGAACGCGGCCAAAGCGCCGCCTGCCGGAATTCCAATTGCTGATTCGGAGGCCAAAACCCTCAAAAGGGAATTAGCTTCTCTCGAGTCCAAAATTGCCAAGGTCGGCAAACACCCGCTGCTACCGGATATCATCATTTTCGCCAATGCCGTCCGATACGCTTTGGAAGACGACATGTTTTACAAAAAAGAAGATGCCTCTAGCGCCAGGCATTTGCTCGCACTGGGTCATGAACGAGCGGATCAACTCAAACAGGGGCATCACCCATGGACCTCGGCCACCGGATTAGTCGTTCGCGGTTATCGTTCACAATTGGATGACTCCGTGATTCCTTACGGCCTCGATATCCCTGATTCATATTCCCCGAAACTCCATCCGAAATGGCGTTTAAATGTGTGGCTTCATGGCCGCAATAATACACTGAGTGAAGTTCGCTTCCTCAACGAGCGCCTCAAAAAACCCAGCCAGTTCAGGCCGAAAGACACGATCATTCTCCACCCTTATGGCCGATACTGCAATGCGTACAAGTTCGCCGGCGAAGTCGATGTCATGGGATCGCTTGCCCATATCCAAAGCCAATACTCCATCGACCGCCAACGGATTGCCTTGCGAGGGTTCTCAATGGGCGGAGCAGGAACCTGGCATTTGGGAGCCCACTATGCAGGCCAATGGGCGGCCGTTGCCCCCGGTGCCGGTTTTGTGGATACCGCCATATACCAAAATATCTTCAATAAAGAACCGAAGCCCACATGGTGGGAACAGAAATTGTGGAAACTGTATGATGTCCCTCCTGTCGCCGGCAATTTCCGCAATACGACTGTGATTGCTTACAGTGGCGAACTCGACAGCCAAAAAGCCGCCGCGGACCTGATGGAGCCTGCTTTTAAAACGGAAGGGATGGCCCTCACTCATATCATCGGCCCCAAAACCGGCCACAAATATGAACCCAAAGCAAAACTGCAAATCGCCACCCAAGTCGATGCTGCAACCGATCAAGGTAGTAACGCGTATTCCGATCATGTCCGGCTCGTGACATATTCGCTTCGTTATAACCGAATGAAATGGGTGAGCATTCACGGGATGGAACAACATTGGCAGGAAGCCCGTGTGGATGCTGAACATTTGGGCAACTATCAATTCCGAATCAAGACAAGCAATGTCACTAAACTCGTGATTGGCAAGCTCCGTGTCCCCAACCAAGGAACCACCAAATACACCGTGACCCTCGACGGGCAAACACTGATGGTTACCCCCGAACGTTTTTCACCCCTCTTATTCATCCGGCACGGCAAACAATGGGCTGCCGCAGAATCCTTGGCTCAGAACAACCTTGCCAAAACGCCCGGGCTGCAAGGCCCGATCGACGACGCGTTTCTGAGTCGGTTTGTGTTCGTGCCCCCAACCCATAAACCCATGAATGAGGCCGTTGGCAAATGGGTTGAACATGAAATGCAAGATGCCATCACCCAATGGCATCGGCAATTTCGAGGAAACGTCATTGTTAAAAAACCCAATGAACTGAATCAACTCGATCATGCTTCAAATTTAATTCTATGGGGTGATCCCCAGAGCAATCCGCTCATCACCAAACTGGCCAAATCCTTGCCGATTGAATGGAGCTCAAAAGGCCTGCGCATCAAAAATAAATCGTGGCCGGCTGATCGTTATGTGCCGGTTTTAATCTATCCGAATCCCATCAATCTGCGCCGTTACATTGTGCTCAATAGCGGGTTTACTTTCAGTGAATTTGGGCACATGAGCAATTCCATGCAAAATGCCAAACTTCCTGATTACGCTGTGTTGGACATGAGCGTGCCAATTGCCCAACGCATTCCCAAGGGGGTCGCTCACGCCGGATTTTTTGGCGAACATTGGAACCTTACAGAAACTGAGGGCAAAGACTAAACTGAACATGCGCCATTTCCTCTTTTTGATTCTAACGACGGGCTTGGCATTCGGTGCGCCCAAGAAACCTGCACTGCCTCCGATCAATGATCCGGCAGACCAACTCATCCGCATGGCTCCGATGACCAAGTCCAGCAGAAGCATCGCGGTCAAATTATCACCAGACCTACATTTAGCTTATGATACAGAACGCCTGCGCACCCATACCGTCTGGAAGGGGGGGAGTCTCAATCTTTTTGGCCCTGGCTATCACGGTGCCAAGCGCCCTTTTATCTGCCACCCCAACGGCGTTCAGTTGTGGGGCAATCCACCGTTGCCCGCTTGGTCCATTCAAGGTGCTCCCGCAGCGTCTTCCTTTACTGGCTTTAGCACTCGGGATGGCCGGGTCACCTTGATCTACCAACTGAATCAAACTATTCAAGTACGCCAATCTGTTTACGCTTCTCAAGGGGCTGTGATTCGCAGCATTCGATTGGCAAAGGCTCCTGAAAACCTCGCATTTCTGGCACATGCGGAATCCGGCACTCCGTTAGATTTAAACCTACCCGGGGCAGCCGCCATTCAACGCGAAAATGATATTTTGGTCACCTTGCTTACAGGCAACGGGCAACTTCGCACCAACCGAACACTCGTCAAATATCGTGAAGAGCAATTCACCGAAGCGGGAAGTACCCAAGGCAATGAATTTCTGGATTTCAGCGGGCCGTTGGCTCAAATAACCATCCTGATGGAGCAGGGGACTGAAAGGCAGGTAGACATTGTAAGTTTCATCGCCCCGGACAAATCCACAGCGCAACGTATTGCCCGCAATTGGCGGCATAACAAGTTGGAGTTTACCAACCCCAAACCAGTCGTACTCCCCGCCAACCCAAAAGCTAGACGCAGTTTTATTTTCAATCCGCACTATGAAGTCGAAGCCCTGCCGCTGGGCGACCTGGATGACATGAACCTCTTTGTCACGGGTATGGATTGGCTCAGCAAAGATCAGTTGGCGGTTTGCACCTATACCGGCGAGGTCTGGATTATTGAGAATGCGACCGGCCCCACTAAGAATATGAAATTCAGACGGTTCGCACGAGGCATGAATGAACCCATGGGTTTGCTGGTCAAGGACGGACGCATCCTTCTCGGCAACAAATCAGAAATCACGCGGATCCAAGATACAGACAACAATGGAATTGCGGATTTATTTGAGCAAATCTCAAGCGACTGGGATTACACCGGCAGTTACAATTCGTTCTCCTATGGCCCGGTCATGGACCGCAACGGTCAATTCGTTATTGCCAATGCCGGACATGCCGGACATTGGGGCGCACGGCATATGGGTTGGGCTCTCAAAATTGACAGCACTTCCGGCAAGGCAAAACCGTTTGCCAGTGGATTCCGGGAGCCGAATGGCATTAAGACATTCGGCCCGGATAAAGACCTCTTTATAACGGACAACCAAGGAGCTTGGATTGGCGCGTGCAAATTATCTCATGTCAAGGAAGGGCGCTTTTATGGGCACCCCACTTCACGCCCGGCTCCAAAAGAACAATATGGACAACCCCGCCCATTGGATCCGCCGGCCATTTGGTTCCCCTACAAATGGGTCCGCTCTGCCAGTGATTTTGTTGAAATTACCGATAACCGTTTTGGGCCGTTCCACGGTCAAATGTTGGTTGGAGATTTCCAAAACGCGGTCATTACTCGAGTGCAATTGGAAAAGGTCAATGGCGAATGGCAAGGAGCTGTTTGGCCGTTTCTTAAAGGATTTCAATCGGGCGTAAACCGGATGACGATGGGGCCGGAAGGCCACCTGTATGTAGGCGGCGGTAAAGTCAAAGCCTGGGCCGCCAATGCGCCGGCGTTTCATGCATTGGAGCGGGTTAAATTTAAAGGGCGCAAGCCATTTTCAGTAAAAGCCGTCCGGGCATTGCCCAATGGGTTTGAACTCACATTGACGCAACCGATCAATCGCGAATCCGCTCAAACCGAAGGATTTGATGTTTGGCAATACCGATACAACCATCACAAGAGTTATGGTTCTCCTGAATTTGATCATGAAGGCAAACGTGATCGCTTCACCGTCATTGATGTGAAATCCGCCGTTGTTTCCAAGGACAACCTCAAACTGACCCTCGAAGTGGATGGCTGGAAGCCCGGATTCGTAACTGCCGTCCGTTGTTTGGATCTACGGAACGCCAATAATGACAAACTCTGGAACGACACATTCTATTACACTCTGAACCAGATTCCAAAGCAATCGGATTGAAGGGACGACTTGCTTGAATCTGCTCATCGCCTACACTCAATACATGCGCTGGCCGCAACTCCTATTATTGATTGTTTTTGGGCTCCCCCCAACTCTTCATGCCGAAGACAGGGAGCATTGGTCATTCATCGCTCCGGAACGTCCGCAACCACCGTCTGTAAAGCAAGCCGATTGGCCACGTAATGCCATAGATCAATTTGTTCTCTCCAAACTCGAAGCGAATGACCTCAGGCCTTCACCAGAAGCGGATAAGATCACGTTGCTTCGCCGAGTGCATCTCGATCTAATTGGCCTTCCGCCGACCCCGGCCGAAACACAAGCCTTTGTCACTGATGCCCGGCCTGACGCCTATGAACGGGTTGTGGACCGTCTCCTTGCTTCCCCGCGTTATGGCGAACGTTGGGGGAGACACTGGCTTGATGCGGCGCGTTATGCAGATAGTGACGGATATAGCCACGATGCGCCACGCATCATGTGGCAATACCGAGACTGGGTCATTCAAGCAACGAACGAAGATCTCCCGTTTGATCAATTCGTGATCGAACAATTGGCCGGCGACATGCTCCCGAATGCCACCGATGCACAACGCATTGCCACTGGTTTTCACCGTAATACCCAAATCAACACCGAAGGCGGCGTCGACCGCGAACAATTCCGGGTCGATTCCATCTTCGACCGCATCGCAACCACCGGCGAAGTCCTGTTTGGCCTCACCTTCGGCTGCGCCCAGTGCCATGACCACAAATATGACCCCATCACTCAGGTGGAATATTACCGAATGTTCGCCTACTACAATCAAGTCGACGAACCGCGCCGCGAGATGCCCACTGCCAGAGAAATGGCTGCACGTGATCAACATGCGAAAGAGGTCACCGCATTGACAGCTAAAGTAAGCGCCGCAGAAAAGGGGTCTCATGCGCGCAAGAAGCTCGAAGCCGAATTGGCGCAGTTGAAAAAGAAGCGACCACGCGCCACCACCGCCCTCGTCATGATGCAACGCTCATCACCCCGCATGACTCACCGGTTCATTCAGGGCAACTTTACACGTCCGGCCGAAACCGTGAAACCCGGTGTCCCCACTGTCCTCCACTCTTTCCCACAAGCAGAGACAGCGAACCGCCTTGATTTCGCGCGTTGGGTCACCAGTCGTAAAAATCCGTTAATGGCACGCGTCACCATCAACCGGATATGGCTGCATTATTTCGGCAATGGCATCGTGGAAACTGAGAATGACTTCGGCACCCAAGGCACACCCCCGAGTCATCCGGCTCTACTGGATTGGCTTGCCACAGAGTTCAGCCGTGTCAAATGGAGCCGAAAGGCCATGCACCGCCTTATGGTCACCTCTGCAACATACCGTCAATCTTCGAAACAAAAACCTGAATTCGTGCGGGTCGATCCCTATAACAAACTCTTGGGGCGGCAATCCCGGTTGCGGTTAGATGCAGAAATTGTTCGGGACAACGCACTTGCTGCCGCCGGCTTGCTTAGCACCAAAATGGGAGGGCCGGGAGTGTTTCCACCACAACCCGAGGGCTGCATGAATCTTGGCCAACACCGGCGCAATTGGACAGCCAGCACCGGGGAGGATCGATACCGCAGAGCCGTTTATACCTACCGCTGGCGGGCCACGCCGCATCCCGCCCTTAAGGTATTTGATGCGCCGGACGCATTTGCCTCATGCACCCGACGCATTCGCAGCAACACCCCGTTGCAGGCATTAACGTTGCTGAACGATCCCGCATTCTTCGAAATAGCCCAAGGGCTTGCTACGCGCCTGATTCAGGAAGAAACGGGCACGGATTTGCAACGGATAGCATTAGGATTCCGACTTTGTGTCTCCCGTGAACCCGATTCAAAAGAATTATCGATTCTCACCGCGTTCCTCAACAAACAACGCAGCATTTACACCCAGGCAAATGCCGAAGCCCTGACCTTAACAGGTTCCGGATCAATCAAGGATGTGCCTGCTCCAGAACAAGCTGCGTGGATCATGCTGGCACGCGTCCTACTCAATCTCGACGAAACCATTACCCGCGAATGATGCACGATTTACAGGAAACCACCCGACGCCATTTCTTCAGCCGCTGCGGCATGGGGTTGGGCTCCATCGCGCTGGGGTCGTTAATGACGGATCAAGCCAAAGCAAATCCGTTTGCTCCTAAAAAACCTCATTTCAAACCGCGCGCCAAAAATGTCATTTACCTGTTTATGGGGGGCGGGCCTTCGCAGCTGGAACTGTTTGACTGGAAACCAGAACTGGCCAAGCGGCATGGGCAGGACATCCCGGAATCATTTATCAAAGGCAAGCGTTTTGCCTTTATGAACAGTTCATTCAAAAAAGCCAACAAACTGCTTGGCTCCACGCGCCAGTTTGAACGCCACGGACAAAGCGGTATTTGGGTGAGTGATCTGTTTCCGCATATTTCAACAATCACCGATGAAATATCGGTTGTAAAAACCTGCAAAACCGAGCTCTTCAACCACGCCCCGGCTAAGTTGTTTATGAACACCGGCACAGGCCTGTTCGGGCGCCCGAGCATGGGTTCCTGGGTCACCTATGGATTGGGCAGCGAATCCCAAAGCCTGCCTGGATTCGTGGTGCTTCAATCCGGCCCACGTGGCCCGCGGGGTGGAGCGGTCAACTGGGCCAGCGGATTTCTTCCCACCACATTCCAGGGCGTGCCATTGCGCGGCAGTGGCGACCCCATTCTGAACCTCGCCAGCCCCCAAGGTGTCGGCCCCCAGGGCGAGAGGGACACCCTCGACACCCTGAAAGAGCTGAACCTCAAACGCCTCATGGAAACGGGGGATGAAGAAATCCGCACGCGCATTGCCAGTTACGAAATGTCCTACCAAATGCAATCCAGCGCACCGGAGTTGATTGATATTTCAGGCGAATCTAAAGCCACTTTGGAACTCTACGGAGCCAAGCCCGGTCAGGCTAGCTTTGCCAACAATTGCCTTTTGGCCCGCCGCCTCGTGGAGCGTGGCACCCGCTTTGTGCAGTTGTATCACACGAGTTGGGATCACCATGGCGGCCCCGGTGAAACGCTCACCAAAGATTTGGAAAAAGTTACACGCGATGTCGATGAGGGCTGCGCAGCCCTCATCAAGGATCTCAAGGCCCGGGGACTGCTGGATGACACCCTTGTTATTTGGGGCGGCGAGTTCGGTCGCACTCCCATGAGTGAGGCCAGGCAGACACCGGGACGCAACCATCACATTGACGCGTTTAGCATGTGGTTCGCCGGGGGCGGCGTGAAGGCTGGCAATGTTGTCGGCCAGACGGATGAATTTGGTTTTGATTCCATCGACCGCGAATGCCATGTCCACGATCTTCACGCCACAATTCTGCATCTGTTGGGCATGGATCATGAACAGCTTACCTTCCGGTTTCAAGGCCGTGACTTTCGCCTCACTGATGTTGCCGGACGCATCATCAAACCACTCCTCGCCTGATGGCGGGAATCCTTGAACAAATCCAGGATGAGGCGCTCAAACTCATCCCTGTCCGAAGCACCGTTCTGGTCGCCGTCTCTGGAGGACTGGACTCCATGGTTTTGGCCACGACCCTTCAGCAGGTTGCAGCCGTTAACCGATGGAAACTGATCGTGGCCCATTTCAACCACCGACTTCGCAGAAACGCCTCTTCTGCGGACGAACGACTGGTAGAACGATTCAGCCAAAACCATGATCTTCCATTTCATTCAGCCCAATGGGACAAAGCCGCAGATTCCATCAAGGCGCATGGGCTTGAAATGGCCGCGAGAGAAGCCCGCTATCGCTTTTTCAAATCGGTGGCTTGTGAACAGCGATGTCGTTTCATTGTGACGGCCCATCACGCTGATGATCAGGCCGAAACATTTCTTTGGCGCCTAATGCGTGGTTCGGGGGGGAAAGGCTTGAGCGGAATTCAGGCTCTGACCCAATTGAGCGCCCGGCCAAAGATTCAGTTAGCGCGCCCGCTGCTTCTATTCTCCAAGGCTGATCTTAAAGAAGTGGCATCACACGAGCGCATTCATTTTCGTGAGGACCAATCGAACCGAAACCCGGATCAGCTAAGAAACAAGATTCGCACTCAATTGCTCCCTTATCTGCAGCGCCATTACCATCCAAAGATTCAATACCCCATTCTCCAGTCACAAAACCTCATCGCAGCAGACGCTGACTTTGCAGCGCAACAGGCCAAGGAATGGCTCAATGATTCCTTTGAAACACATTTCAATGATCTGCATTTGGCCGTCCAACGTTGGGTGATCTGGCACCAACTCATTAAACTCGAAATCCCTCCCCAATATTTTTTGATCGAAGATTTACGCTCTAATCCCGATCAAACATTTACACTCGCCCCCAACCGATTCATTAGACGAGACGGCAGCGGACGCATCCACATCACATCCCCACAAAGCCATTCCTACAATTCCAACTCGACACTCATTACTCCTAAGTCGAAGTGGGAGGCATTGGAATTGAGCTCTACTAAAATCCAATATCGCTTGACGCAACGCCGGCCGACCTCGTTCAAAGGTGAAATATTTGACGCCGACCAAGCCGGCCCAGCGCTTACAATCCGACATTGGCAACCCGGAGATCGATTCCAGCCAATTGGCCGGAACAGCCCGGTTAAATTAAAAACCCTCTTTATCAATGCCAAGATCCCGAATGCCGAAAAGCGCAGCCGGATACTGGCTGTCAACGAACACGGCAAAATCCTTTGGGTGGAAGGATTAAGGATTGGCGACGCCGCCAAAACCTGCCCGCAGACGCAACGGTACTTGCTTTGGAAATGGAGCAAAATCTAAGAGATTGGACGAATTCTGCATTTGTGTTAGGCTATTCTGCCGAGGCCGTTAATGGATAATCAGGACAACAATCAGGAAAGCTCCATGCGACCATGGATCATTTACCTCGTCATTTTTGGGGCTATTTTTATGCTCCTCATGGCTGGGCGCAATAAGTCAGAGGATGCCAATGAAATCACCTACGATCAATTTATTGGAATGGTCACCAATAAGGTAGAAGGTGAAACGAGTGATATACTGATTGAAGCCAAAATCATATTTTCCCAAGCCTCCGAGC
>JAYQQG010000128.1:0-9514 GCA_038145765.1 Verrucomicrobiales bacterium
GAGATAGAGGAATCGTTTGAGGATCCCTTTTCTGTGCGGTTGTTCCCTGACGCCCCGCAGTTTTTGGTAAATGCCCGGTTTTTTAACCTTGGCCGAACCGCCGGTGGTGGTGGGGTTTTCTCCGTGTATCGAGCGAACGGAAAGCAGATTCAAGTCATCTGCGCGCGACCGTTTGTGCCGGAGGAAGATTTTTTTTACGATCGACAGCAGGACAAAACGTTGGCTCAGGGAGTTGCGGGATGACCGTTACGCAATGGGATCAAGTCCCGGAATTTGCCGGAGAAGCGGAAGAAGCAGCCTTTTGGGAAGATGCCAAATTGGATGTTCGCTTGATGGAAAACTCTGTGATGACCGGTCAGGTTGCCAAAGAGTCGATCACCATCACCCTACGGA
This sequence comes from Verrucomicrobiales bacterium, assembly GCA_038145765.1. Taxonomy (GTDB): domain Bacteria; phylum Verrucomicrobiota; class Verrucomicrobiia; order Limisphaerales; family UBA1100; genus UBA1100. The sequence goes on from JAYQQG010000128.1 coordinate 394, forward strand.
TGGATCCCCGCATGCTGTCCCGCGTGAAGCACCTCGCCCGCTCTCGTTTTTTAAATTACCAAAGCATGATCAAGCAGTGGCTCAGTGAGCGACTGGAAGAAGAGCACAACAAATTAAACCAATGAGACTGCATAAAACCAAAACGACAACATACGGCTTCACCCTCGTGGAGGTCTTGGCCGTGATCTCCATCATGGCATTGCTTGCAGCCCTGTTGATCGGGCTCCAGTCCCGTGTGAAAGGGAAAGCCGAAGAGTCCCGCCTAAACACCGAGCTGGCAGCTATCGAACTGGCTTTGGAAAACTACAAAGCGGTTAACGGGAACTATCCGCCAAGCCGGCCTTGGGCGGCCATAAAATATCCTGCAGTCAATTGGGGGAGCGCCGCGGGGGCCGATAATCAGCTTTATTGGGAGTTGGTGGAATCGCCCATCAGCCAAAATAAAAAACCGTTTTTGCCGGATGTGAAGGATGAATTGTATCAGGGGAAAATTCTATTGGCCTCCGTCAGTGATGGCCGCAATGGAGGAGGGGCGGCAAGGTGGAATTATAACTCCTATGACCCGGTGTATAACAAAGGCAGTTATGATTTATGGGTGGAATTTGGCGACTGGGGCGAAGACGGCCAACAAGGCACCCCGGATGACATCGTGAAAATCATCAGTAACTGGAACCAATAAATATGAAATCAAATCAATCAAAACGGTCCGTCATCGGATTTACCTTGGTGGAAATGCTGGTGGTCATCGCCATTATCGCCATTTTGGCAAGCATCCTGATCCCCGTGATCGCTCGCTCCAAGACCAAGGCCAAAGTGGCATCTGCACGTGTGCAAATGGCGGATATCGATATGGCGATCAAGAGTTATAAATCGGATTACGAACGTTACCCGATGCCGATGGGGCAACAAACACATCAATTCGGGGATGTGACATTTGGGAACGGGTTCAGCGGGCACAATAACGTTTTGATGGCTATCCTGTTTAGTGAAGATACGAGTTCGCATCCATTACTGAAGGGGGTAAATGACGGAAACCGGCGTAATCCCAAAAAAAATAAATACTTGGATGCAAAAGAATCCGGTGAATCCTCGGCAGTGACTCCCGCCTTGCCCGGGATCTCACGCGAGATGCGTTATCACGATCCGTTTGGTAATGATTATTCCATTTCGATGGACAAAAATGGGGACGGATATTGTACGGATGCCTTTTATAGTGGGCTTTCGAATGGAGGGTTGGTTGGTCTGAAAGCCGTTCCCAATCCTGGCTCCGGTCAGGGTTATAAAGGAGGGGTTATGATTTGGTCCGATGGTCCGGATATGCAGCGCAATAATGGTCAGGCTGTCAATAATGGGGTTAACGCGGACAATATAGTGAATTGGAATTAAGAAGTATGAACACAATGGTGGTCAGCCAGAAAAATGCTTCACCCATGCGAAGGCGGGAGGCCTTTACCTTGGTGGAAATGCTGGCGGTCATCACAGTGATGCTGGTCATCCTGAAGCTGACGTTGCCATCATTGGATGGCATTCTTGGGGTTGAAGCCCAGGGCATGGCGCGAACTCAGCTGGTGGGTGATTTAAATCGAGCACGCGCCAAAGCACTGGAACGGGGATCTCCAGTTTATGTGGTGTTTATGCCACTCTATAATCAGGTGGGCTGTGTGCCGCTGGGAGCGAACGATCCGGCTAAGATCAAGCATCAGCTGTTTCAGTCCAATCCGGATGCCAATGCGTTGTTGGCGGGACAGTTGAGCCGCTATGCGCTCTTTGCGGAATATTTGCCGGGAGATCAGCCTGGGAACCCCTCATCCAAGTGGTTGACGGACTGGAAGTCGTTGCCGGCGGGTTATTATTTTGACCCATTGGAACTGGAATCGCTCCCGGAACAGGTGCTCGTTCCGCATCTTAAAGGCGTGCGCCCCACGAATTCGACAGCACGAGTTGAGTTGCCGGCTGTTAAGTATAACAGCCGCGGAGAACTTGTAGGGGCGGGTTTGCGAGGGATCTACCTTTCGGTGAACAAGGGCGGAGTGTTGCCGCCGCGCCAGAATCTTGACGGAACTTTTGCGGTGGAGGACGCGGACCCGCCGGAATCATTGGATAATGCGCAACGACATTGGCTACACATCAATGCGATTACGGGGCGGTCGGAGATTGAGGAGCTCTCGGAAGCAGAGGCCGCAGCCGGCATGGATCTGAGTGACCGGTTAACGAGCAGATACGATCTCTATATTTATGCGGCTCCGGAATGGCCGGAGGATCTAAATGCCGAATTGGTGCGGCGATATGGGAACCGCCCTGATTTTCGCTCCAATTGGATGGGGGTTGCGCCTTGGTCGCCGGTGGCGGGTCGTTACCGGGTCAACCGAAATGCTCAGAACCAGTTATTTCCGATTTTTACCGGGGTCGGGTCCCGCAAGGCAGCTATTCAGCTGAAATGGGATTTGGAGCAAGAATACCCTAAAATTGGTGTTCGTGTGGAGAGCCGGCAATGAAACTGATTCGGACAAGCGGAACGGAGAAAGCCTTTACTTTGCCGGAGGTGGCATTGGCCGTTGGGGTGGTGGCCTTCGGGTTGGTGGCGGTATTTTCCATACTCCCGTTCGGTTTGACTGCACAGAAGGATAACCGCGAAGAAACGATCATTCGTTACGAAGCACAGTACTGGCGCGAGTTTCTAATGGCGGGCGGTCTGATGTTGGATGATGTGGAGCGAGTGGATCGAGTGGAAGTTTATGAGCCGCAGGATCTGAACGGGACACGCGACCCCAAACGTTCGCCATCGTTCTCGCATGTCTTTTACAATCCATATCGGAGTGTGCCGGATCAACAAAATCCGGGGCGGACCCTGCTGGGGCACAGGCTGGATCACGCTGCGGGGGTGAAGGCTTGGTATTCCTATGCAGGCATTTCCTTGGATAAGGCTCGGCTGTTCTGGCCGACAGACGTTGCCGGTTGGTTGATGATTCCGGTAGCAGATGCGGCATTTCTGGATAATGGAAACTGGGGGAATTTCGCCTTGGTAAAAGCGCTGAACGGATCATTGTTTGATCGGCTCTATGGAGCGGAACCCCGAACCACGGAATTCCATCTTCCGAGCCGCGAGTTTGCGATGGGCTATATTTTGCAGGTGCAGCCGGAGGCCTTGCCCAATGGGGCTCGGATCAAACTGACGTTTCATTGGCCTATCTTTGAAGAGGTGTCCATGGCCTTGAGTAGAGGGGAAATGCTTAAGGATATCGTGGCGTCTTCGCGCACAGGGGGGGCGCTGGTGAAAAGTGGTTTGGTGATCCCGAGGTTTCAGTCAAAAGAGTTTTCGCTCCATACCGAAGGAGCATTGGTTCCGGCTTTATTGGAAAGCAATCTCACACTCCAGGAACGCCGGTTTATGAAGGAGCTGAGAGGGAAGCGGATTGGGGAGCAGTTGGATCCACGATTCATTCAAAATCGATTCGCGCCCTATTTTTCAGGCCGTCATATGTTTGGCGCAGATTCCGTTCCCAGGCGGTTTTTTAATAATACGGTGACTTACGGAATAGAGTTGCGCATCGGGAATTCGTGGATGGAACAATCGGGCTATCCGAGTGCGAAGGCGGATCCCTCGTTTTATCCCGACAAAGTGTTTCTCGATCCGAGTTTCTTGTCTTTTCCGTTGGGGCACTCCGGCCACTGGTTAAGAGGGGGCGCAAGTGCGCCCGTGCAGATTGCTTGGGTTGGGCCGGATCAGTTGCCGGTATTCGGCGAAGGGGACAGCGTAAAGGGGCCGTACAGTTTGATCTTGGATCCCAGACGTTTGCCTTATTTTAACAATTCAGGGGCCTATGAGGTAAACCTATTGGGTCCGTCCGTTTCCCTAGGGGCCGGAGAAACTTGGGATGAGTTCATAGGTAAATTAGCCAAACCTGCCAACAGTCGGCCGGCTTTGGTGCGAATGGCCGGCGGCCGGGTGATTTTGGCTCGGGAAATGAGGCTGACGACTCATCGACCGGCAGCGCCAGATGAAAAGGCTCTGAATCAGGCGCGTCGCGCCGGGCAACCATTGGTCCAATCTTGGGAGGGCGTGCCGGATGAGGTAGGCGCACCTCGACTGTGGGAGGTGGTCCAATGAGCCATCGCGAAGAAATGAATATCAGAGCATTTACCATGGTGGAGCTCATGGGGGCGGTGACCATTGCCATGGTGCTCATTTTTTTGCTCTACAGTATTTTTGACAAGGTGCAGACCGTATTCGTGGCGGGGCAAAATCGGGCGAAGGCGATGGAAGCCGGGCGGACCGCGATGGATCTGTTGGTGGATGACATGCAGGCATTGGCTGGCGGTGTGGATGGAGATTTGGAAAATGTTAGTTGGGAAGGAGCATCGATGGACCCGAACTATCAGTGGGACGATCGGCCGACTCTGGATTATGTTAACTATTTAATCGAGAATCCAATGGGCTTGGTTCGCGTGCCGAATTCAGAGTTTATAGCAACAGATGGGTCCGGCCGGGTAGCTCCACAACTTCCGCCTGGAGCAGGGCTGCCTTTGTATCACCATCACTGCCGCTTATTGACGCATGATGATTCCTGGCAGTTCGTTCATTACCGATTTGGGCCCAGGGAAAAATACCAGATGCAATTAACGCGATCGGTTTCGCCGCCCCACACTCCAATGAGTTTGCGAAACAGCCCGGTCGGTGCATTGTGGGTCTACCGTTCTCCTCGTACGCTAAAGTCAAAAATAAAGGCTGAACTGTTGAAGCATCAACGTTTGGTTGCCATCGATTCTCCCGCCGGCTTGGATGAGCCGGTGGGCTTTTCGAAACTGATCGATGGAGTCATCCATTTTAGAGTGACTGTTTCGGATCCGACCCATGTAGTGTTTCCCAACCGCAGTTTCCGGTCATTTGTTTCAGGGGAATCAACCAATCCATTTCGGGGGTTCGAGCTTCCCCGTCATGTGCTGGTGGAATTGGCGGTGCTGGACAAGAAGTTATTGAAAGAAGTTGAGGCAGGCATGGAACAGCAATTGGAAGGGATGCCGGTTGAACAGCAACGGGGACGACGACTGGCATACATTGCAGAGAATCTCGATCGGGTTTACTTTTTTAAACAACTCATTCGTATCCGAAACCCAAAGGAGGGGCTATGAAAAAACGGGCTAACAGTGAGAAGGGGGCGGTTCTGATCGTTGCATTAATTATGTTGGCGATGGTGACATTTTTGGTGGTTGCATTTGTGGGGTTTGCCCGGTTCGAACGAGCATCCGTTGCGGCTTCGCTGCGACGCACGCAGGCGGACTTTGTATCCGGGCAAAGTTTGGCGCTGGCTCAGCAACAGGCCGTGACCGCGTTGACGAAAACGACACCCCACGGGCTGTTGGTGTCTCAGCGCAAAGGCGGGGACTTGGTGCCGGTTTATCTGGATGGGACTGGCGATGGCATTCAGGAAATAGAGTCGACCTATCTCAATTTAAATGCCGGATTGAACCCGACGATCATGGGTGGAGATTTGTTGCATCAGCAGCATGACCCAGCCCAAGGATTGGTGGGCGATCCGGAATGGATGGGGCTGCTGCAAAACCCATCGGAACCTCATGGGCCGAAGAATCGTTTCATCGCGAGAACAGCCTTTATGACCGTGCCGGTGAGTCAGAGCCTGAATGTCCGCTATCATCATAACGCGGCTTTGCTGAGCCAAACGAATTTCACCCATTTCAGAGAGCAGGGAAGTGTTCCTAGAAATATTGATTTAGCGGCTCCATTGTTTCAGATGGATTCGGCCCTGTTTTCGAATCCGAACTACAATCCAATTCGATATACCGGGGCGATGTATGAAATGGGAGCAGCGATTGGAGATGCCTTTTATTTAAGCCGCCCTGTGAGGGGGCTCAACGAAGCGCTGGGTGAAAATCGAGCTGCTGGCGGCGTGGCCGCCCAGGTTGCCTATTGGTTGCAAACCTCCAATAACCGCAATTCGTTGAAGGATTGGCTGGGTGACGGCGGTCAAGGAAGGCGGCCATATGGATTCTATCAGTTCATGGAAACCTTTGCGGCATCTGAATTGCCCGAAGAAATGGGTGGGGTGGATTTATCCGCAATACACGATGAGCCAACATACGGGTTTGCGCGGGTTGTGGGCTTGTCGCAGAGGGAGCATCTTTTGGAATTCATGTATCCCCACGGGTTAAGTTCGGGACAAAAGCTGGAGTTTAGCGGAGTACGGCCGCTGGTTGCGGATCCGATTGATTTCACAGTGATCTCTGCATCGTTGCAAAGTGACGATGAAATGAAGAATCGATGGATTCAATTGTTGGGGGCGGGCGGGTTGTTGCAAACCAGTGTCCCTCACCGCTTGTTGGCGGGGGATCCGGTTCAGTTGCGGATTAGCGGTGTGCAGGGATTACGCTTAGTGCATAAAGCGCAACCGACTGATCGGTGGAATCCTGTGGTTCCGAATTTGGATACCAGAAATGATTCAGTCTGGACCAAGAACCATCTGTTGCAGCCCACGTCCATCAGGGGGGCGGATACATTAAGTATTCCATTTCAACTAATGGCGCATGCTGCATGGGCCCGGTGGGATGCCAATAACCAAATTTGGATTCCGCTGCTGACCATTGCCCCGAATCCAGACCCCACAGAATCATTGCCGGTAGGATTACAGGGAGCTGAAGTTAAATTGAGATACAGATATGCACCTGTTCCTGCAGATTCGATTCCGTATTTTGTTAAAAAATGGGACGCAAAACGCATCTCGCTGCATCGATCCGCTGAATTGGATAATGGGATATCCCGTGTGGTTTTTGCGGGGAATGAATTTGTGCCCAAAACATTAATCGGAAATGCCAAGACAAAGGACTTTTCACTTCCCAACGGAAGTACCTTATCTCGCGGCGATTATGTTAGATTGGAGCCGGGAACAAGTTTGGGGGCGGATATTCCCCGGTTCCGTGACAATGCGGGTGCTTCCAATGTGTTCTTGTTGATGAAAAAAAATAGTTCGGATCCTGCAAGTGAAGTTCGATATTCATTAGTGGTGCCCTATGGTCCACACACGGGAAGTGCGGTTTATTTGCAGCAGGACGCGGTAATTCCGGTTCAGGTGCTTCGCCGCATGCGGTTCGATCCACTAAGTGAATCCGTCGAACGAATGGTGGGGGGGATGCTGAATGAATCATTGGAAACTGATGGAGATGGTCCCACTGCGACTCATCAGTTGGCGGGAGTGGACATAACTTCACCAAACGGCCCGTTTCCGTTTGAATTCGGCTTGGCGGGGCAAGAACCATTAGGGTCATGGCACGATCCGAAGAAAGGAATCCCGTTTGATATTGCTCGGCGCAGTATGGAGTTGGAGCGAATCGTTCAGGTAGCCGCCAATGTGGGGGATGTGTTTTCGGAGCCGGGCCGTTTGGAGATAGCTGGAAAGGATATCGTGTCGTATCGGGGGAATGGTGGAGTGCTGCCATTTGGGCCGGTGCGTAGCGACGGCGAGTTGGCTTCAACCATTCGATATAGGTTTCATCGGCATCGCACGCAGGGCGAGACAGCCGGCGGCTTGGTTTTCGGCCGATACCGGGTTTATTTTGAGAGTGTAAAAGCGGTTGGAGGGAATCTGATGCAGGGGAGAGTTGTGTTAGTGGAGACGAACGCCCGGATGGGCGAGGAGTCCGTTGCTGGAGTGTTGAGGCAGGGGAGAGTCTTGGCCAAGTCCACGCTGCAGCGAGTTTCACTTTTGGGGCCAGTGGAGAATAACGGGGGATTTTGGGCGTGGCGCTTGAATGAACTGGTGTGGAGAGATGGATTCCAGGCACCACCTGTTGGGGGTGAAACGTGGAATTGGATTGCTTGTGATCTTAAGCTTGGAATTGAAAGTGGCCGGATATTACGCGTTCATTTGAACGGAGAAAAAGTGATCGAATATGAGCTTGCGCGCCGGGCTCCTCCGGCACGCTTTGGGTTATGGTCGGCAACCTTTTGCAGCGCTTCCTTTACTCAGGTTACACCAGCAATTCCTTTGGCCGAAGTGGATACAAACTGGTGGCCTGTTCGGTTTTGGGGCGAGGATGGGGCGGGTTCGGTTTTGCCAACCCACTACAGAGCGATGTTTCGGCGGAATGCGGGAAATGAGATTTTTCTATCAGGATTGCAAAGGCAATTAGGAGCCAGGCCGGATTCTTGGTACGCTCGAGGTGGGCCAGAGTGGATTGGAGTGAAGGATCGTGGGCTGCAACCGGCGAAGGCGTTAATGCCGGCGTTGAATGAAGTGTCCATGCGTGTGGTGTATGATCGAAATCGTGGAAGTTTACGCGGGCGATTGACTGGGGAAGTACAGGTCTTTCAGGGGGCAGCGCCGAGGGGGTATCAGTTGAATATGGTCATGAATCTCCTGCCGGGTGGGGAAGTTGTTCCAATTTATTCAGATGCAACAGGAGTCCCGGCAGAGGGCGGGGCGGTGCCTTTAAGTGGGATTCAGGGCCGCGTTTTGAGAGCGTTTCGTTCAGAAAGATCTGCGTTATTAGCCACCGAAGGGGGAGGGCTGTTACCGTTAACAGCCGACGGGGCGATTCCGAGGGTGGATGCAAATCTGGGGGTGTTGTCGGATGTTAAACTGAGGGGTGTGCGGCTATCCATTAGCTGTGCAATCTATGATACATTGACCGGGCGGTTGGTGGATAAAACTCAAGGAGTGGTATCTTTTAGCGGGGATCGAAGCTTGGGTTTTCCTGCCGCGTTAAACGAGCGGATTCAGGTGCCAGTTTGGAACGGACAAAACCAATACAACATGGGAGTGGTTGTTTTGGATCCGAATGATAATTACAATTACTATCGGTTAATGGGGCCGATGCCTTCACCGGTGGATAGCCCATCCCGAGATCCGTTAAGGTCCTGGGTGAATCTGAGTAACTATTGGGCCTATCGGAAAATCGACATTAGTTGGCAGGCGAATGATCCACTGGTGAATTCACGGGGTGAAGATTTCAAGGAGATTACATATGCACCTTCAAGAATAAATCCAGACGGAAGCCGCTTCTCATCTCAAGGCAAGTCGCGATTATGGATTCCTCAGAATCAAATTTATGAAGGGTCGAGTTACGCCGCGCCCCATGAGTATGCCTTGGGTGGTGGTATCGGTTATGT
>JAYQQG010000129.1:0-9451 GCA_038145765.1 Verrucomicrobiales bacterium
GTGACATCCGCTTCAACCGACTCCAAATTTCGATTCATTCGGTATTCCCAATCAGCCAATGAATCCGGCACGTTTGGTGAACCTTGAAGTGCACTCTGGTTCAAGTTCCATTCAAACTCATAGGATGAATCTGCCATCAATTCCTCAACCAAATTTCGATTCACATGCGAGAGACTTCCGTAATCCAGGAAACTTCCTTCCCACCGCACTAACGGCTTTGAATCTTTACCCCAGCCGAAAACGCTCCGTCGTGTTTGGACTTTATCCTGAGCATACAGCAGCCGTTCCATCACGATCTCAGACACTGGTTCCGGGCTATACTGCTCCACCATTTCCATCCGAGCAGTTTTTCCAATCGTCCGCCCTTGCTTCGGATTCTCGTATAATTGACGCATGTAATGGCGCGTATGCGTTTCAGACGGTTGAGCCCAATAGTGGCCGTTCATAAATTGCATTTCCTTCTCGACACATTCCACCGGAACCAACTTGCAATCCACCAACAGAGAGTTGCGGCTGTTCATAAACTCAGTATTACCGCTCCAATTGGATGCAATGACCGGGAGTTCCATCATCATCGCTTCGTGTTGCGGCCGCCCCCAGCCTTCTCCCCGGGATATTCCAACCAAACAATCCATGGAACGATATAACGACGGCATCGCCGTGATCGGTAATGGATCCGAGAGGATTTCTATCCGTGGCAAACGCGATAAATCCAGGCCCAGTTGCCTCGCAAATTGGTTAATCTGATCTTGAATCCCCCCATGTTGCTTGCCCAATATAGAAAAGATATGGACGGCCTTGCTGCACCGCAACCACAGGCACACATCGTCGTCCGAAGTAAATTCGCGAAGATAAGCTCCGAGCAAGACATCCCAGGCTTTCCGTTCCTGCCATTCAAAAATTGAAAGAAAATTATAGCCAGCTCGATTCTTGAGTTCCAGTGGAGCCGAATTTGCGGGCTCAAATAAATTGGGATCCACAGCCCCAGGCACAATTTTGAGTTTTTCTTGGGGCACGCCGCTCTTTATGAATGATTCCAAATTAAATTGAGAAGGCACCCATACTTCATCCACACTCTTAATGAGTTCCACCCAATGCGGCACGATGCGATCGGTTTCAAACATGGTCCGCAAACACCGAAATTTCGAATCAGGAGGCATGCCTAGTACCACGTCTCCTGATCCGTGAACTATGGATATCCCATTATGTTGGTGAAAAAAACAAGACAGCAAGTCATCCACTTGTTTGCGCGTATCATGAGGTAATTCGTTATGGTAATTCTTTGAATAATACGCGGGTTGCAAATGAGTCGCACTCAGATTGACTCGCCCGATCAACGGCAAGAGAAAATTCAACATTTCGCTGGCAAATCCCGAGTAATTCAAGAACGGCCCCATCCAACGGACTGGCTCCTTGATAATCCAATCATTCAACTCGGATAGATTAGAATCACTTGTTTTTTGGTAATCCATGGCAGTAACAGCTCTTTTTCCCTAAGAAAACAGAGCATGATAAATGCCAAATGATACTAATCCGCCTCAAAAAACGGGCTAATCTGAAACGATTGGCCCCAGATCCCCGCCCCAAATCGTGCCGTCGGCTTCAAACACGTTGTTCGGATTGAACGCCACTTCCCATGGGTAACCGTCCGGATCGGCAAAGTAACCGCTGTGTCCGCCCCAGTCGGTGGGTTGGGCGGACTTGAGCAGCGTGCCGCCTGCGGCTACTGCGAACTCGAGCACCTGTTCAACCTCCGCCTCGGAACGGACGTTGTGTGCCAGCGTGATTCCTCCAAAGCCCGTGCCCGTCTTGGGATGATCAGCAGCAATGTCCTCGGCCAACAGGTCCTTGGGATAAATGGCAAAGCGCGTGCCGACGGTGCGGAAGATGGCCCATTCGGTAGTGGCATCGGTGATGTTGGCGGGAAAGCCGAGGCCATCACGGTAAAAGGCGATCGCCCGCGCCATGTCTGCCACACCCAGCGTGATAATGCTAATGCGCGGCTCGAACATAGTTAGCAACAAGGATGAGCAGGATGTTCATGATTGAATTTAATTTTAATCCTGAACATCGTGAGTATCCGTGTTTACAATTTTGGAAATGCCGTTTTTAGATTTAATTTGTCGCCCAGTTGTTTTTGTTGCGCAAGCAGGCGGGCGAAGAGCTTGCTGATGCGGTCGCTTTGGCTGGGGTCTTGGGCCAGGTCCTTGTTTTCGAATGGATCCGCTTCGATGTTGTAGAGGCGGGCCTTGGAAATTTGCGGATACACGATCAGCTTCCAGCCATCGACCGTGACACTGCGCTGCAGGCCAAGGTAAGCGCCGTGGATGGCGTCGTAGCCGTGCTTTTCAGTTTTGCCTGTCAGAACCGGCAACAGGCTTTTGAACTCCACCTTGTCCGCGGGCTTCACCCCGGCCAGCTCAAGCGTGGTGGGGTGCACGTCCTGCAGATACATCGGAGCATCATTTTTGGCTCCGGCCTTGATGCCCGGCCCCATGGCAATGAACGGCACACGCGTGCTGTGCTCGTACATGTTTTGTTTCCCAAACAAACCGTGACGGCCCACCGCCAAGCCGTGATCAGCGCTGAAAAATATGTAAGTATTCTTGGCCTGGCCGCTCTTCTCCAGTGCATCAAGGATGCGCCCAATCTGGGTGTCCATGTGCTCGATGATCGCGTAGTACTCCTGCCGGTGCACCTTCACGGCGTGCTCGGTGCGCGGCATGGGCGCCAGATTCTCGTCGCGCAGGCGATGTGGATTGCCGATCTGATCCTTGTAAGGATACATCGGCAGATAATTCTCCGGCAGCTTAATACGCTTAAGCGGATACTTGTCGATGTATTCCTTGGGTGCCTGCCGCGGATCATGCGGGGCGTTGAATGCCACGTACATGAAGAACGGCCGCTTGTCCTTTTTGGCCATGCCCAGGTAATCGATGGCGTCGTCCGCCACGATATTGCTCCAGTGACGGCCGCCTTTCCAGAAGCCCTCGAACTTCGGATCAAACGGGCTCCACGAATCGGGCTTGCCGGGCAGCGGACGATTATAACCGGCCGGCGTTTGGTTCGGCATGCCTGGGCGGATGTTGCGCGCCACCTCGAAGGCCTCGTCCGCCTTGGCGCGGATATGCCATTTGCCGGTCATGAAAGTCTGGTACCCCTGCTGCTTCAACACCTGCGGCCAAAGCCCGTCGAATTCCTTTTTACGCGCGGCCAGTTTTTCCCCGTTGGCCCTTCCGCTAAACAGATTTGAAGCCTCCTGCGCCCGCCAAATGAACCGCCCGGTGATCAGCATGTGCCGACTGGCCACACACACCGCGCCGCTCCATGAGCCCATGTTGTAGGCGCGCGTGAACGACGTGCCGCCTTTCACCAGGCGATCGAGATTGGGCGTATCAATGTCCGTGTAACCCAGCGCGCCGATGGTCTCGTAGCATTGGTCATCAGCAAAAATAAACAGGATGTTGGGCTTATCTTCCGCGCGGGAAAGGAACGGGACCGCCAGCACCAACGCCAGCCACAGCCGGCCCAAGGAGGAAAACGCAAATCGTTTCATGGATGCGCGATGCTCGCGCAAGAGCGTCCGCCGGGCAATGCTAATTGTGGGTGTCTGGCTTGAAAACCGCCTTGGGATCGTAGTCCGGATTTTTCTCTGTTGGCACCGGCGCCCGGGTTTCCTTGCGCCACTGGAGCATGGCGGCATGCAGTTCCTTCACCTTGGCCGGCTGCTTGGCGGCGAGGTTTGTTTTTTCGCCCAAATCCGTTTTCAGGTTATACAACTCAAGCGTGCCGTCCTCGAAATACTCGATCAATTTCCAGTCGCCCATGCGGATCGCTGCCGCCGGCGTGGTGCGGAACGCCCCGTGCCGCGGCGTGTAGCCCTGCAAGTATGCAGGAAAATGCCAGTGCAAGGCCGGCCGATCCAGCGAGGCGCTGGCGTCCTTAAGCACCGGCAATAGACTCACGCCATCCAGTTGCGCCGCCTTGCTGCGTTTCACGCCAGCGGCTGCCATCAAAGTCGGATAAAAATCCACGCCAATCACCGGCTCTCGGCAGATGCTCCCCGCCTTCGTGATGCCCGGCCACTTGATCACCAACGGCTCGCGAATGCCGCCCTCGTACAGCATTCCTTTGCTGCCACGCAACGGCGCGTTTGAAGTCACACCGCCGTGCCCGCCGTTATCGGAAAAGAAAATCACGATCGTGTTGTCATCCAGCTTCAACCGTTTGAGCGTGGCCTGCACCGCGCCAATGCTGTCATCCATGCTCTCAATCATCGCGGCGTACTTCGCATTCTTGTGGCCACCGACGATCTTTTTCTTTTCGTACTTTGCGGTCAAATCCGCCTTCGCCTGAATCGGCGTGTGCACGGCGTAATGAGTCAGATAGAGAAAGAACGGCTTGTCTTTGTTCGCCTCAATGAACTTACTCGCCTCCGCCCCCAGCCGATCCGTGAGGTACTCTCCCTTCTTCGGGTTCACAAGATTCGGATATTTGTACGGACTATGATAGCCGCCGCCGCTTGGACTGCCCCACTCGCGCCCGGCGATGTTCACGTCAAACCCCTGCGTGGTTGGGTCCTTACCCAAATGCCATTTGCCCATTGTGGCCGTCACGTACCCGGCCTTTTGCAGCACCTCGGCAATCGTCTCAAATCGCCCGGCCAATTCGCGCGTGTTTTTAATGGGAACCAGCTTCCGAAACTTCGATTGCCCGCGATCGGAATTCCCGACCGTGAACACCCCATGCCGCGGCCCGTACAGCCCGCTCATCAGACAAGCCCGACTCGGCGCACAATTTGGCGCGCAGGCATACGCGTCCATAAAAACCATCCCCTCCTTCGCCAACCGATCCACATGCTGCGTCTCGTAATATTTCGATCCCATGAACGACATATCCGTCCACCCCAGATCATCGATGAAATAAAACACAATATTCGGCTTGGCCGCTTGTGCATTCAGAACGGCCGCCAAGCACACCATCAATGTAACAATCCGCATGCCTTGTTTTGCGGCGACCGAGAGCCGGGGTCAAGGTTCGGGCTTGATTTTATTCCACGTATTGCCCATGTAAAATCAACTTGTCCCGGCGGGAATACCGTCAAGTAAGTCTTCGCCTAGCTTAGCACCTCAGTGATATCGGCGGTGCTGTCCGCAAACTTCTTCGTCGGGCGCGACAGTTGATTGGCGATGGTTACGAAGAGATTCGAAAGCGGAATATCGTCGCTGTAATTCAGGTGGGCTCCATGCTGGAAGCCGAGGTTTTTGCCGCCGCTCAAGATAATCGGGTAATTAATGGCCCGGTGGGTCTTGCTGGTGGCGCATCCGTAAAAGCATAGCGTGTTGTCGAGCAGCGTACCGTCGCCCTCCTGAATCGAATCGAGCTTCTGGATGAAGTTCGCGTGCATGTCGTTAAGGAAGGTAATGTACTTGGCAACGTCGCCATAATTTTTCTTTTCGTGCGACAACTTATGCGACGAATTTCCTAAGCCAAGTGCTGAAGGGAATCGATCGGTCAGTCCACCCTCTTCGCAGGCGGTTTGGAATGTGGCCACGCGGGTGGTATCGGTCTGAAATGCCAGCGCCATCAGATCGTACATCACGGTTAGGTATTCCTTTGGTGACGTGACGTTCACGTTCAGGTCAAGATTCTTGGTGTCCACCTTGGGTTTGGGCGTGCCCTGCCATTGCACCGCGCGCTCGGTTAGTTTTTCAACTTCGCGCACGGACGACAGATACTCGTCCATCTTCCGGCGGTCATTGACCCCCAGACGCCGATTCAAATCCTTCGCTTCACCGAGAATTTCATCAATAATGCTGCCCCGATTGGCGAGTGCATTGCGCTCAGTCGCCGTGGTGGCTCCGAACATGCGCCGGAAAATTTCCGCCGGATTGTTCAGGGCTGGAATCGGCCTTCCCGCCCGGTCAAACGAAAGTGTTGAGGAACGATACGGTCGGTTCACCCCGCCAAAAGAAGACAATATCATCGACTGGAAACGGGTGTCCTGCCCCAGCGCCTGCGCCACGTGCTGGTCGATTGAGATGGTTTGCTTGTCGTAGGTTTTGAGAATATCAGCGCCCGTCAGGAAATAATCCGCCCCCTTGTGCGCGGACGTGGTGCGCATGGATGGATGCGACAGGCCCGATAGAAACGTGATCTTGTCACGCATGGGCATGATGCTCTTATGCATGGCCGGGGCCACATAGTCTTTACCGGTGCCCACGGGAAACCAGCCGTTCTCCAGACGATCATCCGCATCATCCGCCGGCATGGGCACGCCGTAAGCAAAAAAGCCACCGAAGAAACGCTTGCGCGCCGCCGCCGGTTCGGCACCCAGAGTCATGCACTCCAGCCAGGGCAGCGCCATGGTGACGCCCATGGATTTCAACAGTGTTCTCCGATCCAAGTGCCAAGATTTTTGTTTCATGCGCCGTTTGTCTATTTGGTTAGAAAGGGTTCTGAAAGAACGACCTGCTCCAGCAGAGTCTGGAACGAATCGTCATTTTTCTCAAGTGTATTACAGATGGAATCGACCGCCGGCCGATCCCGGAAATCCAGATAACGCCCCAGCGCGTAGGCCAAAGCTTTCCGTACCACTGCACGGCGGAACTGATCTTTCTTTTTAGTCAGGATATAGTGCTTGAGGTCATCCAACTGTCTGAACTGCGTGCCGTCCCGCAATTTCGTGGCGGGATCCACCAGAACCTTTTGGTGGGCCGGTTTCACGTTGAGATCCTGCCCGTCTTCACGCCATTGCCCGAGTGCGTTGTAGTTTTCAAACGCCACTCCCCAAGGATCGATCTTGCTGTGGCAATCCCGGCAACTCTGAACGTTGGTGTGGGCCACGAGCCGTTCCTTCAGCGATAGCCCCTCCTCATCCTGTGCCTCCGGTTCCTCAAGATCCGGCACATTGGGAGGTGGAGGCGGAGGCGGATCATCCAGCATGCGTTCCAACACCCACATACCCCGACGAATGGGATGCGTCTCGGAACCGGTCGAATTACCAAACAGCATCCCCGCCTGGGTCAAAAAGCCGCCACGATGATGCTCCCGTCCCAGTGGCCGAACCTGAAATCCTCCACTGATACCCGGGATACGATAGTGCTTGGCCAGCTTGTGATTAAGCACCACAAAATCCGAGTGAATGAAATTATCGATGCTCAGGTTCTGCTCCAGCACATGATGCAAAAACCGGATCGATTCCTCTTCAAACAGATCTTTTGTTTTCTCCTGAAAAACAAAGTATTCCGGATTCACCGCCAACCGCCGGATGCCGGCCAGATCGAGCCATTGCGAAGTGAAGTGAGTCGAAAATCCCTTTGCCTTGGGATCCTTGAGCATTCTGCGCACCTGTTCAGTCAATACCTCGGGATCCTGCAACTGCCCTTGCCCGGCCAATTCAAACAACCGGTCATCGGGCATGGAACTCCAGAGGAAGTAGGACAAGCGCGACGCCAGCTCGTAGGGATTCAGCTTCCGCTTTTGCACTGGCTCTCCTTCTACCAACTGTTGTGTTGCCGGCTCTGCCACGAGCAGGAAGTGTGAGGAACACAACACCGCAGTGAGCGTGGAAACCATGGAGTGCTCAAAGGATTGCTGGGTCGGGCGCAAGCGCTCAAACAAGACCGCCTTGCGCTCCACTTCGTGCTTCGCCACCGGCCGCCGGTAGGCACGGGCCATGAAACGGTGCAGTACTTCGCGAACGTACAAAGATTCGTTCTTGCGATTGGGGGAATCGAAGAGGATCGCCCGTTTCTGGCGCGTCGGCCATTCTGGAAAATGATTGCTCTCAATTTCCACCCAATCAATGGCCAGCTTGGGCAGCTCAGCATAGGTCAGTTCACTGGTGCCGCGACGAAAATCATTAAAGATGCGGAAGTAGGATGGTCGGCTAGGTTTGTTCGACTGAAACGGAAAATTGGCCCCGTGAACCACAAACTCGTACGTCTCCATTTCAGCAGACGATATTTCCACGTTGGCCGCTTCTTTTTGGTCGGAGACCCCGTTGCCGCGAAAGGATCCCAGCTCGAATGATAATCGCGGCCAGGTATTGCCTTTGCCCGGAATAGCCGCGGCGCGAATCCGCACCCGGACGGGCGCATCATGGGGGATTTCATAAATCTCCGCGCGAAATTCCGGTTGAAATCCCGAACGCCCATCTCCCTGCGCTCCGCCAATCTTTCGGTCATCAGCGAATGGCGTATTCACCGGGTCTTTCGGCCGATTCCCCGCCAGTAGCACGCCCGTGCCATCGGGTAATAATTCACCAAACTCCATCCGAAACAGGCCCTTTTGCTGCGGCTTCCCATCCACCATGGGTTGCAGATTGTACGAGACTCCATTGCCCCGGTTCCGATTGCGTTTATTGTTGTTGGCAGAGTGTTCGCCCGGTTTCCCAAAAGCCCGTTCCGGATCGATGCGCACGGCGTATACCGGCGGTTTATTTTTCGGGGCCAACAAAACCCGGCCCAACGCGCCCCGGGCGATCCGTTCAAAATATTCGATGTGCAAAGCCGATGTGCCCAGCACGGTACTGTTATTTTTGAATCCTTCCTTGGCCAATCCTTCCGGCGGTAAATCCGTGGCAAACTTCAAGTCCAAGTGCAGCAAATCGCGCAGGGTGTTGTTGTATTCGTAAGCCGTGAGCCGACGCAGCACGTTGCGTCCGCCGGACGAACGCCGTGCCTCCAGCGCCTTTCGAAATTCGGCTGCCAACAACGCCACCGCCGCCTGTCGGTCCTGGGCCGTTGGCTGCAGCTTGGCATCCTTGGGCGGCATCTCGCTGACATTAATGAGATCCAGCACCTCCTGCCACATATCCACCTCGTTGCCGTTCAACAAATCCGCGTCCAAGGTATCGAGCCGCAGTTTGGCCTTTTGCTTTTCCGGACCGTGACAACCCACGCAGTATTGGGTCAGAAACGGACGGATCTTTTTTTCAAACAGATTAACCTCCTGCCCGAATGCTTGAGGCAGAAATCCAATCAACATCAACCCGATATACACGTACCCATTCATGGAACCAAACAAAGGGGATTTCTAACGGAATGCCGTTATTCAATCAAGCCAGTGCCCTTCACAACGCCTCCAAGGTATTCACCTGACAACACCTGAATTTTCCGTACACTGACGCGAAACGTGAATTGCAGTTCACTCACAACCAATCGACGCCAATTTCTGATGCAGGCCGGCGGAGGCATGGGGGCGTTGGCTTTTTCGGCGATGGGCGCCAAACAATCGGTCGCTCCCGGCGCGCATTTTGCGCCGCGAGCCAAGCGGGTGCTTTGGCTGTTCATGCATGGCGGGCCGAGCCACATGGATTTGTGGGATCCCAAGCCGGACCTAGCCAAGTATGCCGGGCAGCCGTTACCGGGGAGTTTTGGTGAGGTGATGACGCGCCGCAAGGTGGCGAAGAATCCGTTGCTCGGGCCGGTGAAGCCCTTTCGTAATC
>JAYQQG010000130.1:0-9277 GCA_038145765.1 Verrucomicrobiales bacterium
GCACTCATCTCCTTGGTTTGCTCCAGGCTGGTGAATTGAGCCATCTGCGCGATGAACTCGGTGTCACTCACCGGCTTGAGCGGATCCTGATTGCGCATCTGGGTGACGAGCAGATTCAGGAACTCGGTTTGCCCCATGGTCTTGGCCGGCAGCCGCTCGAGTGTTTCGGGCGGGGCGGTCATTTGCGATTGAATGTCTGCAGCACTGATCATGGTTCAAATTATTTTGTTAAGCCCAGCTTTGCCATCCATCGTAGGCTTCCTCGACTTTGTCGGTTGCTTCTGGGGCAGTGGTCCGAATAGGTTCTTTGTCCCGGTTAGCGGCCAAGCCTAATGCAGCCCAATCCGCTTCATCCGAGCCAATCTGAAATTCCGGCGTGTAGGGTTGATGCTGGTTTTGTTGGTTAAATTGGCGGGCATTGGAGTCACGTGAGGGTTCCTCCGAATCTTCAGAAGCCAAATCCCCCAAATTCACACCACGCTCGGAAAGTTGCTGCTGCAGTTCATTCCAACCTGATGCGAGCTGGCGGCCATCGCCCTGCTGCATGCGGGCCTCGATCTCCACCCCACCGGCACCATACTTAATGGTGAGCTGCATTTCAGTGTCGTTATCGGGTTGCACCTTAACCGTCATCTCGTTCTCACCGCGCACGCGAAAGGTGGTGACGGCATCCCAAATCTTCTCAAGCATGGGGTTCAACGTGCCTGGTTGGGCGGCAACCGCCTGAGCAGGCGTCACCCCATTGGTTGCGGGCATCGCGTTCTGAACCCCGGCCACGGGGAGCGCCGGTTCCTTGGGAGAATTATCTTTCGGTAAATCCTGCTGAGCCGATTGCTGACCTGAACGCGGAGACGAATCCGCACCGGTAGCCGGACGCACTTCTTCCACCAGCACGGGCTTCACCTCCGGTTTAGGAGCAAGTGGCTTGGAAGACATCGTCATGTTATCGAGTTTCGAAGCAACTTGCGTGCCGTCTTTCAATGCCGTTTGCTGGGTCAGCTCCTTGACGACGGGATTAGCCTGTTGCGGGGTGGGCTTTGGTTGAGCGATTTGTTCGCGCATTTGCTCGGCCTTGACTTGATCGGCCTTGGCGTTTTGTTGAAATTCCTGAGAGCGGCTCCGAGCGCGATTGGCAATACGTTCCTGCTGGCGTTTCAGGGCGGCCTGCGCTTTGGCTTCTACAGAAGATTCTGTACTCTGCTTGAGTGCATTCTTCTTAAGTTTGGGTACCTTTTCAGCGGTTGAAACGATCTCCTGTTGTTGAACTGTCTCGGCCTTGATGACTTTCTTCGCCGTTTGCTTTTGCAATTCGGTGGCGCGTACGAGCCCGGTAAGCGCTTCGCTGGCTTCCACTTCCTGAAGTTTCTTGGGAGAAACCTCTTTTTTCTGGGCGCCCTGTTCCTCTTCTTCCTCGGATCGGTTGGTGGTGTCTTCCTCCTCGGTCTTTATTTTTTGGGAGGCATCCTCAAAAATCTTATCAAACTGTTCCGCATCCTCAGCACTTCGGGTAGAAGGCGCGAGACCGAGCACTGTTTCCTGGGCTGAGGTTGTTTTTTGAAATGTGGTGGTACTGGCTTCCATGTTACGGGGTCTCCTCGGTTTTCGGATCAATCACCCCGGCCTTCATCGTCTTACGGTGATGTTGGATGAGGTTTTGGTAAAGCTCAGGATCACTGGTCTCCCCACTGAGCAATGTGCGAATCACCACAGCTTGATTGGTGGGCGCCAGATACTGAAACACTTTGCCGTTCAGCGCCGGATCCTGAGCCAGATTGGCCCGGAGGATTTGACGCACCACCGCAGGGCCATCCGGTTGGCCAGGCAACAGCAAGTTCTCGTAAATGCGGGCCATTTCCTGCAGTCGCGCCTCTTCCTCTTGGCGGATCAAATTGATGCGCCCTTCAAAGAGTTGATCCAGTTGATTGCGCGTGCGGGTGATGTTGTTGGTATGAAATTGCAAGGCCTGCAACTGCTCGCCCAAATGTATTTCCAGTTCGTTTAGTTCCGCTTCACGCTGTTGAATGTAGCTCCATCGATTCCGCATCTCGGACATGAGGATCGCGATCTTGGGATTGGTAAAATCCAATTCACCCGGAGAAGTCACCGCGTTCAATGTCTCAAACGCAGAGATAATGCGCTCGTCTCGCTTGGGCTTTTCCTCCTCGTATACTTGTTGCTCAGGCGTCTTGGTGGCTCCGGATAATCCCGGATCCTTCGGTTTCTCCACTGTCGCGTTGTTGTCTAACTGCGCCGCCTTCAATTCATTGATCAGGCCCTGCAAGGACGCGTTCTCATTAATTTTCTTGGTCGCCCACCAAGTCATCCCAGCCAAACAGGCGGTGACCACCACAACACTCAGAAGCACCTGGCCGATACTGGATGTGAGTAATTTTTTCATCGATCAATTGAACCATTTTTGCGCAAAGCCACCGGCCTCGCGCAAGAGCACCATTTCGTCAATCGCCTGTTGCTCGGTACGTACGATTTCGCGGTCATGAACGGCTTGTTGTTGGTCGCGCATGGTTTCCAAAGCCTCCCGCCGGCGACGTGCCGTAAGGAGTTCCTGCCACTTGGCCTCCGCCTCAGCCTGGCGTTCGGCCACTACAGGCTCGAGTTGACTGAGTTGTCCGCGTAATTCGCGCAGGGCGGTTTGCAAATGCGCCAACGTGCCGGTGGCGGCCTGTCCGGCAAAGGCCTGCTGACAGGCAGTTAGATTGCCTTCAATCGCCTCTTCCACGGCACGCTGATGTTGCCGGGCCTCTTCGAGGTGCGCTTGCGCCTGGGCATACACCTCGCCGGCCTGAGCCTCTTCATTGGCCCGGACTTCCAGCACGGTTTTCAGTTTAAATTGAAATGATTTCATGGCATCTGACCAAACGGCGATGGGGTCTCAGGCGCATTATCCTGAATTTGCACAGCATCCGGCGTGCCGTTTTCTTGCTGGGCCGGTATTTGTGCGGCGGTCTGCAATGGCTCCGTGACGCCCATGGTGTGCTGAAGGCTTTCCCAGCTTTGCTCCAGCGAAAACCCTTCGCCCACTGATTGGCGGAGAAAGGCGTTGAGCGGATCATGGATTTCAATCGCCCGATCAATCTGCGGATTCGATCCCGCTTGATAAGCCCCAATGGAAATGAGGTCGCGGCTTTTGCGGTGGATGGCCAGCATCTCGCGCGCATTCCCCATCCATTCGCGACGCGGCGCATCAAGCAGGTCATGAGACAGCCGGCTGACACTTTCCAGAACATCGATCGCCGGGTAATGATTTTGCGCCGCCAATTCCCGGGATAAGACCAAATGACCGTCCAGAATCGATCGAGCGGCATCGGCCACCGGATCGTTCATGTCATCGCCTTCCACCAAAACGTTGAACAAACCGGTGATGGAACCATGCTCATTATTACCAGCGCGCTCGAGTAATTGCGGCAATAGCGAAAAGACCGAGGGTGTATATCCGCGCGAACTGGGTGGCTCCCCAATCGCAAGGCCGATCTCACGCTGAGCCATCGCAAAGCGCGTGACGGAATCCATCATCAGCAGCACGTTTTTGCCCTGATTGCGAAAGGACTCGGCAATCGTCATGGCAAGAAACGTGCCTTTCACCCGCGCCAAGGCGGGCTCATTGGAAGTGGCCACAATGATGACTGATTTGGCCCGGCCTTCTTCATCGAGATCGCGCTCAATAAAATCCCGCACCTCACGGCCTCGTTCACCAATCAGGGCGATGACATTGACATCGGCCTCGGCTTGGCTGGCCATCATGCCCATGAGCGTGGATTTACCCACACCGCTGCCGGCAAAAATGCCCATGCGTTGGCCGCGGCCCAATGGGGTAAAGGTGTCAATCGCTTTAATGCCGGTGACAAATGGCTCGGTAATCCGGGCCCGCTTGAGCGGATGCGGTGTGGCTAAATTTAGCTCGGCCACCGCACGCCGCGAAAGTTCACCGAGTTCATCAAGCGGCTGTCCCAATCCGTTAATCACTCGGCCGAGCAGTTGATCCCCCACCGGCACACGTAGGGAATGACCGGTGGCAATCACCTCGCTGCCGGGGCAAATCCCAGTAACCTCGCCCAGCGGCATGAGGAGCAGCTTGCGGCCGCGAAAGCCCACGACTTCGGCCTCGATGCTTTGGTGTGTGATTTGTGATTCGATGCGGCATATTTCTCCGACCGACGCCATCGGGCCCTGTGATTCAATCACCAACCCGATCATCTGCGTGACACGACCGCGATTCTGGACGAGCCGCGTGCCAGACAAACGCGAGCGCGCCTGGGCCAAACCCTTGACGCTGCTGGAGGATTCGGCTGTGTCGGTGGCAATCATGAGTCAACGGCTTCGCGCAGGAGTTGCTCGCGGGTTTCACGGCGTCCATCAATCAGCCCGCAACTGGTTTCCACCAAACAACCGCCACGGGACACTTCTTCATCTTTCAAATAGCGCACACGGCGTTGATGGGGCGAGTCGGCCAACAGGTCGGAGCCGGCCTCCTTGAGGAGTTTTAAATCTTCCGGATTCAGATACACCGCCACCTCGGCATCATTCTCACAATGACCGAGCGCATCCTGAATGGCAGATTCCACGATCTTGGTGCTGATCGGCAATCCATTTACCAAACGAATGGCGGCCTCGGTGGCGAATTCCACCAGCTCAGATTCCAGTGATTGCAACCGATGATTCAAACTGCCATGCACCTCGGTTTCAATCTTACCCAGCATCCCCGGAAGATCCTCGGCATTTTTCTGATCTAACTCGGCACGCAATGCTTGGATCTGCGCTTCATACTCGGCCACAGCTTCTTCTCGGCCACGCTGGTATCCGGCTTGTTCGCGCTCAAACAATTGCTCTTCATCGACCGCTTCCCGTGACGGATGAGCAACCTCTTCCAGGACCTCAGGGCGCAGCATTGGGTTGTCGTCATGTCCTTCTTGCAGAAGCACTTCTGCCGGGCCGATGGCCAAGCGAATATCGCGCAGGGGCGCGTCGGTCACGAGATTGTCAATGGCTTTAACCATGAGGGTTTAGTCGCTTTCGAGTGAGATTTCTCCTTCAGTTTCCAACTGGCGCACCACGTCGATAATACTATTTTGTGATGATTCAATAGCGCGCATGGAAAGATTGTCCGGCAGCCCTTCAATTTCCTCATAGACATTCTCAGCCGCGCGCTTGGAGAGTGCCCCGAGCATGGCGTCGCGGAGACTGGTGGTCGCCGCCTTCAGGGCGATGGCCAGCTGACCGGCATCCACTTCGCGCATAATCTTCTGCATAGTCTTGACGTCGAGCGTTTGCAGGTCGTCGAAGGTGAACATCTTCATTCGAATGGAGCGCACCAAATCCGGTTGACGTTCGTCGATGTTATCCAGCAGCTTCTTGCGCTCATCTTTGCCCATGGCATTGAGGACGGCGGCGGCGGATTTCTCACCACCGGTCTGGTTCAACGCGCGGCTGACTCGTTCACCCACCTTGGAGGAAAGGACTTCACCCAGCGTTTCCACCACCTCAATGGGAGTCGATTCCAGGGTGGCCAGTTTTTCCACCACGATTTCGCGTTGGCGCTCCGGCAAGCCCATCAAGACTTCCGAACCTTTCGCTGCCGAAAGATAGCTTAGCACGAGGGCTATGGTCTGTGCATCCTCTTCCTTCAGCAGATTTGTGATCGAGGTGGAATCCAAATCAATAATATGCTGCATGCTGGCTACACTGGTGCGGGCTGTACCCACACGGCCAATGATTTCCGCTGCCTTGAACAGGCCCACTGATTTCTCAAGCACGGACCGAGTGAAATCGACCGAGCCACTGATTCCGCTCCGGGCTTCCACGGCCATCTCAGTAAATTCCTGCAACACATGCCCCTGCTGGGTACTGTCAAGCAGGGGCAGGTTGGCCATTTCGGCACAGACCAGCTCGCGCTCGTTGTCATCGAAATTCTTCATGATATCGGCGGCCGCATCCTCGCCCATGATCACGAGGAATGCCGCGAGCTTTTGGGAAGCTGATAGGTGCAAATTTGCGGGAGTTCTAGTCGACATCACAGAGGTCCTTTCCGAGTTTATTCAGCATCCTCATTTTTGAGCCAGCGGCGGGCGGCCACTGCCATGGTTTCAGGGCTTTCGGTGATCATGTCGCGAAGCACCTCGATGTTTACACGCTCGGGCTGCTTGGCGCCCAAGCCAAAGTCCATGATCAGTTTTTGTTTCTGTTCCTCGATGACCTCCACATCATCTTCAGTCGCCGCAAGTAGTTTCAATCGCTCGCGTTCCTCATCGCGGGCAGCGACCAATTGTTGGATGTGCACCGGGGAGAGTTTGATTTTGCCTGTGCGCGCATCGGCGATCGTGCTTTCGATATCTTCCAAGGTCATGTTATCGGTGTTGATTTCCACTCGCCCTGCAGAGCCCTCAATCGTAATGGGTTGAGAAGGAGTCGACGCAACCGACTCGGAACCAGCGCTCGAGCCACCAGCCATTGCTCCCCCCATTCCACCTGGAGCAGGCATGGCCCCCATCGCCCCAGCCACGGCTGGCACTGGCCCAACCGTGCCCAACAATTGGCCTACGGGCACTCCGGTCTGGATGGTTTCATCACTGCTGCGATGCACCAGTTTCACAAAGGCTAACAAGGCCGCACCGCCTAACAGGACGTAGAGGAGATTTTTCAGGACGGTGCTAATGAGATCTTTCGTGGCTGCCGAGCTCATTTGGGCCTGCGCCTCAGTAATGTGGGCGCGGTTAAATGCCATTTCCGCCACGACGATGTCATCCGGGCGCACTGCGGCGGCCCCGGCATGGAGTCCGATAGCGTTCTTCACGATATTGGTTAATTGCGTCATCGAGGCATTATCGCGGGGATCAGTGCCTTGATTCACCAATACCGAAGCGGTCAGGCGGCGGATTTCACCGGCGGCCTTAACCACATTGGTTGTCGTGCGACTGTTGTTGAAGGACACAACACTCTCGCTTTTGTTCTGCTGATTGTTGGAAAGCGCACTGCCGGCAAGATTGTTTGTGCTGGCATTGGCGTTCACAGGCGTACCGACCAGACCACCGGGCGAGGGTTGGGTGTTCCCTGTGTTCTCAATCTTTTCGGTGACCGTGTTGGTCACAGATCCTTCAGGATCATAAATCTCCGAGGTGTGCGTAATTTGGTCGTGATCCATTTCCGCGCTTACGGTGACCTGCACTTGATTGGGACCCAGCACGCCGGCAAGCATGGATTCCACTTTACTGGAAAGATACAACTCGAGATTACGCCGGGCCGTCAGCCGGTTGTTGGCCATGGCGCTGAACGTGCCGCCTTCTTCATTGGCCGAAAGAGTGTTGCCGAAATTATCCACGACCGACACATGGTTATGCTGCAAGCCGGGCACGGCATTGGCTACGAGGAAACGAATGGAATTCACCGATTGCTGGTCGACCATGCCTTCCTGGCTAACATTGATCATCACCGAGGCGGTGGGTTTCTTGTTATCATCCACAATCAACCGCGTCTCAGGCATTACCACCATCACGCGGGCACTTTTCACGCCTGAGATCATCGAAATACTACGGCCAAGCTCACCCTCGATCGCGCGCTTTTTGTTCACCTGCTGAACGAAATCCGACATGCTGATGGTGTTTTTCTCATCAAACAGCTCGTAACCCTTGCCATCTCCGGAGGACTTGGGCAGGCCGCGGCTGGCGAGCGTCATACGCAAACTATGCACTTGGCTGCGAGGCACTTTGATGCTGGTGCCGCCGGCACCGGCCTCGTACGGCACACTCTGTTCTTCCAGCACAGACACCACTTCGCCGGCATCTTTCGGATCCAGTCCGCCGTAGAGCAGCACGAAATCGGTGCGACTGGTGAAGAACACCACCACCGCCAGCGTCACGGCGACGATGAAGCCGGAAGCTGCCACGGTGATTTTTTGGTTCACACCCAATTGCGACCAAATGGCCAGCAGTTGTGCGCCTAATGCTCTGAGTTGTTCCATAATTCGATCCGTCGATGAGGTTTGTTAGGGATTAGATCTGCATGCGCATCAGTTCCTGATATCCTTCCAGTAGTTTGTTGCGCACTTCCACCATGAGCTGAAAGGCCACACCGGCCTCCTGCATGGCAATCATCGCCTGATGCAACGGGACTTCCTTTCCCGCGAGCAGGTCGTTGACAGCTTGTGTGGAGTCGAGCTGTTTCTGGTTCACCTCGCCCACAAATTGATTGAGCACCTCACCAAATCCGGCACCCTGAACCGCACCCGCGCCCTGCGCGGCTTGGGTGGATTCCACCTGGCCGGTCTTCGCGGCTTGTTGAATCTCCCGGGCCTGATCCATCATGGCACGTTGCTGACGGTACATTTCCGTCAGCCCTTGCGTCGCCATGGGATTCATTTGAACCGGGATCATGATGCGTGTTTCTATTTAATAAAGTATCAAGTTAGTTGCCTTTGCCAATGGCGAGGGTTTGCATGGCCATTTGACGGGCGGTACGGATAATCGCTAGGTTCGCCTCGGTGGCGCGTGAGGAGGAGATCAAGTCCGCCATTTCCTCGTGGATGCTCACATTCGGGTATTTCACCATTCCCGTTTCCGGGTCTGCATCGGGATGACCGGGTTGATATAAGAGCCGATGCGGGCGGGCGTCTCCTTCAATTCCGGCCACCTTCACTTCCTGGACAGCATTAGCGGCATCAAACTGATTTTTCATCACTGTCTCAAACCGCACCACCTGGCGCTGGTACGGACCGCCTTGCGGCGTTTGGGTGGTATTGGCGTTGGCAATGTTTTGAGAGATGACCTCCATGCGCACCTTCTCTGCCTGAATAGCAGAGGCGGCACTGTCGGCTCCGGGAAGTAAATTAACACTTAACATGATGGATTCCTCGGTTATCGGGTGCGAATGGCCGAACGCAGTTTATTGAGCGTGCCGGTGATCATCTGGGTTTGCAGGTGGTGCGCGACCATATTTTTTTGCAGATGAGTGAGTTCCTTCTCCAGCTGCACGGTGTTGCCGTCCCGGTTTTGCGATACGGCAGTTTGGTCAATCGATACGGTGGGTTTCAGTTGTTGCACGTGGGTAACGCCTCCTTCCGCGATCGCCCGGGATAACTCAGTGGCAAACGCCGGCGCCACATCCACCCGTTTGTAATTGGGCGTTTCAATGTTCGCCAAATTGCTCGCGATGGCCTCCTGCCGCAGCACGGTGGCATCGAGCATTTTTTTCACGCCCTGATAGTTGGCGCTGGCAAACAACCCGTCGATCATACCCCGCGAGCAGCATTCTATGTGCCACTATTAGAGGC
>JAYQQG010000131.1:0-9212 GCA_038145765.1 Verrucomicrobiales bacterium
GGTATCTCTACGCCTTCGACCACAAACGGCGCGACATCCGTTGTTTTGTCCCGACGCGCATTCTTGATGTGGAATCCACCGGCAAAACCTTTGACCGACCCGATAACTTTTCGCTCGATAATTACTTGGCAGATTCATTCGGAGTTTATAAAGGCGACGAATCGTATGATGTCTGCGTGCGATTCACCAAAACGGTGGCCCCATTTATTCAAGAAAAGAACTGGCACCCGACTCAAAAGATCAAAATGCTTAAGGATGGGTCCGTGGAACTGTCACTTCAATTGAGCCATCTCTCCGATATCCAACGCTGGATTCTTGGCTGGGGCAGCCAGGCCACGGTACTCACGCCCAAGGAATTAGCCCAGGCCGTGAGGGCTGAAGCACAGGGCATTGTGGATAACTAAGCGGAAAACCACTTGGCCCGGCCGGTCATTCCCCGGATTATCGCCGCGTTCGCAATTCTGCGGACGCAAGGAGGATTGAATGTATCTCAAAAGCCTAAAGGCAATCGGATTTAAGTCGTTCGCGGACAAGACAACCCTGAATTTTGAGCCCGGCATCACTGCCGTGGTTGGCCCCAACGGGTGTGGTAAATCCAATATATCAGACGCGATCCGTTGGGTGCTCGGCGAACAGTCTGCCAAGGCGTTACGCGGCGGCGAAATGGCAGACGTCATTTTCAGTGGCACTGACGGCACACGCGGCCGCAAACCCACGAGCATGGCAGAGGTGTCTATCACACTGGGCGACATGGACGACGAGAACCTCAAGGCCGCTGGCGTCGACCTGAGCTTCACGGAAGTCACAGTTACACGCCGGGTCTTTCGTGACGGCGGCAGTGAATACTTCCTCAATGGCGCCTCCTGCCGCCTGCGCGACATCCAACAGCTGTTTATGGGCACGGGCATTGGCCGAAACAGTTACAGCATCATGGCTCAGGGCCAGATCACCGACATCATCAAGAGCAAGCCCACTGAACGGCGCATGGTGATCGAAGAAGCCGCTGGCATTACCAAGTTTAAGCAGCAAAAGAAAGAGGCCCTGCGTAAACTCGATTACACAGAGCAAAACCTGCTGCGCCTCGAAGACACCATCCGGGAGGTTAAGCGCCAAATCGGCTCACTCCAACGTCAGGCCGGCAAGGCACGGCGCTACCAGAAAATCATGGATGAACTCCGTGAACTGGAAACCAAGCTGGCCCGCCATGAATTTGACAGCATCGATGTAGAGCTTCAGGAAATCCGAAAGGAATCCGAATATATTCGAGATACACTGCAAAATCATTCAACCGGCATCATTGAGGAAGAAGCCGCACTAAAACAACTACGCCAAGCCCTTACTGAACTGGATCGGCAAATCAGCGCCGCCCAACAACGCGGTCTGGAATTAAAGTCTGAGGTCGAGCGCCACGAAAACCGCATCCAATACAACGAACAGCGGATGGAGGAACTGGATGCGCAACATACCGATGCCGAGGCGGATATTGCCGGCGCTCAGGATCGACGTAAACAGGTCGACGCCGAACTGGAAACCATCAACCAACAGCTGGCCGATTCCGGCCACGCCCTCGAGCGCGCCCGCCAACACGTGACGGATAAACGTACGGCTGTCGAATCTACAGAATCAGCGATCAACCAAAGACAAGCCGAACTTTCCGAATCCAACTCCAACGCGAGCAACCTGAGCGAACGCCTCGCCGGCTCCCGAAATGAACGGAATGCGCTCGAATTGCAAAAACAGGGTAATGCCGCGCGCCTTGAAAAACTCTCTGCCGAGAAAATTCAGCTGGAAGAAGAACGCGGCAAACTCGAATCCAGTCTTGGTGAGTTTGAGCGCAGCGTCGAGGACGATTCACTGCATGTTGAAACACATCGCGGCACTGTGGAAGAACGTCAATCCAGGCTCTCGGTCATCAGCGACGACCTCACCACATCCGAATATCTACTCGACGAATTGCTCCAAAGACAGACTGAAGCCAAGTCACGTAAGGATGTCCTGAAGCAACTCATTGAATCCAAGGAAGGATTTGGAGCCGGCGCTCAAACCGTGCTTACCCAATTTGACAGTGCGATTGGCTCCTTGGCCGATCAGATGCGTGTGCCCGATGAATATGTTCGCGCCATTGAAGCGGCACTGGGATCTAATCTCCAACTCGTCATCACGGAAGCCCCTCAAAGCGCTGACCAAATGCTCCGACAACTGGCGCAAAGTGAACAGGGCAGGGCCAGCATTGTTGCCCTGGAACTCCTGCGCCAACGGGGCGGTGCCATCCCCCCCGCCGATATCCCCGCTGAAGCCAATCATGCGCTGGATATTGTGGAGACCGATGAACGCATCCAACCGCTGTTGCAAACATTGCTGGGCCGGACCTTGGTCGTGGATACTCTGGAAACGGCCACCCGATTGTGGCGCATGAACCCCGGCCGCTTTGATTACGTAACCCGTAACGGAGAATCACTCAGCCAGCAGGGAGTTTACACGGGCGGCCAGGGAAGCGGCAAAGAGCACCATTCCGTCTTGGCTAGACGCAATCAGATTGATGAACTCGAAGTGCAGCTCAATACATTGGGCCGCCAAATCGACGAGGCAAGCCGTTCAAAGGGCCAACTGTTGGCCGAGCAGACCGAGCTTCAGGCCAGCCTCCAGAACGCGCGAGATGCATTGAGTGACCGCGAAGTGGCCATCGCCACCCGCAAAGGTGAATTCAAGGCACTCCAAAACTCGCGTCAGGTTTTGGAGCAAAAAATTGAAACCGTCATCTTCGAGATTCGCAATCTGGCTGAACAGGAAGAATCAGCCAAAGGCAAAGGCATCGAGCTCAATGCCCGCATCCGTCAACAGGAGGAACAGGAACGCCGTTTACTGGATGAGGTGTCGGGGCACGAAACGTTCATCCAAGAGCAACGCGATCATCGCGAAATCGCCCAGGAAGAACTCACCGAGGCGAAAGTGGCACTGTCCAAAGCCGAGGAACGTGAATCATCGCTGCAAGATCAAAAGGCACCCATGGAACAGCAACTCGCTGAACTGCTTCGAACCCTTGAACGTGCCCAACAAACTCTGAGTGAAAGCGCCGAACGCAAAGTGCAATTTGAGGCGCAGAATGCCGAATCGCGCCGTGAAATTGAGCGTCTGCGGGTGGAACGCGAAGCGGCCAGTGAAAACGCCGCTGGCCTTACTCAAAACCGCAACGAAAAGGCGGTGGACGCCGAGCGCCGGGAAATGGAGCTTTCGGAAAAACGCAACTCACTCACCGAGATGCAAGAGCGAAAGGGCGAAATCGAGGTTGAGGTCACCCAGAAGCAAATGAAACAGGAACAACTTGTCGAACGGATACAGGAAAAATATGACCTGGATCTTCGGGAAGTGCAGGGCGACATCACCACCATCAACATCACCGCGGACGGCCATACCACCACCGAAACCATCACTGCCGAGGAAACCGCCACTGATCCCGATACCCCAACCGACTGGGACGCGTTGCGCGCGCAGGTTGAGCAGATGCAGGACAAAATCGATAGCATGGGGCCGGTAAACCTCGTGGCCATTGACGAGTATCAGGAGGTGGAGGAACGCTTTAATTTCCTCAATTCACAGCACGAGGATTTGGTGAACGCCAAAACTGAACTGGAAGAAGTCATCGCCCGCATTGATAAACAATCACGCGAAATGTTTACTGAAACTTTCGACAAAGTGCGCGCCAATTTCCAAAAAATGTTTCCGGATTTGTTCGGAGGGGGACGTGCCGATTTGGTCCTCACTGAGGAATCGGATGTTCTCGAGGCCGGCGTGGAAATCGTGGCCTCGCCTCCCGGCAAAAAACTGCACCGCATCGGTCTACTTTCCGGCGGTGAGCAAACCATGACCGCTGTGGCGCTGCTCTTTTCACTTTACCAGGTAAAACCCAGCCCGTTCTGTGTATTGGACGAGTTGGACGCCCCGTTGGACGACGCCAACATCGAGCGTTATGTCCAGAAATTGAAGGAATTTTTGGCCATGTCCCAGTTCATCGTGATCACCCACAGCAAACGCACCATTGCTGCAGCTGATGTACTGTACGGCGTGACCATGCAGGAACGCGGTGTGAGCCGAATTGTGAGTGTGAAATTCAGCTCAGAGCACACCGAAAACACAGAACGCAATGGCGACCTCCAAACAGAGGAAGCTCCTGCGGCGCCCCAGAAAGATAACGAGGAAGTTTTTCTCGCCAAGTAGCATTCCCCAGCGCCCGTGGAAGCTTCCACTTGCCATCGGCAAAGCGGCTGCGTAGCGTAGCCGCCCCATGTCGAACGAGATCGAGAAAGTCGTCATCATCGGCTCCGGCTGCGCCGGCCTCACTGCTGCGCTGTACACTGCCCGGGCCCAGCTCAAGCCCATCGTATTGACCGGGGCCATGCCCGGCGGATTGCTTACGACCACCAGTATTGTTGAGAATTTTCCAGGTTGGCCTGAGGGCATTGACGGCACCGAATTGATGATCAACCTCCAGCAACAAGCTGAACGGTTTGGGGCCGACGTTCGGTTTGGCAGTACGGTCGAGGCTGTGGATCTCAGCCAACGCCCATTTAAACTGACAGTCGACGGTAATGAAATGTTAGCCCAAACCCTGATAGTGGCCAGTGGGGCCGGCCATCGCCATTTGGGCCTGGAAAGTGAGAAGAAGCTCGATAAGAAGGGCGTCACCTACTGCGCCACCTGTGACGGAGCCTTGCCGATGTTTCGTGATCAACCGCTCGTGGTAGTTGGTGGTGGTGATTCCGCTTGTGAAGAGGCTACTTATCTGACGCGTTTCGCCAGTAAAGTGTATCTCATCCATCGTCGAGATGAGCTGCGCGCCTCCAAGGTGATGGCTGAACGTGCCTTGGCCAACGATAAAATTGAACCAGTCTGGGACTCCGAAGTCGCTAAAATCTTCGGAGAAGCCGAGGATAAAGTGACCGGTGTGCGCCTCAAGAATAACAAGACCGGCGAGGAGTCCACCATCGATTGTGCCGGCGTTTTTATCGCCATTGGCCATGTGCCCAATACGCAGATTTTTAAAGACCAGTTGGATCAGGATGAGGCCGGCTATATCCTACGCCAGGAAGGTTCCCGCACCAATGTGAAGGGGGTTTTTGTGGCCGGTGATTGCTCGGATAAAGTCTACCGTCAGGCCATCACCGCCGCCGGCATGGGCTGTGCGGCAGCGATTGACGCCGAACGCCTACTGGCTAGTGAGGATCAATAAACAATCGCTTTTCCAGCATTTTTCAGCTAAAAGACCCCAACCATGAGCACGCGCACGGCGCAGATCGAACGCGCCACGGGCGAGACCCGGATTTCCCTAAAACTGAAGATCGACGGCAAAGGCAAGTCGTCGATTGATTCGGGCATTCCGTTTTTCGACCACATGCTCACCTTATTCGCCAAACACGCTGTCTGCGATTTACAGGTGAAGTGCACTGGAGATCTGGATGTGGATTTGCATCACGCGGTGGAGGATGTGGGCATCGCCCTCGGGCAGGCCTACTGGCAAGCCCTTGGAGAAAAACGGGGAATCCGGCGCTACGGCACAGGTTTTGACCCCCGTAATCCACTATGGGGTGAGGCGCACCTGCCTATGGATGAAACCTTGGCGAGGGCCGTTGTGGATTTCAGCGGTCGACCTTATCTTGTCTGGAAAGGCATGGATAAACTCGGATTCAAGGTGCTCAAGGGCGAAATGAACCAGGACGATGCCTGCCGGTTTCGTTTTGGGTTGGCCCGCGAATTCTTCCAAGGATTCACCAATGAGGCTCGGTGCAACCTCCACTTGGAACTGTTGTACGGACAGGAACCGCATCATGTGGTGGAGGCATTGTTTAAGGCCTTTGCCAAGGCAACAGACTTTGCTTGCCAAAAAGATCCGCGCATCGGCCGATCCGTGCCCAGCACGAAAGGTCGATTGAAAGGTTAACCATGCCCAAACTCGACATCCCCAACGCTGAAGATGCCGAGTTGGTTCGGGCCGCCCAAAACGGGCAGATGCCTCCGTACGAGGAACTCGTCCATCGTCACCGGGATAAGATTTATGCGCGAGCCTTCAGCATGCTTCGCAATGAGGAGGAGGCACTGGATATATCCCAGGAAGCATGGGTCAAGGGCTGGCAACGTTTGAAACAATTTCAGCACAATTCCAGTTTCACAACCTGGATGACGCGCATTTGCATCAATTTGTGTCTGGATTTTCTCCGCAAGCGGCAACGGCAACAAACCGATTCCTTGGACCAAATGGAAGAGGAAACTGGTGGCGTAGAGCGGCGCATGGAAGTTGAGGATTATAATCCCACGGAGAAAATGGAGCGTTCGGAACTACGCAAGGAAATCGATGCAGCAATGGAAAAACTCAGTTACGAACACCGCACGGTGCTGGTTTTGCATGAGTTCGAACGCATGGAATACAAGGAAATCGCAAAATCCATGCAATGCTCCATCGGCACCGTGATGAGCCGATTATTCTATGCGCGCCGAAGATTGGCAAAAATTCTAATTTCTTTGAAGAAAGAGCGACAAAGTTAAGTCTAGAGAAAAGAGGCATAATGAAGCAGGAAGACCGATTGAAAATCCAAGCTTGGCTCGATGGCGAACTGGCACCTCAAGAATCAGCCCGAATCGCAGACCTGATCGATCGTGATCTTGAGGCGCGCGAGTTGGCCAATGATCTCCGGGCGGTAAAAAAAGCCCTTGAAATTGGGGAAAACAAGGCCGTTTTAGACGATACCCGGGAGTTTTATTGGTCCCAAGTGGAACGTCAAATCGAAGCTGAGGAACCCATCAGCGACTCCGTTCAACCTGAACTAGCCACCGGCACGCTGGGCAATGTCTTGCGTTGGTTGATACCGGTGGGCAGTTTGGCCGCTATTTCCGCGTTAATGTTGAATTTTGGAGCGATCAACAATATGCCTGATCCGGGCGACTCCATTAAAGGAGGAGGCGTTTCCGGCCCAATCACCACGCCCCCAACCGAACCCTCCAGTGGCTTTTCCGAGAACCCCGGCACATCGATGGAGGAGGAATCGCCTGCAACAACCCCTGAAGTAGGCGTATTCAGCTTTGAAGGTACCCAAAATGGTGGCAATTTTGCCAGCCCGGAGGATCCCAACTCCCTCCCGGAGTCCATCGAAAATCCGGAGAGATAAATTCGATTTTCATTTTTTCCAAAGGGCCTTTACTCAAGGGCCTTTCTTTTTCTCTCAAACTTATTAACAGGCACTACATATTGATTTATTCGGCGCGTGAGGCACTACATATGGCGCTCTTGTTGCCTTATGGAATGCTTTAAGTTTGTGGTGTTTCATGTTTTTAGGTATTTTTTCCCTTTCAAGCTTCGCCTTGTGGGAGGCAGTTAAAATTAGGAGATGGCAAATAATAAGGAAACAGCCGACACGGCTGGAGGCGCGAAATATGATGCCTCGAAAATTGACAAACTAGAAGGCCTCGAAGCCGTCCGGAAACGGCCCGGCATGTACATCGGGGATCCCGACGAGCGCGGCCTGCACCATTGCGTTTTTGAGGTGCTGGATAACTCGATCGACGAGCATCTGGCAGGATTCTGTAAACAGATTACTGTGTCCATCCATGTGGATGGCTCGGTCTCTATCCGGGATGATGGCCGCGGTATTCCGGTCGACATCCATCCTAAATTTAATATCCCCGCGGTGGAACTGGTGCTCACCAATCTGCATGCCGGTGGTAAATTCGGCCAAGGTGCCTACAAATATTCCGGTGGTCTACACGGAGTGGGGGCGAAATGTGTTAACGCGCTCTCCGAATGGTTCAAAGTGGAAGTCAGCCGAGATGGCGAAGTGCATACCATGGAGTTTGAACGGGGCAAAACCACTCGTAAGCTCGAGGTCATCGGCAAGACCAAGAGCACGGGTACCTACGTCGTCTTCAAGCCGGATCCTCAGATTTTCACCATCACACAGGAGTTCCAATTCAACACCCTAGCCACACGCCTGCGCGAGTTGGCCTTTTTGAATCCCGGAGTGGAAATCAAACTGATCGATGACCGGGCAGACAACAAATCAGAAACGTTTTTCTATCGGGACGGCATTGAGCAGTTTGTCCGACAGTTGGGCACCAATAAAACAGTGGTCCATGCCAAGCCCATCGTAATCGCAAACAAGACCGACGATGTGTATGTCGATGTAGTCATCCAATACAACGACAGCTACAACGATCAAATCCTCTGTTACGCGAACTCCATCCCCAACGCGGATGGCGGCGCCCACTTGACCGGCTTCCGCACCGCACTCACCCGCGGTATCAACCAGTACGCAAAGAACAATAACTTGTTGAAGGACAAGGACCCAAGCCTTTCCGGCGATGATGTCCGGGAAGGACTGGTGGCCGTCATCAGCGTCAAGCTGCCCAATCCGCGTTTCAGCTCACAGACCAAGGACAAACTGGTCAACAACGAGATCGAGGGTGTCACCAGCAAGGCCACCTACGACGGTCTCATGCATTTCTTTGATACCAATCCGTCGGTTGCCAAGAAAGTCATCGACAAGGCCCTCACCGCCGCCCGCGCCCGCGAAGCGGCCCGTAAAGCTCGTGAGACCGTTCGCAAGAGCGCCATGACTGGTGGCGGACTGCCGGGCAAATTGGCCGATTGTTCCGACCGGGATCCCGCCAATACCGAGTTGTACATTGTGGAGGGTGATTCCGCGGGCGGCTCAGCGAAACAGGGCCGAGACCGTAAGTTTCAAGCCATTCTCCCCATCCGCGGTAAACTCATCAATGTCGAGAAAGCCCGATTAAACAAGGTCCTGGAAAACAAGGAAATTCGCACCATGATCACGGCAGTCGGAACCGGTATTGGCGACGGCGAAGGTGAGGGTGCGTTTGATCTCGAAAAACTTCGATATCATAAAGTCATCATCATGACGGATGCTGATGTGGATGGCAGCCACATCCGGACCTTGTTGCTCACCTTTTTCTACCGCCAAATGAAGGACCTGGTGAAACATGGTTACGTCTATATCGCCCAACCGCCTCTCTATCAAATTTCCCGCAAAAAACGTGTGGAATATGTGGCCGACGACAATGAACTAAACCGAATTCTCATCGAACTCGGGGCGGAAGATGTGAGCCTGAAGTTGACCGCCCAAAAGACACTCAATACCAAACAGTTCGGCGAACTCCTGGAACTGCTGGCATCACTCGATAAATATGCCCGATCCATTCAGCGC
>JAYQQG010000132.1:0-9172 GCA_038145765.1 Verrucomicrobiales bacterium
CCTTGAGGCGTTCGGTGTTTTTGGCGATGTCAAACCACTTGGCGGCCATGGCCTTCACGCGCTCAGGATGCTTGGCAGCGAGGTCATTCAGCTCCGTGCGGTCTTCATCGATATTATAAAGCTCCCAGCGGCCGAACTTGGCGGAGACCAGCTTCCATGGCCCCTGCCGCAGGGCGCGATCGGTGCCGAAGTGGAAGTACAACGTCTCGTGCCCTTCGCGTTCCTTGCCCTGCAGGATGGGCAACAGGCTCTTGCCCATCAGCGGATCGATTTTGCGTTCGCCCACGCGCTTGGGATATTTCGCGTTGGCCACATCGATAAAGGTCGCCATGAAATCAATGAGATGCCCGGGCTGATGCGTGATGCTGCCGGGCTTGGCCTTCAGCCCCGCCGGCCAGTGCGCGATCATCGGTGAGCTGATACCGCCCTCGTGCTGGTTCTGTTTATACAGGCGAAACGGCGTGTTGCCCGCGTGCGCCCAGCTGGCGTCGTAGGTCCAGTACGAGTCGGCGTCCCACGGCTTGAGGCCACGCCCGCGTGTGCGCTCGAACGGACACGCGCCGTTGTCCGCACAAAACAAAAACAGCGTGTTCTCCCATTGGCCCTTCGCCTTGAGCTTGGCGACAATGCGACCGATCTCGGCGTCCATCACCTCCACCATCGCCGCAAACACCTCCATGCGGTCCGCCTCCCACTGGCGCTCATCCGCGCTCAGGCTTTTCCACGCCGGGATGTGCGACGGCCGCGGACTGAGCTTGAACTTTTCCGGGATGACCCTGAGCTGGAGCTGCTTCGCGTAACGCGTGCGGCGCAGGGCGTCCCAGCCGCCGTCGTAGGCGCCGTCCCATTTTTTCACGTCCGCCTCCGGCGCATGCAGCGGATAATGCGGCGCATTGAACGCCACGTAGAGCAGGAACGGATCCTCCTTCGCCGTCACTTCATCGAGAAACTCCAGCGCGAAATCGCCCATCGCATGCGTCGTGTAAAACCGGCGCCCGTTCAATTCCGCCGGCACTTTGTACGGCTGGCCGTTGAGCCGAAACGTATTGTCGCCCGTGAAAAAATTGCACGCACCGGAAAGGTGACCCCAATAACGTTGGAACCCGAAATCCGTCGGCTCCTTGCTCAAGTGCCATTTGCCGACCATCGATGTGGAATAGCCCGCCTGCCCCAGCACCTCCGCAATCGTCGCCCCGCGGCTGAGGCTCCCGCTGCCCGCCTGGTCGCAGTACAGCCCCGTCAGCAAACTCACCCGCGACGAATGGCACTTGGCCGTGTTGTAAAACTGCGAGAACCGCAGCCCCTTCGCCGCCAGCGCGTCCAAATGCGGCGTGCGAATCTCCGACCCGTAACACCCCAGATCCGCAAAGCCCAAGTCATCAGCCATAATCAGCACGATGTTCGGCCTGGCTGATTGATCGGGTTTTGGTTTCGCCACCACCCCGTCAACCACACACATTGCCGCCAGCAAAAGAAGAATCCGTTTCACGCAGGAAGTCTTCCCGCAGACCGGCCCTTGGGTCAATGACAGTCGGCCAAACGGCAAGAGTTTACACGACCGGTCGAAACTGGTAGACATCCCGGCTTTCCCGAGGGAATAACGCATGTCGACTGCCAAAATTATTTACACCAAGACCGATGAAGCTCCGGCGCTGGCGACACAGTCGTTGATGCCGATCCTGCGCGCGTTCACTCAAAGTTCCGGCGTTGAGTTTGAGCTCAAGGACATCTCGCTGGCTGGGCGCATCCTCGCCAATTTTCCCGAGAGCCTCAACGAGGAGCAGCGCATCCCGGACGCACTCACCGAGTTGGGAGAGCTGGCCAAGACGCCGGAGGCGAATATCATCAAGCTGCCCAACATCAGCGCTTCCATCCCGCAACTGGTGGCGGCGATTGAGGAACTGCAGGGGAATGGATTTGCCGTGCCGGATTTCCCGGAGGATCCCCAGACCGATGAGGAGAAAGATATCCGTGCGCGCTATGCGAAGGTGCTGGGCAGTGCGGTGAATCCGGTTTTGCGCGAGGGCAATTCCGATCGGCGTGTGGCCGCGCCGGTGAAGGCGTACGCGCAAAAGAACCCGCACTCGATGGGCGCGTGGTCGGGCGATTCCAAGAGCCACGTGGCGCACATGGACGGCGGCGATTTTTACGGCAGTGAACAATCGCACGTGATGGCCGCGGCCGGCGCGGTGCGAATTGAGCTGGAGGGTGACGGCGAAACGACGGTGCTCAAGGATGGCTTGGCATTGATCGAGGGAGAGGTGATCGATGCCGGCGTGATGAGCGCCCAAGCGCTGCGCGAATTCATGGCGCGCGAGGTGGCCGATGCCCGCGAACAGGGCATTCTCTTTTCGCTGCACATGAAGGCCACCATGATGAAGGTGAGCGACCCCATCATTTTCGGCCATTGCGTGAGCGTGTTTTATGCGCCCGTGCTGGAGAAGCACGCGGCGGCGCTGGAGTCGATTGGCTTCGAGCCGAACAACGGCATTGGCGACCTGTACGCCAACCTCGATGAACTGCCCGCCGATCAACAGGCCGCCATCCGGGCGGATATCGATGCGCTATACGCCGAGCAGCCCGCGCTGGCGATGGTCGATTCCGATCGCGGCATAACCAATCTGCACGTGCCGAGTGACGTGATCATTGATGCCTCGATGCCCGCGATGATCCGCACCTCCGGCCGCATGTGGGGACCGGACGGCCAGCCTGCTGACACCAAGGCAGTGATCCCCGATCGCAGCTACGCCGGCGTGTATCGTGAGACCATCGATTTCTGCAAGGCCAACGGCGCGTTCGATGTGACCACGATGGGCAACGTGTCCAACGTCGGTCTCATGGCCAAGAAGGCGCAGGAATACGGCTCGCACGACAAGACATTTGAGATCCCGCGCGCCGGCACGGTGCGCGTGGTGGACGCCGACGGCAACACGCTGCTCAGTCACGCCGCGGAAGCCGGCGACATTTGGCGCATGTGCCAGACGAAGGACGTGGCCATTCGCGACTGGGTAAAGCTCGCCGTCACCCGCGCCCGCGCCACCGGCGCCAAGGCGATTTTCTGGCTGGACGAAAACCGCGCGCACGATCGCAACCTCATCGCCAAGGTCAACGAGTATCTGCCCGCGCATAACACGGACGGGCTCGACATCGAAATCCTGTCACCCGTCGAGGCCACCAAGGTCACCTGCCAACGCTGCAAAGACGGGCTTGATTCGGTGTCCGTCACCGGTAACGTGCTGCGCGATTATCTCACCGACCTGTTCCCCATCCTCGAGCTGGGAACTAGCGCTAAGATGCTGTCCATCGTGCCACTGCTCGCCGGTGGCGGTTTGTTCGAGACCGGCGCGGGCGGTTCCGCGCCCAAGCATGTGCAGCAGTTCAACGCTGAGAACCATCTGCGCTGGGATTCGCTCGGTGAATTCCTCGCCATCGCCGTCTCCCTCGAAGACCTCGGCACCAAGACCGACAACGCCAAGGCGCTCGTCCTTTCCAAAACGATGAACGACGCCATCGGCAAATTCCTCGACGAAAACAAATCCCCCTCCCGCAAGGCCGGCGAACTCGACAACCGCGGCAGCCATTTCTACCTCGCCCTCTACTGGGCCCAGGCCCTCGCCGCGCAAACCAATGACGCCGACCTCGCCGCCCAATTCGCCCCCTGCGCCACCACCCTCGCTGAAAACGAAACCGTCATCGTCGAGGAACTGAACGCCGTCCAAGGCCCACCCATGGACATCGGCGGCTACTACCAGCCCAATGAGGAAAAAGCTGCCGCCGCCATGCGCCCGTGCACGGTGTTTAATGAGGCGCTGGCGGCCCTGAATTAGAAACCGGCAACGGCGCCAGATCCGGCTCCACGAACCGGGTCTTGGCATCCGGATGTTGCCGACGTTCAGGCGAGTAGAACAGTCGTAGTGCGTGTTTGCTCATCAGTTGCGGGTGCGCTTCACAAAAGGCGTCCGCATCGGCCGCAGGCATCAATTCTGTGTACGCATCCATCGTGACACGAATGAGCTGAAGAAAGGCGTGCGTGGTGGTTTCGTTGTAGCCTTCCAAAGGCCCTTCAGGCTTACCCAAACGTGCGTTGATGACCGGAAGAGTTTCCCGCAGGCTGGCCAAGGCTTCATCAAAGCTGTGTGCTTGCAACAGTAAAAAGCCCAGCTTTACATGTGTGCGATGGTCGTGTTGCGCTTCTGAAAGTGCGCACTGCTTGTATGCCGCCAGCAACTCCGCATCGGTCATGGCTTGGCATGTTCGCGGCGAGGGCGCTTGGGACGGTCCTTCTTTTTCGGCTTCTCAATCTTGTCGTATTCCGTCGGCAAGGTGGCAGCCCATGCGGCGGCTTGCCGTTGCAACAAATGCGCCAGCTTCGGTTGTTCATCCACAAGATTTCGCGATTCCGCCGGATCCTTGGCCAGGTCGTACAGCTGCAATCCACCGGCCTGCTTGCGGTTGGCATGAAACTTCCAGTCGCCGGTGCGGAGGCTGACCATGCCGCCGGGCGAGCTGTTGCGCCAAAACAACGGCGTCTTGCGCGAGCGCTTGGCTCCCAGCCAAATGTCCGACACATCCTCCCCGTCCAACTTGGTGGCAGTGTTTTTTGTGCCGGTAATTTTGCAGAGCGTTGGCAGCCAATCCATGAACGAAATCACAGAGGTGGAGTTGACG
Organism: Verrucomicrobiales bacterium; assembly: GCA_038145765.1. Classification (GTDB taxonomy): domain Bacteria; phylum Verrucomicrobiota; class Verrucomicrobiia; order Limisphaerales; family UBA1100; genus UBA1100. The sequence continues at coordinate 4,669 of JAYQQG010000132.1, forward strand.
CGCCCGGCGGGCACTTGGCCGGGCCAGCGGATGATGAATGGGGTGCGCACACCACCCTCCCATTGCGTGTGTTTGCCGCCCCGGAACGGCCCGGGCGAGCCGAGCATGTTACGGGCAAACTCAATGCGATCTGGACTCTTGTTCCTTTCGTTGGCCAACACCACGGGCGCGGGGCCGTGATCGCTGGAGAAGACCACGATTGTACTTTCGCGCAAACCGAGATCATCCACCGTTTTCAGCAGTCGCCCAATGCCCTGGTCCATGCTGTACACATCAGCCAAATAATGCCGCATGCCGAAATGGATGTCGCCGCCCAGTTCACGGCAATGGGTAAATTTGGTTTTCATTTCGGGCCCAAAATCGGAAGCATCCACTTTCACGTTGGCAAATCGGGGGGCAAATTTCGGCAACGGCTTCACCGGGAAATGGGTAATGTGCCCCCAAACATTGAGGTAAAGGGGCTTTCCCTTTCCGGCATTTGCCTTCAGGAAAGCAATGGCACCATCCACGAGATGCGCATCACGACCGCGGTTGGATTGGGTGTCCCGGACCTCTTTGCCATGATCGTTGATCACATCAATACCATAGGTGCCCGGCTTGGTTTCCGGGCCGATATGCCATTTGCCAAAATGCCCCGTGCGATAGCCGTTCCGTTTGAGCAGCTCGGTGATCGTCACGGCATCGCCAAATCCGTGACTGGCCATGTATTTGGCAAACCGCGCCGGATGCCGACCCGTCATCGCGCCCGTGCGGCTCGGACAACAGGTGACCCCGGTGACATAAGCCTGGGTAAAGCGAGTACCTTCCTTCGCGAGTTGATCCAGCACGGGCGTTTGTGCGTAGGGATGCCCATAACAGCCGAGATCGCCATAGCCGAGATCATCGGCGAAGATGAAAATGATGTTCGGCTTGTCAGCGGCCAACAGGCCACCGGCGAACGCCAGCCAAATCAGGATGGAACGAATCATTTCGCCGCAGCCTTGAGGGCTTTTTGGATGAGGGCCTTGGTTTGCAGGGAGCCCTCGATGGGGTCGACGCCGTGGCCTTCGAACTCGATGGTGATCACGCCGGCGTAGTCGGACTCGTAAATGAGCTTCAGCATCCGGTGATAGTCGGTGCGCGTCTCGTTGCCTTTGGCATCAAACTTCAGCGCCTTGGCGCACACGGCCGGGGCGTGCGGGAGACATTTGGTGACGCCGTCGTAGCGGTCGAACCGGCCGAAATTGTTGAAGTCCGGCAATAGACCGGCGTTGGGGCGTTTGATTTTCTTGAGCGCCGCCAGCAGCCAGTCCGGATCCTGAGAGTGGCCGCCGTGCGGCTCGATGACGACCTTTACGCCGCTGTCCTTCGCGTAGTCGCACAACTTGCCGACGCCGTCGGCGGCATTGGCGATGTTTTGCTGGCGATCGCCGCCGGACCGGCAGTTCACGCGGATGGCATCGCAGCCGAGTTGCTCGGCGCAGTCGATCCAGCCTTTGTGCTCGTCCACCGCGCGGGTACGGGCAGCGGCATCGCGGGAGTCAAGCTGATGGCGGGCGTCGACAAGGATGAGCACATTCTTCATGCCCTCGCCGGTGGTGCGCTTGGCGAGTTCGCCGACGTATTTTTTGTCGGTGTGCTTGCCGCCGAAGGGCCGGTTCCAATATTCGATGTGCGTGATGCCGAGCTTTTCCTTGGCCAACGCCGGATAATCGAGATGGTCCAGCTTGCCGCTGCCGATCCAACGATGAAAGGTGTATTCCTGAATGCCGATTTGAAAGCGGTTCGGGTCGTCCTTGTCCTTGGCCAACAGCGTGGGCGCAAAGCTTAAGGCCGGCAAAGCGAGGGCGGTTTGGCCAATAAAGGAACGTCGGGAAAGCGTCTGCATGCGCCGATGATGCCGTGCGCTGGAGAAATGGGAAGTTTTTTAGGGATGAATTGAACCGCCAGCGGCTCCCAAAAAGTCAGCAGGTTTCCGTCAGGGTCTTTGAGATTCATATCGGTGTTGCGGCCGGCTCCGCGGGGATCCACGACGACTGGCGTGGGTTGCCCGGTGGCTTCGGCATGGGGTCGAAGGTGTTCGCAAAAGGCCTCGATGACCTTGACAGGAATGCGCACTTCACTGGGTGGATCGTCAACGGTAGCGTGACCGTTGAGATGCACGATGGCTTCGCCCAAACGCAGTTGCAAATACAGCGGCGACTCGGGCGTGTCATGAAAGCGATGCTCCCACTCAATCTCGAAGGCGAGGTAATCGACGTAAAACGCCTTGGCGGCGGATTCATCGGTCATCCGAAGCACAGGAATGGAGGAGCCGATTTGGAATGGCGCGCCCATGTTAGTTGGTGTGAAACGCCTTGCTCAGCACGACGGCCTCGATGAGGTCGTGGAGGCCGGCGCGGGGTTGATTCATGCGCGTCATGATGGCGTCGATGTGCGGTCGGTCGAGGGCCAACAGCTCGCGGCCGAGGGCGTAGGTCAGTAGCCGCTCGGCGAGATTGCGGGTGAACTGTTCATGGCGCGCGCTAATGCGGGTGCGGAATTCGGCCGGTGTTTTGAAGGTGTCGCCGTTGGGCGGTTTGCCGGTGGCATCGATGGGCAGGTCACGGCCGTATTCGGTGCGCCAACCGCCGATGGCGTCGTAGTTTTCCAGCGCGAACCCCAGCGGATCGATCTTGCGATGGCACGCGGCGCAGGTGGCGATCTCACGGTGCTTGGCGAGTTGATCGCGGACGGTGGTGGCGTTGCGGATGTCCGGCTCAATCGTGGGCACATCGGGCGGGGGCGGGGGCGGCGTGTAGCCCAGCACTTTTTCCAGCACATAAATGCCGCGCACAACTGGCGACGTATCGACGCCATTGGCCGAAGCGGTCAGGAACGCACCCTGCCCCAGCAATCCGCCGCGCGGGCTGCCCTTGAGCGAGACGCGTTTGAGCGCATTGCCCTCGACGCCCTTGATGCCGTAATGCAGGGCGAGCTCGCGATTGAGGAAGGAGTAGTCGGCATCGAGGAATTCGCGCGGCGGCAGGTTTTGATCCAGCACGTGGCGGAAAAACGTTTCCGTTTCCGCTCGCATCGCGGCCTCGAGGTTGTCGCGGTAGTATTCCAGAAAATCGGCGGAGGGCGGCATGGTGCCGATGTTGTCGAGATACAGCCAACGGCGCACGAAATGGCGGACGAAGCGGTCCGACTTGGGATCGGCTAACATCCGCTTCACTTGCGCCGATAGATTGGACCGCAGTTTACCGGCGGCGGCCAACTGGCGCAGCCGTTTTGTCTGGCGGCGATGCCCAGAGGAAATAAGACAAGCGCGACGCCAGCGCGATCTCGCTCAATTCACCTTCGCCAAGGTTCAGGTAAAGGAAACCGGGCGAACAGAGGATCGCCTGACAACCCAGCTGCAACGCCTGCAGGGGCTTCACGCCTTCCTTGAGTTTGCCGGCCACGAGTTGCTGGATGGGCTCCAGTTCGCCCGCCAGTGGCGGCCTTCGAAAAGCCTGTTCGGCAAAGGCATCCAGTCGTTGAGCGATCGTCTTGGCATTCAGCTCGGCGGGTTTCAGGTTGCCGTACAACGCGCGGTGACCGGCGGTTGGCCAAGTATCCACGTGCGGTCCTTCGACGTTGATTTCCCAAATCCGCAGGCGCGGCCCCTTGTAGGCCTTGAGCACGCCGTGGCCTTTCTCGGTGCCGCCTTTCATGCCGATGAACGGTTTAAACTCCGGCTTGTCAGCAGCGAGCGTCGTCAGCACGCGGACCATCCGCTTGGCTGCCATCGGGCCGTTGCGGAAGCGGAGCCTCGGCCATTGCGGAGCTTTCGAGCCACGGCAAGGCCAGGGTCACGCCCAATCCGGAAAGAAACTGACGTCGATCAAAGTTCATCAGGCCAACACCTCCTTCACCACGTGTCCATGCACGTTGGTCAGCCGGCGCTCAAGACCGTTGTGATAATAGCTGAGACGTTCGTGGTCGAGGCCCATGAGGTGGAGGATGGTAGCGTTGAAGTCGTACACACTCGTGCGATTGTGCACGGCCTTAAAGCCAAACTCATCACTGGCGCCGTAGCTCATGCCCGCCTTCACGCCGGCACCGGCCATGAAGCAGGTGAAGGCGCCGGGATTATGATCGCGCCCCGTGCCGTTGCCCTGCAGGAACGGCATGCGGCCAAACTCCGTAGCCCACACGACGAGCGTCTGGTCGAGCAGGCCGCGCCGCTTGAGATCGCGCAACAACGCCGCGGTCGGCTGGTCCATGATCTCCGCCTGCATCGCGTGCGTGTTCTTGATGTTAGCGTGGGAATCCCAGTTGGTAATGCCGTTGCCACCGGCCGGATCGCTGCCGTTGAACAGCTGCACCACGCGCACGCCCTTCTCGATCAGGCGGCGGGCAAGGATGCAGTTCTTGGCGTATTCCTGCCGCAGATCGCTGCCGCTTTCGGTGCCGTATTCTTTCTGGATAAATTCCGGCTCCCGCGCGACGTCCATCACCTCCGGCACGGAAGTTTGCATCTTGCCGGCCAGTTCATATC
>JAYQQG010000133.1:0-9049 GCA_038145765.1 Verrucomicrobiales bacterium
CGGGGGGGGGCGGGCCCCCGCGGGCTTTTGTGGGGGGTGGGGTGGTGGGCCTGCCGGCGGGGCGCCGGCAGCACGTTAAGCCGTCACTCGATGCGTCTTATGCACGGCGGCTTGGGCGGTGCACTTGATCAAAATTTCGTCGATACACACGTGCGGTGGGCGAGTGGCCATCCAGATCATGGCCTCCGCGATGTCCACCGCCACGAGCGGGTCGAGGCCGGCATAAACCTGATCCGATTTCGCCTCATCACCCTTGAAACGCACAAGCGAAAACTCCGTCTCGGCCAAACCCGGATCCAATGTGCCCACGCGCACGCCCGTGCCGTTGAGCTCCAGCCGAAGTGACTGGGTGATTTGTTTCTCGGCCGCCTTCACGCCGCAATACACTGAGCCGCCCTCGTACGCCACGCGGCCGGCAATGGAGCCGATGTTGATGATCGTGCTGCCGGGGTTCTCCATCATCAATGGCAGGCAGGCCCGTGTCACGCGCATCAGCCCGAGAAAATTTGACTGCACCATCGCCTCCCAATCGGCGTCCTTGCCCTCGGCCACCGTGTCCATCCCGTGCGCACCGCCGGCGTTGTTCACCAAGACATCCAGCTGCGGCGTGAGCCCCTTGAGCCACCCGACACAGGCGTTCACGTTGTCCGTGCAGGCGACATCCAGTTCGTGAACATGCGCCGAGGCAGCGCCGGCGGCTTCACATTCGGCGGCGACCGCCTCCAGCCGATCCACGCGTCGCGCACCCAGCACCACATGCGCGCCTTCCCGCGCAAAATGCCGCGCCCCCTCCGCGCCAAACCCTGCCGAGGCACCCGTGATAAACACCCACTTGTCCTTGAGAGAAGTATTCATGCGTGGGGGTGTTTTACTCTCAACGCAACCGAAGGCCAATGACTTTTGCCATCGCGTCAGTTCGGCTTTCAACATTCCTTGTTCGATATTCGGTATTCAACTGGGCTCAATCCAAACACCGAATACCGAACAAGGAACTCCGAAGTCAGAATTGATTCTCACCCACGCGCCCATACAATCGCGCCATGCGACACCTCACCCTGATTTTGTCCGTGCTAATCTGTGCCATCCATGTCTCCACCCGAGCCGCCGAACGGCCCGTGGCCACGTATTCCATTGTGGCCTTCGATCCGGCCACCGGCGATCTCGGTATCGCCGTGCAAAGCAAATTCTTTGGCGTCGGCTCCGTGGTGCCGTGGGCCAAAGCCGGCGTGGGCGCCGTCGCCACTCAATCCTACGCCAACACCACCTACGGTCCCGAGGGCCTCAAGCTGATGGCCGCCGGCAAAGCGCCCGAGGCCGTCCTCAAACAACTCACCGAAGCCGACCCCGCGCGCGCCCTGCGACAGGTCGGCATGGTTGATGCCCAAGGTCGCGCCGCCAGTTTTACCGGCAAACGCTGCAACGCCTGGGCCGGTCATCATGTGGGCGATCATTATGCGGCGCAGGGCAATCTGCTCGCCGGCGAACCCGTGGTGAAAGACATGGCGGCGGCATTTGAAAAGGCCCGCAAAGAACCGGACAGTCAACTGGCCGATTGGCTGATCGCCGCCGTCACCGCCGCCGAGGCCGCCGGTGGCGACAAGCGCGGCAAACAATCCGCCGCATTGCTCGTGGTGCGCGCCAAGGGCGGTTACGCCGGTCTCAACGATCGCTTCATCGATATTCGCGTGGACGATCACAAAACCCCCATTCAGGAACTCACTCGTCTGCTGGCCTTGCACAAAAAATTCTACGCCCGCGCCCACCGCAACAAGCCGGTGCGGCAGCCCGATTAGTTGGGATCGACTGGATTGGTTTTTGACAAACTTCGCCGCCCTTTCACAATGGCAGCATGCATCGCGTTGCGATCATCTTGTCGTTCGGTTGGGCCGCTTTGCTTTCAGCGGATCAAAAGGGCTTCGAGTATTTTGAAAAACACATTCGCCCGGTGTTGGTGGAGCGGTGTTATAAATGCCATTCGGCGGCGGCCAAGAAGTTAAAGGGCGGCCTGCGATTGGATACGCGGGTGGGGCTGCGCAAGGGCGGGACATCCGGTGATGCGGTTCAACCGGGGAACGCGGATGAAAGTCTGCTGATCCAAGCGCTGCGCCATGCCGGGGAGGCGCCGGAGATGCCGCCGGATGAGCCGCTCTCAGCCAATGTGATCAATGCCTTTGTGGCGTGGGTGAATATGGGCGCGCCGGATCCGCGCACGGGGGAACCGGCTGTGCCGGCGGCGGCGGGGCAACATTGGAGCCTGCGGCCTGTGCAACAGCCGGCTTTGCCGCCGGTGAAACAAAAGGATTGGCCACGCGACCGGATAGATCACTTCACCCTCGCGCGGATGGAGTCCAACGGGGTGGCCCCGGTGAAGGCGGCGGCGGATCGCACGTTGTTGCGGCGGTTGCATCTGGACCTGATCGGCCTGCCGCCCACGCCGGAAGAGACGCAGGCTTTCCTTGCGGCGGCGTGAAAGGCGGCCTGCGCCACGGCGCCACCGACGAAACCGGGATGACCGCGATGGAAGACAAGGTGCACCTGCACGACATCCACGCCACACTGTTGCACCTCATTGGCCTCGATCACGAACGCCTCACGTACCGTTACGCCGGCCGCGACTTCCGCCTCACCGATGTGCACGGGCGCGTGGTGAAGGAAATATTGGCGTAAGCGTCAGGCTTCGCTGAACGATTTCTTTTCGTTCGCTTCCAAGTAAGTCGCCACGGACTTGGTGAATAGTTCTCCAAACTCATTGAGCTTCTTTTCGCCGACGCCGTGGAGAAGGCCGAACTCCGCCAACGAGGTTGGATACTCGCGCGCCATGTGGCGCAAAGTCACATCGCCGAATATAATATAGGGCGGCACACCACGTTCGGTGGCCAGTTCGCGGCGGAGCTCGCGCAACTGCTCGAAGAGCGCCTCATCACAGGCCAGTTCGCCGGCGCGGCCCTTGCGCGGGCGCGGGCCTTTCTCGGGCTTGGCCGGTGCCGGGCGGGTCAGTTCCAGTGACGGCCGCTCGCGATTGCGCAGCCAACTGAGGCCGTCGTCGGTCAGCTCCAGCACGCTCATTTGTCCGGGTGTTTGATGCGCGTAACCGAGGCGCACGAGTTCGCGGGCGATTACCTTCCATTCGTCCCGGCCGAATTCGTCGCCGATGTTGTAGGTGCTGAGTTGATCGTGATTCCAGCGGCGGATCTTTTCGTTGTCCGCGCCGCACAGCACGTCGACGATGTGATTGAGACCGACGCTGAAGCCGCCGTGTTCGCGCACGCGATAGATGCACGCGAGCAGCTTGGTGGCCGCCTCGGTGCCGTCAAAGGTTTCCTTGGGCTCAAGGCAGTTGTCGCACGCGCCGCAGTTTTCTTCCTCGAACGATTCGCTGAAATAATCGAGCAACACGTGCCTGCGGCATTCGCGGCTTTCGGCGTAGTGCACCATTTGCTGGAGTAACTGCCGGGCCACAGCCTGTTCGTGTTCGTCGTCTTTTTCTTCAATGAACCCGGTTTGCTTGGTGACATCGGCAGCGTTAAAGAGCAGCACGCAATCCGCGCTGAGCCCATCGCGCCCGGCCCGGCCGGTTTCCTGATAATATCCCTCGAGGTTTTTCGGCAAATCCTGATGGATGACAAAACGCACATCCGGTTTGTCGATGCCCATGCCGAACGCGATCGTGGCGCAGATCACCTGCAGGTCATCGCGGATGAACGCTTCCTGATTTCGGCTGCGCGCGGCGGCGTCCATGCCCGCATGATATGGCGCGGCCTCGATGCCGTTTTCCTTGAGCCGCTCAGCCAGCCGCTCGGTGCCATTACGGCTGCTGCAATAAATAATGCCGCTCTCGTTTTCGTGTTTGCGAATGACCGCCAGCACCTGCCGCAAGGCACTGCGCCGCGGCGTCACGCGATACTGCAGGTTGGGGCGGTTAAAGCTGGCGATGAACTTCGCCGGTTCCTGAAGGCGGAGTTGGCTGACGATATCAGCGCGCACGCGCTCCGTGGCCGTGGCGGTGAGCGCCATCATGGGGATCTTTCCGAACCGATGCCGCAGATCGGCCAGTTGGCGATACTCCGGCCGGAAGTCATGCCCCCACTCACTGATGCAATGCGCCTCGTCGATGGCGATGCACTGTGGGCTCCAGCTCTCCAGCATCTCCTGCGTGCCACTGAGCATCAGGCGTTCCGGCGCGATGTAGAGCAGCTTGTACTCGCCCTGATGCAGTCCCGCGATGCGCCGGCGCGATTCCTCGGCATCAAGGGTGGAGTTCAGAAACGTCGCCGGCGCGCCGGCCGCCTGCAGTGCATCCACCTGATCCTTCATCAGCGCGATCAATGGCGACACCACGATCGTCAACCCCTCCCGCGCCAGCGCCGGCAATTGATAGCAGAGCGATTTGCCGCCGCCCGTCGGCATTAACACCAACACATCCCGCCCCCCCAATGCCGCATCAATGATCTCCCGTTGCAACGGACGAAACGCATCGTATCCGAAGGTGGATTTGAGGAGGTCGTTGAGATTGGGCGCGGACATCGACGACAGTTTCAATCAAAACAGCCATGATGAAAAGCGGTGAATTAAATGCGCGGAGGCTGCTCGACAAAATCTTATTTGTGGGCTAACTTCGTTTCATGCCTGAAACGCGCCAATTCATCACTGACGATGCGGGGAACAAGACGTCCGTGGTCTTGCCCATCGCTGAGTACGAGGAATTGATGGAGGATCTGGCGGATCTCGCCTGCGTGGCTGAGCGTCGTGATGAGGAATCTGTGCCGTTCGAGGAAGTGGTCGCCAAGCTGAAGGAGGACGACCTTGTTTCGAGTGACGATTAAGCACTCGGCCGAGCGGGAAATGCGCCGGATCGACCGCGCGATGCTCCCGCGAATCATCACCGCCATCCATTCGCTGGCAGATGAGCCGCGACCAGCCGGTTGCCGGAAACTGGTTGGCTCCGCGTCAGAATATCGGATTCGAGTCGGCGATTATCGTGTGGTATACGCAGTTGATGATGAGGCGCAGGAGGTGAACATCTAGCGCATCCGCCACCGTAAAGATGCGTATCAATAGCAACTCACCCCAACGTCCACTTCGCCTGCCGCAACACCGCGCGGGGATTCGTTGCGAGTTTTTCGTACCACACGGAGACCAGTGAGCCGTCATCCAATTGCACCGTGGTGGGATATCCGAGATCGCCACCGGCGCCGTCGCCGGAAATGGTGATCGGGTCGCTCCAAGTCTTGCCGTGATCGGCACTTACGCGGGCCTGATTGCCGAAGGGTTTACGCCGATGGCCGTAGCTCATCAACAGGCGGCCATCCTGCAGTCGCAGCAAATGCGAAGGCAAACCCCACACTCCGATCGCGTGCGGTTCGCTCCATGTATTGCCGCCGTCGGTGGATTCAGTTTGGAGTGTCTCACGTTCGTTCTTCGCGTTGTGATTGCGAATTTGCACGATTAGATTTCCGTTGGCCGCCTCCACCGCGTGCAGTTCGTGGTAGCGTTTATTGTCGTCTCCCTTGCGGGTGGGGATTTCCGCGAGACGTTGCCAGGTTTGACCATCATCCTTCGATTCGCACAAGCCGATCCAGGTCTTATCGCGCCACAAATTTTTACCCGCATACAACACGCGTCCGTCCTTCAAATTCACCGGGCCATGCGGGCTGTTTACGAGGCTGTCGTAGCGCGGGCTCCACGTCACACCGCCGTCGGTGCTGCGGATCATCCACGTGCCCAGCTCCGCTTTGCGCGCAGTGGCCGGCACACGGTGGTGCGCCGCCAGCCAGCGTGTCCGGCGATCGGCCGGCCAGTTTTTGTGCGCGCCTTTGACGAGGTAATATTCATCGTAAGCATTCGAGGTAAACGTGGTGGCCAGCAGCGTGCCCTTGGCGGTCTCCAAAATCCCCGCGTCCCGGTCATCAATCGGGCTGTCCAGCAACACCCGCGGGAAGCTCCACGTGGCGCCACCATCCTTTGATCGCATCAACTCCACCTGCCCAAATGGACACACATGATTCTCCCGCCCGCCCGAGCACACCAACAACAACTCACCATCCTTGCGCCGAGCCAAGGTCGACCACCCATGATAATGATCCGGCCGCAGGCTAATCACCTGAGTCTCGTTGATTTTTGCCTTGGGCGCATCCGCACGAAGAATGTTTGGAAAATTCATGCCGGCTACTGCCAAGGTGCCCAGCATGTGGCGGCGATTGATGATGGTCATGGCGTGAGCTTGGATCAAATTGTGACCGTGACAAGCTTCAACCGCTGTGGCCCAATCGGAGCGTCTTATGAAAGTGGTTTTAGCGATCCTGATGGCCGTGGTTTTCAAAGTGCAGGCGGAGAACTGGCCTCAACTACGGGGGGCCAATGGGGCCGGAATTAGCACTGAAAAAGGGCTGCCTTTGCAATGGGCGGCCAAGGATTATGCGTGGAAGATCAAGTTGCCGGGCATCGGGCATTCCTCACCGATCGTGTGGAGTGATCGAGTGATCGTGACGTCGGCGGCGAACAAAGGCGCGCAGCGATATATCAATTGTTACTCGGCGGCCACGGGCCAACCGGTTTGGCGCAAGACATTAGGGGGAATTACGCATCCCAAGCACGCGCTGAATAGCTTCGCCTCGGCGACGCCGGCGACGGATGGCAAGCGCGTGTTTGTGTCCTGGGGTGACAACGATGAGTTTTTCATGGTGGCGCACGATTTTGAGACCGGGAAAGAATTATGGCGCACACAACTGGGCGTATCGCTCAGTGGCGATGGCCATGGCACGGCGGTATCTCCAGTGCTGTTTGAGGACTTGGTGATTATCCTGAATGAACACGACACCAGCCTTGGTTATATTGCCGCCCTGGATCAGGCCACCGGCAAGGTACGTTGGAAAATCGATCGCAAGATCAACAAGATGACCTATTCCACCCCGATCCTGGTGGAGAACGGTGGGCAAACACAGTTGATCAATGCATGCTTGGATGATGGGTTGATGGGATTGAACCCGCGCACCGGAAAAATCCTTTGGAGGACGCCGGATACCTTTACGCTAAGAACGGTAGCCATGCCGGTTTACTGGAAAGGCCATGTCTTTGGCAGCTGCGGTGGCGGCGGCAAAGGCAAATTGATGACCGCGGTGAAGCTCGGTGGCCAAGGTAATGTGACCAAAACGCACGTGGCATGGGAAAGGAAACGTTCCCTGCCGTATGTGCCGACGCCCATCGCGTATGGGGATTATCTGTATTTATGGCTGGATAACGGCATTGTGGTCTGCGTGGATGCCAAGACGGGAGCAGAGCAGTGGAACGAACGTGTGGGACGCGGTGATTTTTCCAGCTCGCCGGTGTGCATTGATGGCAAGATTTATTGCAGTTCGCGCACGGGGGAATTTACCGTGGTGGACGCCAGCCCGCAGTTCAAGATTCGCGGCCGCAGTCAGCTGGGTGAACAAACCCACGCCACCCCGGCCGTGAGTAACGGCCGTATGTTCATCCGCGGCTTCGAACACCTGTATTGCCTCGAGGCGAAATAACTAGGGCATTACGATCAGGAACTGAACGGCGTCGACGATGACGTATTTGCCTTCGGTGCCTTCGGTGCTGATGGTGACGGATCCGGCGCGGCCTTGTTTGAAATGAAATAAGCCGATGGAACGGAAGAGTTTCGCGATGGGTGCCGGTTTGCCTTCATCGATTTTCACAGTCGTTTTGCCCTTGGAATGATGCACGGTGACAGGCACGCCGTTGGCCCGGCGGATGTTCGAATTGTGCGACAAGCGCACTTCATAGAGGCCTGTGCGCGGAAGGTTCGGCGTAAAGGTCGCGCTCTTTTGGCCTTTCTTTTCCTTCATATCATGCAGGTAGCTCACGCCGACAAAGGGCGGAGTATGGACGCTGTGTTTCCATTCGCCGACCAGTTTGGCTTCAGTGTTGTCCATCACGATGCCAGCCAGCTTTGTTTTGTCTGGCACGATGAACTTGATGTTCTCCGGCTTGTCCACCTGATCCGGCCGGGGCAGGCGGGGATCATCCGCCAGAACAATGCCGGTTCCGAGGAGGATTGAGAGGATGATTTTCACAGCTTTTGGATGTCTGGATCGTTCGGGAAAATCTTTTTCACCTCGTTGGCCAGCGCCCGGTGGATGCGGTCAAAGTCCTCCCCACTCACTCGGTTGCCGTTGAGATAGGTGAGCAGGATGTCGCACTCGAAGCAGAAAAAAATGAGCAGCTTGTTGGTGCCTTGGGTGTACTCGATGGCTACGCCGGGGATCGGTTCGCAGCCCTTGGCCATGTTCCATTCGTAGATGTCTCGTTGCAACAGGTCGGCGATGGCGGTGCTGATGCTTTCCTTCACCGGCACGGGACCGTTGAGGATGAGGTAGTCGGCCAGTTCACCCTTGGTTTCCGTGCCGGGTTTCACAGCAAATTTAGCGGTGGTGCGCCAAGCCTGAACGGAATCGGGAGCGCGCAGCGCGCCCATGGCCGCGGGACCGCCATAAAGTTGCTCCACACGGACTGAACCCGATTGGCAGCCGAGCGATGCGAACAACGCTATCAACATCAGGGCATGATTCATGGCCGAAGCGTACGTGAACGATTTCAGGAATCAAGTCGGGGCTGGAGCGGCCCGATGGATTGGGGTAGGTTGTCCGGGTGCGTTGGGCCTGGCTCAGTTTGTTGACCGGAGGTGCGCTGCAGGCCGCCACGGTCACCGATATGATCGGCGCGATTCATCGTGGCGAAATCGAATTGGTGGCGAACGGCTTCAAGGTGAGTGAGACCGTTGTGCGATGGAATGATCTGCAACAGGCCGTGTTCGCTGAGCCGGCACAGGCCAAAATCATTCAAGTTCCGCCGGGGCAGTTGCCCAGGGGTTGGGGCAGCAAGGATGTGGGAATCCTGCGGGGAAAAGGCGCGACTGAATATAAGGACGGTCGTTGGATGGTGTCGGCATTCGCCCGGCATCCCGATGTGAAACCGCACGCGCATAAGGATTTTTTCCGATTCACATTTTTCCCGATAAAAGGCGACGGCCAAATCACGGCGCGGGTGACGGGGCTAGATCAAAAGG
>JAYQQG010000134.1:0-9034 GCA_038145765.1 Verrucomicrobiales bacterium
CAACTGCACTCCCTGCGCGCCCCGCATATGCTGCATCTGGCCACCCACGGATTTTTCCTGCGAAGAAATTCCAAACGGGAACCGCGCGAATCGGGCAATGCCGACTGGACAATCCTGCAACCTGCCGAATTGCTCCGCACCCTGCCCGGCGACCAACGCCTCATGCGCAGCGGCCTCGCGCTTGCCGGGGCATCCAATACGCTCAGACAATGGCAACAAGGCAGCATTCCCAACACGAGGAATGACGGCATCCTGACCGCTGCCGAAGTGCGCCTGTTGCAGCTCAATCACACGTGGCTCACCGTGCTTTCTGCCTGCAACACCGGTGTGGGCCAGATCCAGGCCGGCGAAGGGGTGCTGGGACTCCGCCGCGCCTTCAAACAGGCCGGCACCCAAAACCTGTTGTTTACTCTCTGGCCGATTTCCGATGCCGCGACAGCAGGCATTATGCAGGATTTTTATCAGGACGCGTTCAATGACCACAACGCTCCGCGTGCATTGGCTGAAGTGCAAAAAAATGGATGATGAAACTCCGGAAAGAAGAAGGCACCAAACTCGCCGTGCAATTGGCCGGCCCATTCATCCTCACCTCACAAGGGTCCCTCAAGCGCTGATTAGTCGGCACGTTTGGGCTGGCGCAGGCACTTTTGCAATGCCATGACCGCCATGGCTGTGCCGTATTGGCGATGGTAATCGTACAGCGGAAAATCCCACCAGTCGCCGTCCTTCTCCTGTAGCTTCATCAGGGTGGTTGCCAGGTGATCCTGCAAGCGCGGCCGGTCCTTGGCCGGCACATGATCCATCAATAACCCCGCGTAGTAGTGGCCGTAATAATAAAAATAACCGGCAATCTGAAACCACGCCTCGTGGGGCACTGGTCGTTTCCGCCCAATCCCCAACCAATCATTTCGCGCAAAAAGCCGGTCCAGCCAATCGACGATCACTGGATCAGTGATGCGTGGATCGTCCCAGAGACGCAGTGCGAGATTGCAAACCTGTGAACGCCCCAGACTGCCGGCCGGCCGGTTAATGCCGCGGCGCGGTCCGTGTTTCAGATATTCGCCATATAAAAAACTGCCATCCGGCAGATGCTGCCGTTTGGTGGCAGCCACAGCCCGTTTCACCAAGTGCGGTGGAGGCTTCAAACCCGCCTGTTGGGCCTCATGAAACGCCACCAACACGGTGCCGTTGACAAAAGAAATCGAACTGCTCGCCGGCTTTTGTGTGCCCAGCCGGAAATCGTAATACCCCCAACCGCCATCCACCGATTCATAACGCGTGAGCCGTTCGAATTGCGTCGCGATCACCGCCTCGATGCGCTTTACCTTGGCCGCATCCTTCGCTGTCTGAGCCTGAGTCCGCAATCGCACAAGTGCCTGCAAACCGTAACCGTGCGCCCACACATTATACATCGCATCCGCCGTGGCCCGGCGCAGTTTGGGCAGATGTTCCAGCAGATACGCTTCAGCATCCTTGAGAGCCGCCCTCACTTGCGGCGTGTTGTCACCCGCCTCAATCAGAGCCGAGGTGCATAATGCCGTGACCGCCAAGCGGAAGGCATAATGGCTATGGTAGGTGGGCGCATAAATATTCAGACCCTTGGTGTTGCGCGGCGTGCCCCACGAGCCGTCCTGGTTCTGGTTGCCCAATAAAAAGTAGATGCCGCGCTCAATGGACTTGGACACCGCCGCATCTCCGGGCGGTTGCACATCCGGAAGGCGCGGCACCTCGGCAGCCATCAGGCCGGCGACCAGCAGCAGGTTAAGGAAGCAGCACTTCATCGCCTTCCTGAAGGCCTTCAATAATCTCGGTTTTGCCACCGTGCGAATTGCCGGTTTTGACCTCACGTTCCAAATGGCCGGTTTGCGTTTTGACCCACACCATCGTGCCCCCTTGGGGCGTGGCCCGCAGCGCCGTGCTCGGAATGGTGATTGCCTTGGGTTGATCCAATACCCGCAGCTGGATGGCACAGGTCATACCGGGGTGCAGATAGGTTTTGTCCGCCACGGCCACACTGAACGTCACCGTGTATTCCCCGGGTGCGGTGGGGATACGGGAAACCCGTTCCACGGTCACCGCAAGGCGGTCGGCTGGATCCGCCGTGGGAATCGCCCAGCCTTTTTGCGTCGCGGCCACCTTACGGATATCGGCTTCGCCCAGTGTTGCGGTGGCTTGGAGTTCGCCGGCGGCCACCACGGTCATAAAGGGTTCCCCCGCCACCAATTTACCGTCTTTCAGCAGTTTAGCCTGCACACTGGTCCGCCCTTTCCAGACCCCTTCCACAAACGCACCGTGATATAACACCCCGGCCATGGGCGCACGGACAGTCAACCGTTCCAGATCACGCTTTAGTTTGGCCGTGTTTTTCTCTGCGTTCTTTTGAGCGCGAATCTGTTTATTCAATTCCACCTTAAGCTTGGCGAGTTTTTCTTCAAAGGTCGCCTGAGCAAGCTCTGAGGCTAACCGCTGCCGGGCTAGGGCGTTTTGTTTATCGATCTCCTCCCGTGGCAGGGTGACCTCGAGCGTGGTCTCGGTGCTGTATTTTTGGCGGTTGAGAAAATGCAGGGCGCGATCCACGGAATGTTGTGCACGCTTCACAATAATCTCCTCGGTCTCCTCAGTAATGTCATCGGCCTCATACATTTTCTTGAGCTGCTTGAGCTCTTCTTGCGCGTAAGCTAGTGAGTTGGCCGCGCTGGTTTGAGAGTAGACAGCCGAACGCTGGTTTAGCTCATGGGTCTTGGCGAGATATCGTTTCACGTCCTCCTCCAAGCGAGCCAGTGTTCTCGCTGCAACTTGCTGATCCAATGCCGCGTTGTTGGTGGCCACCGCATATTCGGCCTGTGCAATTGCCAGATCCAGCGCACTGCCTTCCATCGAGAGTTCCCAGTCGGCGATTTGTTGTTCGATTTTGTCTTTCTTGAGGGACACCAACAGGTCTCCCTCCGCCACCTGGCTGCCATGCTCCATGGCGTCCCGGGCCACGGTGAGGTCTGCCCAGATTTCAGGCCGGATTTTCATCTCGGCCATGCGTCCCGGCGCCAACACCCCCTTGAGATTCAGTTCAATCCGGAACGGGGCTGTCTTGACGGCATGCACCTTTGCTTGCGTGGCGTTTTGATCCGCAGCCTGCATCCCCGTGCAAAGGGCCAACAAGGGAACAATGATGTACTTCATGTTTCTTGTAATTAATCCAACTGCGATAATTTTGGCAAGCGGACCTTGTTGTCCCCTAGGCGCCAAAGGCCTCGCGCATCAGTTTCACGCTCTTGGGTACGGCCGTCTGCGCGTTTTCTTTGCCCTCGAACTCGATCGAGATGTAGCCGCGGTAATCGACCTTGCGCAGGATGCCCGCGATGCGTTTGTAGTCGAGATCGAGCGTGTACCATTTGCCGCCGCCGTAATAGGTCTTGGCCTGCACAAAGGTGGTGCGGCTGGCGATTTTTTCCAGTTTGCTGTACGGGTTCTCGAGAAAATTGCCGGTATCCATCAGCACGCCGAGCCACGGGTTGTCATCAAACTGCTTGGCGATCCGCAGCAAGCCTTCCGACGTGCGCGCGAGGCCCCAGTGATTTTCCAGCGCCATGTGCACGCCCAGTTTCTCGGCGGCCGGCAGGCATTTTTCGATGGAATCAATGCACCACTTGAAGCCGTCCTCATCGGTATACCCCTTGACCGGCGGCTCGATGCCGCGATTGGCCATCAGTTCGTCGAACGACTTGCTCGTGCGCCAGCGGCCGGTGTTCAGGCGAATGCACGGGATGCCCAGTTCATGGGCCAGCTCCATGCAGTGAATGGTGTGATCGATATTCTTCTGCCGATCCTCCGCCTTGGGCTTCACAAAACCCTGATGGATGGACAATCCCACCAAGCCCACGCCATTCAAAAACGCGTGCCGCTTGAGCTTGCGCAGGTAATCCACCTTTTCACTGACCATCTGCATGTGCAGCACATCCACCCCCTCCACGCCCAATTCCGCGGCGTGGTCGATTACCTTTTCGATGGGATATTTGTTGCGCGTAAAATGCCAATAGGAATAGGTCGCCAACGCGAGCTTGTTGCGGGGCGCGGCCAGCGCGGCATTGAGCGGTAGGGGGGATAACAGCGCGGCACCTGCAAGTGCCCCGGTGGCGAAAAAATGGCGTCGATCACTCTGCATGCCTCAGTGAACGATCCGCGCCTAAAAAAATCAACCCATCACCACCGGCCCGGCTGTCATATCGGCTCTCGCCAACATCACCCCGCGGGCGTTGGCTTGTTGAATGGCCTCGATGGCTTCGGCCTCCACTGGGTCCAGAATAGGCGGAGCATTGGGTTCTATTTGCTCGTGGCGGGCGCGGTTGCGAATGAAGGCTAGCCGGAAGCAGTTGAGTTGTTTTTCCCGTGCGGCTGAATAGCCTCCCGGCAAACCGGTGAGTTGCAAAAAATTCCAGCCCGGCACCAGCATCCATGAGCTGATGGTGCTCTCGTATTCGGCCTGGGTAATCAGCACTCCGACCACCCCGCTTAACCCGGCCTTCACCCGAAGACGGTCCCGGTAAGCCATGCTGATGAGTATCCCAAAAAAAGCCAGTATCACCAGCGCATGCAGCAATAACACAATCACCAAGCCAAATCCTTCCAAGGCCAAAAAGGAACTGAACAAGTTTCGTCCGGAATGCACAATCATCGCCGCTCCCAACCCCAAGCAAGGCATCAGCCAGCGCCAACCGGAGGTCATGGTCGCGAACAAACCAAAGCCCAGCCCGGTTAATGCGGTAAAGGTTGCATGCCCCAAGCCGAGCATCACGGTTCGCAAAAAAAAGACTCCGGCAAAGCCAGCCCCTCCGGCCTCTTCCGCGGCTCCCACGATGTAGAGTATGTCTTCGGTCAATGTGAAGCCCAAGCCGATCGTGCCCCCCAATACCACGCCCGACAAAGGACCATGCGTCTCATGCACCCGCCGGCGGGCAAAGGCATAGATGATCAGCAGCCCGATCGCCTTGGCCGGCTCTTCCACCAAGGGAGCCACCACGGTGGCGGTCATGTTTTCCGACAGCTCAGCCCCCCGCTTCGATTGATCCGCCCGAAATGCCCGGTCCAACGCCTCTTGCCCCAGCATTCCTCCGGCTACCGACGGCACCACCGCTCCCACCGAACCCCACATGAGGCATAAAAATAAAAGCCACCACGGTGCCGGTGCATAGCGGTCCGCCGATCGTATGACCAGCAGGTAAATCAGCACCGAGGGAACGACAAGCAAAATGGCCAGCAACACCCAGTGCATGGGGGGAGCCTAGCGAAATAATTGCGCCGCGCAAAGCGCTGTAAAGCTGACTTAACAGCTTGTTCAGCCGGAATTGCGCGTGACAATCGGCGTGGCACCGAGGCCCGGCAACGGCGGGATCACCAAATCGCGCACGGGGGACTCGCCGCCCCGCAGCGATTCGGAGGCAGATCCATCCGAGCTAGTGGACGCACAGCCATTTAACAAAACGGCCACTACAGCCACGGCCAAAACAATTTGAAGCTTGGACATGGGTGCAGTATATTCGGCCAAGAACGCATCACAACGGCCGGTTGTTCGTAACTATTCGCCGGCCGTTCACGACTAATTCACCATGAATTCCCAATCCTCATCCCGCCGGCAATTCCTGACCTTGGGCGGCTTGGCTGCAGCCGGCAGTTCTCTGACCCTGCGCGCCGATGCGCCGATTACCCCAGCGACGGAAGATTCCCATGGCTATGTGAATTACCTGCAGGCCACCGGACAGGCCATTCAGCCTGAAGGGAAATTTCAGCCGACGCATCCGGATATTCTCGGACCGTTCTGGGCCAGTGGGGCACCGTTTCGCGGCAAGGTCACGCCTCCCCGCGCGCCGGGAGATCTACTGGTGATACGCGGCCGGATCTGGAGCCATGCCTCTAAACGGCCAATCCCCAATGCCGTCCTCGATGTCTGGCAGGCCGATCACAAGGGGGAATACGATTTCCAAAACCATCCCTCCACCGACAACCGCCCGGTACTGCCGGATGCCCGAGGATTCACCGGCCGCAAGCAGCCCGCCCGCGCCCATTTCAAAAACCGCATTCGCTTACTGACCGATGAGTACGGCAATTACGAATACGAGACCATCAAACCGGCCGCGTATGGCGTGGGCAACTCCACCCGGCCCTCGCACATTCATTATATGGTGCAGGCCGCCGGCCACAAACGGGTGATCACTCAGTGCTATTTCAAGGGCGACCCCCACATCGCCAAGGATCCTTGGGCCAGCAAATCACCTCTGATCATTGATCTGAAGAAAACCAAATGCGAACACGGCGAATATCTTGCCGGCCAGTTTGATCTTGTACTTGGTGCCGCCGGAGCCTGACGCACCGCAGCGTTGCTTTTTCAGCCTGTTTTTTATATAAGCTTTCCGGCTGCAGCCCCGCATGCTGGACGCGCTTCAAAATCTCTTGGATCGGCGGCAGAAACCGCCTTATCAGGCCGGCACCAACCTGCTGCTTCTGCTCGTCCTCTCGTTGATGACCGGGGCCGGCGTTTCTTACGCCACACTCGGGTTTATGAAAACCTTCGAGCACGTGGTCAACTGGGTGTACTTCGATCACAGCGACACGCCCAGCGGGCGATACACCCATAAGTTCGATGCCCGCAATAGCCTGCAGTTTGATTTCCGCGGCAATCACTCCCACAACCTCGACGGCCTAAAACAGACCCATTGGCCCACCAACGGCACCTGCAACATCGTCACCATCCGAGACGGCATCCGACTGCCCGCCCAACGCACCGATTGGGTATTTGCCAATAATGAGGTGACCATCCGGTTCGATTCCCAGGCCACCCCATTAAAACTTCAGTTCCGGAACTACGACCTCGCGCCTTCGCCTGATTCCCAAGGTCAATTCGCCCATCTGCTCCCGTCAACCGACCAAACCGCCCCCCTGCTCTTCCGGTACAAGCAGGGCTCCTTCACCGACGTTCCTAAATGGCATATTTTCGCTGCGCTGACCGGTGGCGGCCTGTTCATTGGCCTGCTCTATGTCGTGCTCAAACTTCCACGCGGGCATGGTCCGGCCGATGCCATTATTGCCCGCATCAACAACGACGGCATTATGCCCATCCGCGAAGGCATCTCCACCGCGCTTATCTGCGCCAGCTCCATTGGCCTGGGGGCCTCGGTCGGTCGTTATGGCCCCGCAGTGCATCTGGGTGCCACCCTCGGCTCCGGTTTCGGTCAGGCGTTTAATCTCGGCCGCACCAACACGGTCACCTTCCTCGGCTGTGGCGTCGCCAGTGCCATCGCCACCTCTTTTAACACGCCGATCGCCGCTGTCATTTTTGCCCACGAAGCCATCATCGGCCATTATTCGCTCCGCGCCTTTGCCCCCATCACGATCGCTGCGGTGGCCGGCAATGCCGTGGCCATTCATCACGGGCGCTTCTTTGATGGCTTCCAAAACCTCACCGCCCCGGCCGAACTGACCCTCGGCCAGTATCCGCTCTTTGCCTTCGTCGGATTAATTGCCGGCCTCTTCGCCATCATCTACATGCGCAGCCTGATCGCCGTCAAGAAGGCGGCCGATAAGACCAACCTGCCCATTTGGAGCCGACCCGCCATCGCCGGCTTCGCCATTGCCATCGTTGCGATTTGGTTACCCAACCTCCTCGGGTTAGTGGAGGAAACCACCACGCAGGTCATCCAAGATCAAGGCGCTGATTACGTGTTGCAATTATTGTGTTTCTTGATTGTATTCAAAATCGCCGCCACCGCCCTGTGCCTCGGCAGCGGCATGCACGGCGGAGTATTCGGGCCCGCCCTGTGCATTGGGGCCATGGTTGGCGCCGCACTAGCGATGGCTTATGATGCCAGTTACTACCAAATCTTTGCCCTTGCCGGGATGGGCGCCTGTATCAGCTCGGTTGTCGGCGCGCCCATCGCCACCATTCTGATCGTCTTCGAACTGAACCAAAACTACTCCGTGGCCACCGCAGTAATGGTCGCAGTCGTCATAAGCAACCTTGTCACCAACAAATATTTTGCACGCTCCTTCTTCCTGTTTCAGGTACAGGCCGCCGGGTTCGATATTAACGCCGGGCGCGAAGTTCTCATTCTCCAACGGCGCAAAATTCGTGAGGTGATGGAAACCGAATATGTCACCCTTGAACCCGAGGCCGACCTCGCCACCATCGAGCAAACCCTACGCAATCACCCCGAGGCCGATGTCTACGTCACCGATGCTCAGGACAAACTCCTCGGCTGCATCACCCTCGCCAATGCCTGGGACGCCTTGAAAACCGGTCGACCTCAAAGCGCAGCCGATTTGGCCAGCCTACCCGAGCACGTTCTTAGAGAGGATACCGACCTCAACCAAGGATTCGAAATCATCGAAGAATTCGTCGGCATCAGCCTTCCGGTCGTCAAAGATACCCAATCCATGCAACTTACCGGGATCATCCATGAAGCCAACGTCATTCAAGCCTACAACGAAGCCGTCAAAACCGCACGCGGCGAAGAACAGGGCCTCGAATAACTTCCCCAAAAAAGACACCCAAAGAGGTTGACAGAAACCCACATGATAGTACGCTTACGTAACATTTGGCCCTGAACGATGCCATTGCACAAAATATAGTAGCTATTTAAGCCCATCTACCGTCCAATACCTAAAGAAAACGCCGCCCATGCGTCCCTTTACATACATCATCCTCTTGGCCCTGAGTACCGTTACCCCGGCCCTCTTTGCCCAATTTACCATGGGCGGTCTCGGCACTTCTATGGGCATCATGGGCGGTCTCCAAGGCATGGGCTCTCAAGCCGGCGGCATCGGTATGGGTGCCGTGAATGGACTCCAAGGCACCATGGGCATGACCGGCGGAATGATGGGCGGCATGACCCCAGGCCTCGGCGGTATGTCCGGAATGGGAGGCATGGGCATGGGCGGTATGTCTGGAATGGGTGGCATGGGCATGGGCGCTATGTCTGGATTCTGAGGCGTGTCCAGGGGGGGGAGGGCTGGAGGGGAAGGCTAAGGGGGGGGGGGGGGGGGGGGG
>JAYQQG010000135.1:0-9027 GCA_038145765.1 Verrucomicrobiales bacterium
GCTAGGTAGTATTTAGACTTACGCCATGGTTGGCGCGTGTTCACACAGGGTTCCACTTATCCCGTGCTACTCTGGAGCCTCTAAGATCACCGTTCCTTCGTATACAGGGCTATCACCTTCTTTGGCCACGCTTTCCAACGTGTTTTTATTTTTGGATTGGATTTCCCGTATATATTGAGGCATCCGAACCCCGGATCAGCAAGCTGATCCGGTTTGGTCTGTTCCGCGTTCGCTCGCCACTACTGACGGAATCGCATTCGCTTTCTTTTCCTCCGCTTACTGAGATGTTTCACTTCAGCGGGTATCGCTCTATCCGGCCTATGAATTCAACCGGAAGTAACTGGGTTTAAGGCCCAGCTGGGTTTCCCCATTCGGAGATCCTTGGGTATAATGACTGCTTCCGTCTTCCCAAGGCTTATCGCAGGTAACCACGTCCTTCATCGCCTCCTAGCACCAAGGCATTCACCTCGTGCCCTTAGTAGCTTATCAAATATTAATGTATCACCAATAAACTGTACTTATTGGCGCCGACAAAGTTGCATGATAATTATCACTTATCCATGCAAGGATTTCAAAGAACCATGGCGCAATCGCATCAATCGATAAACCGCGCCAAAAGTCGTTACAGTTCCGGATGGTGGGCCTGACAGGACTCGAACCTGTGACCCCGCGCTTATCAAGCGCGTGCTCTAACCAGCTGAGCTACAAGCCCTTAAAATGGTGGAGCTGAGGAGACTCGAACTCCTGACATCCTGCTTGCAAAGCAGGCGCTCTACCAGCTGAGCTACAGCCCCAAAAGTCTCGAGCCATTGCTCGTTCCACTTCATCCGATCCTGTCAAAGAACGATTATTCGCTCTTTAAAAACTGAATTGTGTAACAGCATCCACCATGCACTTCAGCAGGCTGAAGTGTTCGACCGTACCGGAGTCCACACTGATATCGTTTTACCGAATTCAGCTGGAACCAGTTCTCCCTAGAAAGGAGGTGATCCAGCCGCAGGTTCCCCTACGGCTACCTTGTTACGACTTCATCCCAATCACCAAGTTCACCTTCGACCACGTAATCGCAGGCTTCGGGTGCCCCCGGCTTTCATGATGTGACGGGCGGTGTGTACAAGGCCTGGGAACGTATTCACGGCGTCGTAGCTGATACGCCGTTACTAGCGATTCCGACTTCATGGAGTCGAGTTGCAGACTCCAATCCGAACTGGGCCCGGCTTTAGGGATTTGCTTCATCTCGCGATTTCGCTTCCCATTGTACCGGGCATTGTAGCACGTGTGCAGCCCTGGGCGTAAGGGCCATACTGACTTGACGTCATCCCCACCTTCCTCCCCATTGAAATGGGGCAGTCTGTCCAGAGTGCTGGAGAAACGAGTTCTCCGTGGCAACAGGACATAGGGGTTGCGCTCGTTGCGGGACTTAACCCAACATCTCACGACACGAGCTGACGACAGCCATGCAGCACCTGTGATAGTCCAGCCGAACTGACGTCTCCCTTTCAGGAGACTACGACTAACATGTCAAGCCCAGGTAAGGTTCTTCGCGTTGCATCGAATTAAGCCACATGCTCCACCGCTTGTGCAGGCCCCCGTCAATTTCTTTGAGTTTTAACCTTGCGGCCGTACTCCCCAGGCGGTGCACTTAACGCGTTAGCTTCGCCACAGACGGGGTCGAATCCGCCTACAGCAAGTGCACACCGTTTACTGCTAGGACTACAAGGGTATCTAATCCTTTTCGCTCCCCTAGCCTTCGTGCCTCAGCGTCAGGATATGCCCAGAGACTCGCCTTCGCCACCGGTGTTCCTCCTGATATCTACGCATTTCACTGCTACACCAGGAATTCCAGTCTCCCCTACACACCTCTAGAAAAGAAGTTTTCAGCGCAATTTCCGGGTTGGGCCCGGGGCTTTCACGCCAAACTTTCTTTTCCGCCTACGCACGCTTTACGCCCAGTGAATCCGAACAACGCTTGGGACCTCCGTATTACCGCGGCTGCTGGCACGGAGTTAGCCGTCCCTTCCTTTGTCGCTAATATCAAGCACATACGTAAGTATGGCCTTACTCACGACCGACAGGGGTTTACGACCCTAGGGCCTTCATCCCCCACGCGGCGTCGCACCATCAGGCTTTCGCCCATTGTGAATGATTCTCGACTGCTGCCACCCGTAGGTGTATGGACCGTGTCTCAGTTCCATTGTGGCTGACCGTCCTCTCAGACCAGCTATCCGTCTTCGCCTTGGTAGGCTTTTACCCTACCAACAAGCTGATGGAACGCAGGCTCATCCCAAAGCGACCGAAGCCTTTAATCCTTAGATCACATCCGGTATTACCCTGACTTTCGCCAGACTATTCCAGACTTTGGGGCAGATTCCTACGTGTTACTCACCCGTTCGCCGCTAATCCCATCTGATATTGCTATCGTCCGTTCATCGCTCGACTTGCATGTCTTATCCACGCCGCCAGCGTTCGTTCTGAGCCAGAATCAAACTCTCCGTTTAAAAAACGTTAGATTTTTGATCACTGATTAAACGCTAGTTACTATTGTTCTTTCAATGAGTTAAAACTCAAACTCCATTCCTCTAACACGAATAGAGCTTGAGGGTTTCTGCTGTTACACAATTCAATTTTCAAAGAACACTCGGCATGTTGCCGAAACATTCATTTCGCACTGAGAGACGAAAAAAGCGAACAACCACTTCCCTCATTTGGAAAGGGTTATTAGCTTTTCAAGAGGAACCCCGAAAGGTTCGTTGCGCTCAAAGCGGCGCGCAGTTCACACTAAGTCTAAAATCTCTGCAAGGGTTTTTTTAACTTTTTTTTGCCCTCGCTCAATTAACTCGGTTTTCCCAGCGTTCTTACCCAAAAAAGGAATCTCAAAAACCGGCGTTTCACCCAAGCAATCCCGCAAAACGGTTAAATTGGTGCGCTGCGACGCATCCAACATAGCACTGTTTATCGCACTCTGCAAACAAAGCCCAAGTACTTGAACCCCAATTTGTTGTAAATATTGGACGGTCAAAAGTGTGTGATTCAAAACGCCCAGTTCGTTTTTTGCTGACACTAATACGGGCATTTTTGCCGCCCTCAAGAAATCGGCCCATGTTTCTCTGTGTTTGTTCAGTGGCACTAAGATGCCGCCCGCTCCTTCGACCAGCAATTGATCACATTGTTTTTCCATTCGAGAAACCAAACGCAACAGGGATTGCACCTTCACTTTTTTTCGGCTGTTGCGAGCGGCCACGATCGGGGCTGCTGGGATCGCGTAATGAAATGGGTTCATTTCATTCATGTTCAAACAGCCCCGCTGAAGCGACTGCAACAATCGTACATCATCCCTTGGCCCCGTGCACACCGGCTTCATCGCCAATGCGCTGCTCCCTGCCTGACGAAGGTGATGCAGAAGTAATGCCGTGAGGACGGTCTTTCCGGCACCCGTGTTTGTGCCTGTGATGAAAACTGTGCGCCGTTTCAACCGCCCAACTACTCCCAATAGGTATAAAGGATTTTGATGTCTTTGGGGTCCTTCCGTTGCAGTACGGCCACCAATGTGCGCTGTTGTTTGCGGACCTCTGCCGTGACACGCACCTCAAAGGTGGAGCTGCGGACAGACAGAAACCGCGCCGCGCTCCTGGCTGCCTCGGGCGTAATTCCGGGCACCTGCTGCAATTGGCTAACATTATCAAACGGATCGTCATCTTCAGTTCCCTCAACCCCATCCAGCCCCAAGCGCATGTTCACGATGGCCTGCGCCGTCACGGCGGCATCCCCCGGCAAGGGGATCAACTGCAACACCTCCGCCGAGGCGGTGTTGATATTCACGTAACCGACAGACAGGGGCGTAAATAAATCGACCAACGCATATTGGTAGTTTAGCGATTCTTCACCCTCGTCCAACGGCGTGGGATCTGTGCCGGCTGCCAGTGAGTTTTCGGCCGTTCCCCAGTACATTTCCGGGGTGATATCCTTGATGAGCAGCAACTCGCGGAGGTCATCGATCATGCCGTTTTTCGCCACGTAACCGAGCGGTTCATAGTACTCGCTTTCGGCACCATTTACCGATACATTATCATTGGGGTCATACCAATCGATAATGGCATCGGTCAGATAAGGGATCAGCGAGACATCCACGCCCATCATGCCAAAGGCCTGTTCTAAAGGATATCGGCCCATGGATCCGGCGGCGGCCCGGTTGATATTAAATTTCCGTTCCAAATCGACGATCTTGACCGAGCAACGCCAAGAGCTAATTTCCTCTTCTTCTTCCGGCGTAGGATTTGGATACAGGAGTCCGATCACAGTACCGGGAGCCCATGCGCTGTTGGTTAAATTTAGTGTATCCAGAAAGAGATTCATCCCGTTGGTCACGCCCGGTCCTCCGGCCCATTTTTGGTTCAGCGAATCGTATGGCACCTGGGTGTCGGCCATCTGCTGGCTCAAGACGTATTTGGCGTATTCCACACCGGATCGACATAACCAATCCACGTCCGATGCCGCATCCGCATTGCGTGTTAATACAGCTTCCACCTGCATACTGGTGGAGAACGCCGCCGCCAACACGGACAATACGATCACAAACCCCAGAACCACGAGTAACGCCACTCCCCGGCTTTTGCCGATTGGGCGCGTGGATTTCTGAACAGGAATGTCCATGAATGCGTAAGGTTAAAGACGCTGGTAGCCCACTGTCCCGTCCTCATTGAGCACCCAAGCTGTGCCGGAAGGCGGGTTTGGAATGGATGTCAAAAATCCGTCATCCACCAGTTCCTGCAGGCTGCTTGCCGGCCGGCCGTTGAGGGATTCGTAATCTATTAAGGCATCATTCAGCGTGGTCATGCCGGGGATCCCCACTCCAATGCCGCCGCTGTTTTGGCTATTGCTATTGCTACTGGCTCCGTCATTGAGCAGCGGGTTGTTAATCTGTCCGTTGGTGATATCGACCGTCGTGTTGGGCGTTGAAGTTGCCCCTCCGTTGGCTTGGGCCTGGCGCCGGGCGTAATCAGCCATCCGGCGCTTGTAGGCATCGCGCTGTGCGTCAGAGTAGCGGCTGCGGCCATCATTCCCATCGCGGCCACTGCGGGAGGCTTGGCGCTTGCGCCATTCGGCGATTTGTTCGGGCGTGGGCTTGGGTCTCCCGCCCGATGTGGGCCGGCCACCATTTCCTTTGCCTCCGCGTGCCCCGCCCCCTTTTGCTGCCGGTAATGGCGGGTTTTGCATGGATTGAGTAATGCTTTGGGAAAACACCACGATCTCCCGTTTTTGAATGTCTTCGATGTTGGCCGCTTCTCCATCGGATCCTTTGAGGGCTAATTCAAATTTCACGCGTGTGGGCACAGAGTTGGTTTCGGTCCATTCATTGACCCATTCGTTGTTGATGGTGCTCCAAAAAAGAAAAAAACAAGTGTCCAGATTCGGCCCCAAGACCCAGCGATTGGGGTCTACCATGTCTTCGGTGCCTTCCGGCTGCATGAGGGTGGACTGATACATCACCAAGGATTTCCCAAAATCCTCGTCATCCTCCACTTGAAAGGTGATGCGCCGTAATCGTTGTGAACCGAATTCATTGTTTCCCAAGAAATCCGGCGGCACTCGGGAGACAAAACTGATACTCGGGTATTCGAAGATTTCAGTGTCCGCCAGGAAAGAATATTCTTCCTTGTTTCCTTCGTAGTACACCAGCCCGCTCAAGGCGTCTTCGATGGTTTTGAGCGCGATCCGTTGGCGCTGCACCTCCTCCGCGGCCACCGCCCCGGCCACCGTGGAGCGAGCCACGGAATAAAACACACTGTAAACCATGGTGAGCACGATCGAAAGGATCGCCACCGCCACAATCGTTTCCACCAAGGTAAAGGCTAATTGTCGTCGTTTCATTATCTTCCTCCGGCTCCGCTTCCTAGTCCCTGGGCTCCCCCCTGTTCCAGCTCAGCCAAGTCGGGCCGAAACATAAGATAACGTAGCTGATATTCAATAGGTTCTCCACCCTTAACCTGTTCCTCCACCCGAATCGTTGCCTGATACAGCCCGTTCGTGGCATCAAGACTCACGATATCCCGTTGCCAGCGCGCATTGGGATAGAGCGCAAATTCGCCTCCGCCGTTTCCGCCAAAATCTTCATCCAGCGGTTCCTGTAAACCGGTCGCCAGCGTGCCGTCCGGTTCAGGCAATTCCACCAAAGTTTTTGCCGCCAAAGCGCCGAGATCCGGCCGTTGTTGTTGCATTGTGCGTACCAAACTTAAGCCTTGGTTGACCAAATGCAGAATGGAAAAAATGGCGATCACAAAGATGGCCACGGCAATCAGCACTTCCACCAAGGTAAAGGCACGCCAGTGTTGTCGGCGGTCCGTCGTCATCGGTTCTCTTCGTTTACCACGGTCGGTTGACCGATGACCGGGTCCAGACTGAGAATGTAGGATCCGTCTCCATCGGTCACCCTCAAATCCACCGGTTCAGCCGTTCCATTGGGATAAAACCTGATTTCCAGTCGGCCCACGAATTCCTCATCGACCGGCTCGATAATTTGCAGGTCCGCCCCCAACTTCACGTATTCCAAGGATTCACCCTGTTCCACCACATTCGCCTCCAACCCAGTCTCGGCATCCACTCCCATCACGGTACGGGCCGCGCTTTGCAGGGTCAACGTATCTTCGGCATCGTTCAAAACGAGCACCATCATGCGTTTATTGATGATCGCGTCGCTTCGCGCCTGATGGCACATGCCTTCCACATCATGAATCGCCTGTTCCAACGGAGCCTTTTTCAATAACGCCCGAAAAGCCGGGATACTGATGCCTAAAATAACACCCAAAACCGCCACCACCACCATCAGTTCCACCAATGTAAACGCGCGTTTCATCGGCCGATGGTGGAGGTAATTTTGAACATCGCCTGCAATACGCCCACCAGCATGAAGCCGACCGCTCCCGCAATGCAGACGATCAGGATCGGCTCAATCAAGGTGGTGACCACCCGCAAATTTGTTGTGAGTTCGTTATCATAGGTTTCCGCCAGATTCTCCAAGGCCGCCGGCACATCACCGGTTTGTTCGCCGATGTGAATCAAGTCCACCATCAATTTGGGGAACACCCCGCTGCGGGCCAAGGGTTGCGCCAGTGTTTTACCATCGGTCACGCCCTCACGCGTCCGGGCAATCGCTTCCTGCAACACCACATTTTGCACCACGCTCTCAGTGATTTTCAACGCCGACAGCACCGGAACTCCATTGCGCAACAATGCTCCCAAGGTCCGCGCAAATTGCCCGAACATCGTGGGCCGCACAATTTTCTTTACCAAGGGCGCCTCCAGCAACCATGCGTGCAAGCGTTCCCGGCCGACAGCTGTACTAAAGTAGGCCTTGATCACCCCAAGAACCACCATTCCCCCAACCAGAACGGCCCACCACCAAGTGGCGAAAAAGTTGCTCATTCCCTGCAAAATCTGGGTGGATAACGGCAGCGACACTTTCATGCCCTCAAAGATTCTCATGAATTTGGGCAGGATATAGCTCATGAAAACAAAAATCAGCACAAAGCCCAACCCCATGACAAAGGCCGGATAGACCAGTGCCGAGGTTACCTTTTGGCGCACCTCAGCAAACCGCTCATAGTGGTCCGCCAACCGCAACAACACTTCCACTAGCGAACCGCCGCTTTCACCGGCTTTGATCATGTTTACATACATGTCCGGGAAGATATCCGGATGCGACGCCAAGGCGGCTGAAAGGTTCCGTCCTTCGCGCACATCATGTAACAACCGCTCACTCACCCCCGGCGGCACCCCGCTGCCTTCAAGGCTGATCATGCTGCTTAAGGCCGAGGTCAACGGCATCCCGGCCTTGAGCAGGTTGGCCAGTTGCCGTGTGTAATTAGCCAACTCCATCAACTTCGGCTTCGCCCGACTACGGCGGCGTGGCGCTTCTTCCGAATACACCGGCTGAGCCGGAGCCACCACACTGGCGCCGCCCGTAATACTGACAGGAAACAATCCCTTCGCCGAGATCTGCGTCATGGCTCCGTTGCGGTCAGCCGCCTCGATGGTTCCGCTTAATTGCTGGCCGCCGGCATCGCGCGCTGTGTATTCAAAAACTGGCATTATGGCATGACTTCCGCTGGGTTAAGATTGCCGCACCGGTAACCGGCCGCATCCACTTCCACTTCCGCGTACCCAATTTGACTCAAAGACGCCTGGATGGACTCAAACGTTTCATCGGCTTGCAAACGCGGTACCTCGGCCGGAAGCACCTCGATTCGAGCCAGCGGGCCCGCTTCATGATGGCGTACGCGAACCTCAGAAAAACCCAGTTCACGCAGCGTATTTTCGGCCAATTCGATCATCTTCACCTTCCTCGGCGTCACAGTTTCCCCGTAAGGAATTCGTGAACTCAGGCAAGGCATCGCAGGTTTGTCGGCAGTGGGCAATCCGAGTTCGCGGGAAAATGCCCGGACCTCTTCCTTGCTCAAGCCCGCCTCACTCAATGGTGCGCGCACGGCGAATTCTCCGGCGGCCTGTCCACCGGGCCGCCAGTCGCCGGCATCACTCGCATTTTCGCCATAGGCCAATACCTGAAAGCCGCGCGCCTGAGCCAGCGCTCGCAGATGCGTAAAGAGTTCGTGTTTGCAGAAATAACAGCGGTTGACCGGATTCGCCTGATACGCTGGGTTATTAAATTCCGCCGTGCTGACAATCTCCAAGGGGAACGCGAATTCTTCCGCCAAATCCTTGGCTTCCTGGAGTTCCCTCCGCGGCAAACTTGGTGAATCGGCGATGACCGCCAGCATGCGCTCCCCCAATTCCCCATGCGCCACCTTGGCCAGCAACACTGAGTCCACCCCGCCGGAGTAAGCAATTAGGCACGAATCATACCCCCGCAACACCGATCGCAATGTATCGAGTTTTGACAAAACAAATGAACGCCTAACGGCTCCTCCCTTTCACCCCTATGTTGGGAGCCCGTACTGAAATGTCGAGCCGAACTTACCCCCCCTATGGCGGCTTAACGCGACCAGCAGGGGCGATATTGGTGGCGGATCAACC
>JAYQQG010000136.1:0-8981 GCA_038145765.1 Verrucomicrobiales bacterium
CCAATGGAAATCTTGCACAATTATTGGCCGGTTTCAAGCCGAAGCCGGAGCTAATGGTCGGGCGTGCGCACGCCGATGGTGAGGAGGAGGTTTGCCCAAAGGGCTTGGTCGGCGGTCTGGATGGTGAGCACGAGGTCGGGCCCTCGCACGGCTTCATAAAAATCCCACTTCGGAATCGGCTCAAAATTCATGTCCAGTCCCGCATCATCGATAAGCTTTTCGTACTCGGCCCAAACCGGCGGCGGGCCAAACTTCGCATACGGATCGTCCTCCGGAATCCCCATCGTATTGGCCGCCTCAATCGGTACCGCACTGAGCAGTGCCTCCAGTACCTGGCTGCAGGTCACCACGCCGGGCATAAGGTTGAGCGACACCAACTCGGCATTCGGCCCCAGCGTGGATGAGGCCGGATAATTGCCGTCGGCGATCAGAATTTTCGAATGATGCCCGGCGGCCCCGATGATGCCGTTGATGTCCGGATGAATGAGCTTTTGATGGAGCAACATGGTTGAGGGGATTGAACCGCCAAGAAGCCAAGAGGCCAAGAAATATTGAAAAACAGAGGAGTTTTTGTTGATGCTTTGACATCAAAAAAAATGATGCTATAGTGCCTAGATGCGAACGACATTGACTTTGGAAGATGATTTAGCGGCTCATTTGAAGGCTAGAGCTGAAGAACTGGGGGTGCCGTTTAAGCAGATAGTGAATCAAGTGATTCGAGAAGGGTTGGCGGAAACAAAGTCTGCCGGTGCCGTACCGCGAACTGAGCCTCATGCGTTCGGATTCAAGCCGGGGCTGGATTTGGACAAGATGAACCAAATCGTGGATCAGCTGGAGGCGGAAAGTGCGTTGGCCCGGCAAAACGAGTCCCGATGATTCTGCCGGACATCAATCTTCTAATTCATGCGCACAACACCGACTCGCCCGTGCACGCGAAAGCGCGTGATTGGTTGGACGGGTTATTGGCGGGAAACATCGGTGTCGGTTTGCCGTGGGTGGTGCAGTTGGGGTTTATTCGCATTACAACACACGCCAGTTTGCTTCAAAACCCGTGGCCAGTGGACGAAGTGATGCGCCGGCTTGAATCGTGGCAATCGCTGCCTCACTTCCATGTGGCTCAGCCCTCGGCGCGTCACTTTCAATTGCTTAAAGTTTTTCTCGAAGGGATTGGCACTGCAGGCAATCTCACTACCGACGCCCACTTGGCGGCGATTGCTGTGGGGCGCGGATATGAACTGCATACTACAGACACTGACTTTGCCCGCTTCCCGGGTTTGAAATGGCGTAACCCGTTGTCGGCCTGATCATCCCCGAATCGCCGCGGGGTCGCCTTTCCAGATGAGGCGGACGGCGTCGAGGCGGAGGCGGGACTGGGCGAGGGCAGTGGTCAGCTCGTTGAGATGAGTTTGGGTGAGCTCGATTTCCTCAGGGCGCACGTGGTCATTGACCGCCCGCAGGCTGGTGAGCCGGTCCAGCTCGGCCTGCAACTGCGCGGTCATCGCCGCGCTGGCTGTGCTGATGATGGCTTTGGCCTCCGCATCGGCAAATCCCTCGGCGGCCTCGAGCATTCCCGGAATGATCTCGCGACCGATCTTCGGGTTATCCAGCAGCTTGTGCGGCAGACCCTTTTCGAGCTCGGGCAGGTCGAGGGTGAGCGATTCCTTTTTATGATTCACCAACACCCGCAGCGGCGTGGGTGGCAGGAAACGGTCCGCATGCAAACGCGCAGGCGCGAGCGTCTCCAGCACAAACACCGTCTCGAGCAGCAGCGTTTTGTCGGCTTCATCGGCCCATACACCAAAGCTGCAGTTGCCTTGCTCACTGCCGAGCAGCAGATCAACCGCGCCGGTGACCATCGGGTGATCGCTGCTGAGCAGGCTCACGTCCTCGCGTCCGAGCGCGTGCCGGCGATTGAAGGTGCCAACAAGACCTTCACTCGGGATTTCCGGGAACGAATCGGTCGTCACGCCGTGCCCGCGCAGGAGATAGGTGCGCTCGCCCAAATCCTCCACCCCCACACCAAAATGATCGAACACGCGCAGCAAAAATGCCTCCAGCTCCGCATCCGCGTCGGCGGCGGCGATGGCTCTGGCCACCTCTGCGGCTTCGGTGGGGCGGTGGGAGTTCAGTTCCAACAACCGGTCACGGCCCTGCTCGAGTTGAGCGGCGATTTCCTCGTGAGCAGTGGCGGTCTCAGCAATGAGTTTCTCGAGTTGCTTCGGATCCGAATACTCGGCGGCCAGCTCCAGCACGGCATCGCCAAACTGTCGCAGCAACTGGTTGGCGCCCTGCAGATTGCTTTCGAACGCATTCAGGCCCTCGTGATACCAGCGCGCGAGCACCTCCTGCGGGCTGCCCTCAAAGTAGGGCGTGTGTACGCGGATGGTTTGCGTTTGGCCAATGCGATCGAGCCGGCCGATGCGTTGCTCGAGCAGCTCGGGATTGAGCGGCAGATCAAACAACACGAGGTGATGGACGAATTGAAAGTTGCGGCCTTCACTGCCGATCTCAGAGCAGATGAGCAGCCGCGCGCCGTCCGGCTCGGCAAACCACGCGGCGTTGCGGTCGCGTTGCACCAGCGTGAGGTCCTCGTGAAACACCGCCGTCTTTACCGGCACCTGACGGCCGACGGCCTTTTCAATGGCCAACGCCTTCTCGCGGCTGCGGCAAATGAGCAGCACCTTGTCCTCGCCCAACTCATGCAGCAACCGGCCGAGCCACGCGATGCGCGGATCGTAATTGAGGTTAAACTTGTCGATAGGCTCACCGGCGCCGGTGTCACCGGCAAACTCGTTTTGCGCGTGCGCCATCCACTCGGCGACCTCGCGATCAGGCACGAGCGGTGCCAGGTTGGCTTTTCGCCCGGGAAAACCGCTCATCGTCGCGCGTGTGTTGCGAAAGATCACACGACCAGGACCGTGCCGGTCGAGCAGGGCCCGCAGCAATTCCGCTGGAGGCAGGGCGGCATCGAGGCCTGGCATCGCGGCGAGGGCGTCACGTTGCGGATCGGTCAATGTCTCGCCGGCATGCAACGCCCCGGCAATGGGGGCGACCTCGGCATAATGGCCAGCCTCAGTCTGATAGGCGGCGTAGTCTGTATAGCGGTCGGGATCCAACAGGCGCAGACGCGCGAAGTGGCTCTCTGGGCCGAGTTGCTCGGGCGTGGCAGTGAGCAGCAGCAGGCCCTCGGCCTGTTGGCTGATGGACTCGACGAGTTGATATTCGTCACTGGCCTCGGTCTCGCTCCATTCGAGATGATGCGCCTCGTCCACCACCAGCAAATCCCAGCCCGCTTCCTTCGCCTGCTCGGCGCGCTTGGGATGGGCGGCGAGGAAATCAATGCTGCACAGGATGAGTTGATCATCGAGAAACGGGTTTTCATCCGGCAACCCTTTCTCGATGGCGGCGCAGCGTTCTTCGTCAAAGATGTGCGCCCACAAATTGAATTTGCGCAGCAGCTCCACGAACCACTGATGCACCAGCGAGTCCGGCACGAGGATCAGCGTCCGGGCGACGCGGCCGGTAACCAACAGCCGGTGCAGGATCAACCCGGCCTCGATGGTTTTGCCGAGACCCACTTCATCGGCCAACAACACGCGCGGCGCGAGCCGGTCGCCGACCTCCTTGGCGATGTACAGCTGGTGCGGAATGAGATCGATGCGGCCGCCGACAAAGCCGCGCACGGGCGATTGCCGCCAGCCATGCATCATCTCCAGCGCGCGCCGGCGTAGGCTGAACACGGCGTCGTCATCCACATGCCCGCCGCGCAGGCGATCCATTGGGCCGTGCACACTAAGGCGGTCGTTGAGCTGCGCCTCGGGCAGTTCCCAGTCCGCACCACGATAAATCAGCATGCCATTGGATTCGTCGATGGCCTCGACCGTGCGTGTGTTGCCCTCGTGATCCTCAATCGTTTCGCCCACGCGAAAGGTCACGCGGCGCAGCGGCGCGTTTTCCTCCGTGTACACGCGCACCTCACCGGTGGCGGGATAAAGCACCTGCACACGGCCGTCGCCGGTCTCCATCACCGTGCCCAGCCCCAGCTCGGGCTCGGGCTCACTGATCCAGCGTTGGCCGATGGCGAAGGTACTCATTTTTTTAAACCGCGGACTCGCGGGCTCGTCCCTCCAATACTAGGCGCTTGAATGGAGGGACGAGCCTGCGAGTCCGTAAACATGTTTCCCTGCATATCATTTTGCAAAATGCCGCTGCGGGTTGTCGGCCCAAAGACTCAGCAGCGCCAGCACGGCTGGGATAATGGCGCAGGCGATGAGGATCAATCGATAACTGTCCGCAAAATGCTGGCACGCGCCGAAGAGCAGGGGGCCGAGGCCGCTGCCGATGACCATCACAGACATGTTCAGCCCGCCGATCGCACCGAGATGTTCGCGTCCATAAAAGCGCGGGAAGACAATACCCGAGAGGCTCACGAAACCGCCGCTGGCAATGCCGTTGCCGATCACGTAGGCCGCCACGGCACCGGGTTGATTGAGATTCAGCATGCCAATCGCCGCGGCAATGCAGCCGAGGTTCATCACAATCAGCAGATACTTGAGCCGCAAGCGGGCGTTGATTGCACCGAACAGGAGGTTGGTCGTCACACTGGTGGCGGCGATCGGCACGAAGAGGTTGATGATGCGCTCACGCGTAAAGCCGTACTCCTCGCCGAGCGACGTGGCATGAAAAGTGAACGCCGTGCCAAACAACGCCCAGAAACCGAACGCGGCATTGAACACCCAGAATGAATAATCGCGCACCGCGTCCTCGCGCGTAAACTCCCGCTCGATGTGCATATCGGGATTGTCGTGCTTCGGTGGCTCAGCGGCGCCGTCCATTTGCAGACCGTCCTCCTCGGGCAAATCGCGAAACAGCAGCCACGCCAGCGGCGCCATGATCACGATGGTGCCGACGCCCATGATCATCCACGCGCCATCGTACCCGTGGCTTTCTTTCAGCCACTCAATCCATTTGGGGGACAGCGAAAAACTGAATGACACGAGAATGCTACTGATCGCCATGGCCAACCCGCGTCGGTGATCAAACCATTTGCCGATGGCATTGCGGCAGGTCATCGAGAGCACGCCCTGCGCCGCCGCGCGCACCAGATAAAAGCCGAAGCCGATCACGAGAAACGCCGCCAAGCCCGCCGGCAGTACGCGGCCCAACCCGTGGCTCATCGATGCGCTGGCGGCGAGGTAAAAGAGAATCAGGCCCGTGGCCACTGTGGAAGCCACGGCCATCTTGCGTTCGCCCCAGCGATCGAGCACCCGCCCCAGCCACGGCAGCGTGAGCCCGCTGGCCACCGTGCCGAGGCAATAGGCGAGGCTCAATTCCACGCGCGTGAGGCCCAGCTTGTCCATCAACACATCGGTGAAAACGGTGAAGCCCATCGTTTGTCCGGGAATGCTGGCGATGGTGCCGAGCGTGGCGGCAAAGACGATGATCCAGCCGTAAAAGAAGGGACACGCGCTCGGGGCGAACGGAGTGCGCACACCCCAGAAACCGGAGGCGGCAGATTTGGGCTGCGCGTCGGCCACCTTAATCGTCGTCGGGCAGTTCCGCCAATTCGCGCTTGAGCGAGCCATCCACCACAAACGGGCCAAACGGAACCAGTGCCGCAATGAAATATTTTGCCGCCCATTTGATCGGGCGTTTATTGACGGTCATTGTATGCCATAGTACTGCACAATATAATAGAAATAATCCTCCATGGATCGCGCCCACGACTGAAACGGCCAACGGTTTCCCTAATAAATATTTCAAGGGCATCGCGATAAAAAAAAGGAGCAAAGTGGATGTGCCCTCGCAAAGTCCAACTATGCGCAATCGCTGTAGAAGCTTACCTTTCAAGGCGCACAGTCTGTTCAGGATTTGCCACAAATGCGAACAAAAGAATATTTTCTTGGAACTCTTAAACCAAATCGTCATTTGACACATTGTTGAAAGTGCTTAAAATGACATCCGTGGGGTAACATGGCCAGCACTGCTTAAGGTTTTACTCTAAAGATGCTTAACAAAATTCTAATCATGAGCTTAGTTTTAGTGGGAGGTTGTGGAGGGCCGTCCGGTTTGAACGTGGGTGATCCAGCTCCTGATTTTGTATTAGCCGGGAGTGATGGGAAAACTTACAGGCTTTCAGACTTTAAGGGGAAACAGGCTGTTGTAATTGCTTGGTTTCCAAAAGCGTTTACGGGAGGTTGAACGAAACAATGCAAGTCGTTCCGTGCGAACGGCGACGAATTGAGGAAGTTTAACGTTGCTTACTTTACCGCAAGCTGTGACCCGCTTGAAGGAAAGAAAGGAAATACAAATTTTGCCAAGTCATTAGATGCTGATTACCCTATTCTAAGCGACCCGAGCAAGGAGACAGCGAAGAAATATGGTGTGGTTTCGGGTATTTGGCCTTTGCCTCGACGATGGACCTTTTATATCGGTAAAAATGGGAAAATTCTGAAAATTGATAAAGATGTCAGTCCTTCTGAGGATGGTGCAAATGCGGCCAAGAAACTTAAGGAGCTAGGAATCGAAACTAAACAGTGAATTGGTGCAGATTCTGGGCAATGTTTCGGAGAATGTCGGTGATTGTACTTTGCCAAACCATTGGCTTTTCCATGGAAAAAACTTAGAATCCTCCAGTGAATGTCACCCCTTCCAATTACAATGCTGAAGGGTATTGTGTTTACACGGGTGTGCTGAATGCAGAGGAAATCTCTGCAGTGAGAATAGAACTGGATGCGATGTTGGCTAACCTGCCTGAGCGACAGGTGGTCTACAAGGATGGCAAACATCAGGAGGTCGATGCCCGGCCCGAGTACCTCACTGAGCCACATCCGAAGCATCCGTTTTGGCTGGAGTTGTGCCGGCATCCGCGCGTGCTGGATGCAGTGCAAAGCGTGCTCGGACCCGATCTCATTCTCATTATGTCCCATCTCATCGTCAAACGCCCGGGCGACGGTCTGCCGGTGGCGTGGCATCAGGACAACACTTACTGGCACAGCGTTCAGGGTGCGGACGTCACGACCGTATGGCTGGCCATCGACGACACCGACCGCGCCAATGGCTGTATGCAGGTGATCCCGTGTACCCACGAGGGGTATCCGGAACTGGACAAAGTGAGCACCGGTGGGGACGATTTGCTCGGGCTCACCGTCGAGGTCACGCCGGCGATGGAATCCGCCGCCGTATGTTTGGAGATGGCCGCCGGCAGTTTGTCGCTGCACGATTCCTTTGTGCTGCACGGCAGCGAAGCCAACACCAGCCGCCACCGCCGCGCAGCCTATACGATGCGTTACGCCAACGCACGGACCGTGCAGGTAAATACCGCCGAGCATTGGGTGCCGGTGTACCTTGTGCGCGGTGAAGCTGATAACCCCGATTACATCGACATCCGCCCGGGCCAACCCTTGCCGGAACCACTCTCATGAAAACATTGTTCTCCTTCCTCCTCTTCGTCTTCAGCGTCGCGGCCGAGTATCAGCCGCCCAACATCGTCGTCGTGCTCACCGACGACCTCGGCTATGGCGACATTGGTTGTTATGGCAACAAGATCGTCAAGACACCGCACCTCGACCGCTTCGCGAAGGAGGGCATGCGTTTCACCGATTGTTATTCGGCGCACCCGAACTGCTCGCCCGCGCGCACCGGGCTGATGACCGGCCGCACGCCGACGCGTGTGGGCGTGCACAACTGGATCCCGATGTTTTCGCCGATGCACGTGCGGGACAGCGAGATCACCATCGCCAGCATTCTGCAAAAGGGCGGCTACGACACCGCCCACGTGGGCAAGTGGCACATGAACGGGCGCTTCAACATGACCGGCCAGCCGCAGCCCAATGATCACGGTTTCAATCACTGGTTTGCCACGCAAAACAACGCGCTGCCCAATCATCGCAACCCGTGGAACTTCGTCCGCAATGGCACACCCGTCGGCCCGCTGCAGGGCTACGCCGCCGGCATTGTCACCGACGAGGCCATCCACTGGCTGCGCGCGTGGCGTGATAAGTCCAAGCCCTTTTTCCTCTACGTCTGCTACCACGAACCGCACGAGCCCATCGCCAGCGATCCGCGCTTCGCCAAGGATTACCCCAGCGACGATCCCAGCTACACCGCCTATTGGGCCAACGTCGCGCAAATGGACGCGAGCTTCGGTCGCCTGATGGCCGAGCTGGACAAACAAAAGCTCGCCGACAACACCTTCGTGTTTTTCACCAGTGACAACGGCCCCGCGCGGACCGGCTTGCATCCGCACGGCGAGACCGATGGTTTGCGCGACAAAAAAGGCAGCGTGTACGAGGGTGGCATTCGCGTGCCGGGCCTCATGCGCTGGCCGGGCAAGATCAAGCCGGGCACGATCGAGCACACGCCTATCAGCGGCGTGGATCTGCTGCCCACAATCTGCAGTTTCACCGGCCTCAAGCCGCCCGCCGACCGCCACCTCGACGGCACCAACATCCGCGGCCTGTGGCGCGGCGAAAAAATCCAGCGTACCCAGCCGCTTTATTGGCACTTTTACGGCGCGCGCGGCGAGCATCACGTGGCCCTGCGCGATGGTGATTGGAAACTCGTTGCCGCGATGGACGCGCCGCCCATTCAGCACCGCGCCAGCACCATCCCTGCTGACCAACGCGCCATCAAGACCGCCCCGCTCGGTAAAATGGCTTTGTACAATTTAAAGGCCGACCGCGCTGAAACCCGCGATGTCTCCACCCTCGCCACCGCGGACTTCAAACGGCTCGCCGCCCAAATAAAGCAAATCTACACCGGCGTGCAAAAGGACACTCCAACCTGGCCCGCATGGGAATTCGACCGCTACGAAGCCCAGCGCATCCAATGGCCCCCATACCGTGGCGCGAAAAAAGTGCCGTTGCGCAAGCCGCTGGTGCCCGGAGATTTCCGAAGGAACCCGCTCTTGAAGCGGCCATGAGTGGGTGGAAAGTGCTGCCGGCGCCTCGCCGGCAGACATTGCGCGCAAACCGTGGGCC
>JAYQQG010000137.1:0-8911 GCA_038145765.1 Verrucomicrobiales bacterium
GAGATATATGACCCCGTTAGAGCAAACGATTCTTTCTCCGATTAAACGTGCCGCTCCTATTTGTTTATTTGTGTAGTTTATATTCACTAGCTGACCGTTAAACATTTCGAGTAGCGTGTAATTTTCAAGATCAATCGGGGCAAGTGAACCGTACCTTACGTGAAATTTGAAAACTTCCTCGAGGCGATCATCATTACGAGGGTTAAACAATGTCTGCAATGCCTCATCGGGCAATTTATTGAAGGCCTTATCTGTTGGGGCGAATACCGTGTAGCTGCGGCTGACCTGTTCAGTGAGGCTTGAAGCTAAATCCGATTTTTCGAGTATTTTAAGGAATGTAGTAAGATCGGACCGTTCCCGCGCAACACTTCCAATGGTGTTTGCTTCTGCAGGATTAGCAGCCTTCAGTTGGCTTACCGCTAATATCAAAGGTAGGATGTACTTTGTCATCACCTTACTATCTTCGTGATAATCGAACGCACGTCAAATTAAAACAGAGGTAATCTAAAAGATGGTCGGACCGGGGAGATTTGAACTCCCGACCTCCACACCCCCAGTGTGGCGCGCTAACCAGGCTGCGCTACGGTCCGTCCGGAAAGGGGTCGCATCCTAGCGGCCGATGGGGGAATGACAATCTTTTAATCCACCTTCAAAACGATGGTGGTAAAGTCATCCGGCTGATGGTCGGCCGCCTCGTGGGACCGGCCCGCCTCATGCAATCCGGCCACAATCTCCGCAGCGGATTCCACCTGATGACTGCCCAGCGTCTGGACGATCCGTTCCTTACCAAACATCACCCCGTCCTCGGAGGTCGATTCCTCCACCCCATCAGTCATCAACGCCAAAAGATCACCCGAAGCCAACGGTAAATCCTCGCTGACGGTATATTCTGTATCGGCCTTGACGCCCAGCGGGATGCCGGTGCGTTTGAGTTCGGCCTTCAAATGTCCGCTCCCATCCAGCCACAAGGCGGGTGGATGGCCCGCACTGGCGTATCGGAGGGTCAGACTCGCCGGACTTAACCGCACGAACAGCAGGGTCACAAACCGTTCGGACCCCGTGTCCTCGGTAAGCACGCGATTGGCGCGGGTGAGAATCTCGCCCACATTATCCAGTTCCGCTGCGAGGATGCGCAGATAAGCGCGCGTCTCCGCCATCAGCAAAGCCGGCCCAATGCCGTGCCCGGTCACGTCGCCCACCACCAACCCATAGTCGCCATTGGCCATGGGAATAAAATCATAATAATCCCCCCCGGTTTGTTCCGCGCTTTCGGTTAAACCGGCCAACTCCAGCCCGGGCAGGTGCGGTGCCTCCTCCGGGAACAGGCGTTGCTGGATTTCATGGGCGATACGCATCTGCTCATTGGCTGCGTGGAGGGCTGCCTCGGCCTCGCGATGGCGTGTCCGGTCACGCGCCTCGCGCACTTCGCGTTCCACAGCCGGCACCAAACGCGCAAGATTCCCTTTCATCAGATAATCATGTGCGCCGGATTTCATGATCTGCACGGCCAAATCCTCGCCAATCCCGCCACTAATCACGATGAACGGAATGTCCTTCCCGCTTTCCTGCAGCAACCGCAACCCTTCGGCCCCGTTGAACTCCGGCAAATTGTAGTCGGCCAGAATCACATCCCAAGTACCGTCCTCCAAGGCCCCTGTGTATTGGTCAGCGGTTTCCACGCGTTCGCTGGTGACATCGTAACCGCCCGCCTGAATCAGGCCCACGAGCACTTTTGCATCGAGCGCCGAATCTTCAATGATCAACACGCGCAACGGCTCGCTCATAATTGCCCCCCCAGTTCGCGCACCTTGGCGCCGATATCATCCTGCCGCATCAAGGATTCGCCCACCAGAATCGCACGGGCGCCACTGGCCTGTAATTGTTCCACATCAGCCCGGGTATGGATGCCGCTCTCAGCGATGAGCATGGTTTGGGACAAATCCAATTGAGCGGCCAACTTACCCGTCGTGGCCAGGTCCACGGTAAAAGTTTTCAGATCCCGATTATTGACACCGATCAATGGCGCGTTCAGCGCTTTGGCCCGCGTCAACTCCCCCGCATCGTGCACCTCCACCAAGGCCGTTAACCCGGCACCCAAAGCCAGATCATGAAATCGTTGCAGGCGTTCGTCATCGAGGATTGCCACGATCAACAACACGGCATCCGCCCCCCATTCGATCGCCTCGGCGATCTGGCGTTCGTCGATCACGAAATCTTTGCGCAACAACGGCACCTCCACCGCCTGCCGAATGTCCCGGAGATATTCCGGTGAACCCTGAAAATATTGTTCATCGGTCAACACCGAGAGACAACTCGCACCGGCCGCCTCGTATTCCTGCGCGATGCGCACCGGATCGAAATCGGCCCGGATTATTCCGGCCGAGGGGGATGCCTTTTTCACCTCGGCAATCAAGCCCACATCACCCGCTCGCGGGTTCGCCAAAGCCGCCGTAAAATCGCGCACTCTACCGCGGGCTTCCACCTGCTGGCGCAGGCTCTCCTCCGTCACCTCCATGGCCGGCAACGCTTCCAGTTCCTGTTGCTTGGTGGCGACGATCTTGTCGAGGATACTCATTCGTCCTCCTCCCCAGCGATCCGTTTGGTTGGGCAGCCGGCCTGCAGCCAGCCGTTCACAAAAGTGTCCAAATCCCCATCCATCACCTCCTGTACATTCCCGCTCTGGATTCCGGTGCGGAGATCTTTCACCATTTGGTAGGGTTGAAACACATAACTGCGAATCTGGTTCCCCCACCCGATGGCCCCCTTGTCACTGTAAAACCGTTCCATCTCGGATTTCTTTTCGTCCTCACGCTTGGCATAAAGCTTGGCCAGCAACAATTTCATGGCCGTAGCGCGATTCTGGTGCTGACTCCGCTGAGTCTGACTGGCCGCCACGATGCCGGTTGGGATGTGCGTGATGCGCACGGCGGTCTCGACCTTGTTCACGTTTTGCCCGCCCTTGCCGCCGCTGCGATAGGTATCCACCCGGAGTTCACTGGGATCGATCTCGATATCACCCTCATCCTCCAATTCCGCAACCACATCCACACTGGCAAAACTCGTGTGGCGGCGTTTGTTGGAATCAAACGGTGATATACGCACCAACCGGTGCACCCCGCGCTCGGCCTTGCTGAACCCGAACGCGTTCTCGCCCTCGATGGTCAACGTGGCGCTCTTGATGCCCGCCACTTCCCCGGGGGTGAGATCCTGAACCGTGACCGACCAACCCCGCCGCTCGCACCAGCGTTGGTACATGCGCAACAGCATGTCAGCCCAGTCGCAGCTCTCCGTCCCGCCAGCCCCGGCATTGATGGTCAGGATACAGTTACACTTGTCCTGTGGTTCCTTGAGCATGGCCTGCAGTTCAAGGACATCCAACGAGGCCAGAAACTGTTCGGTATCGGCAGTGATTTCTTCCAGCAGGAGCGCCTGCGTTTCCTCATCCTCCTCCATCCCCAGTTCCACCATTCCCAGCAAATCAGCCAGTTGGGACTGGGCTTGCTGAAAGGTCTCTACGTGCTTGCGTAGACGGGCGGATTCCTCGGAACATTTCTGGGCCGCCTCACGGTCGTTCCAGAAATCATCGGCGGACATCAGCTCTTCCAGCTCCTTGATACGCGCTTCACTTTGCGCGACGTCAAAGAAACCTCCGTAACTTCTCCAAGCGAGACTCGGTTTCGGTTAACTGGGCTTGCACCGCATCGAACATACGCGCCTCATTTAACCGCTTCGTCCGCCGATGCCGAGTCCTTTTTCATTTCACGCCAACGCCGGATCCCGAAGCCGACGCAGCCCAGCGCGCAGCCCC
This sequence comes from Verrucomicrobiales bacterium, assembly GCA_038145765.1. GTDB lineage: Bacteria > Verrucomicrobiota > Verrucomicrobiia > Limisphaerales > UBA1100 > UBA1100. The sequence goes on from JAYQQG010000137.1 coordinate 3,809, forward strand.
AGCTCATCCAATCGCCGGTGCGCTGATAAAATGTCAAGGCATGCGGCCCCACACGCAACGGCACATCCACCACACGAATGCCTGTGGAATGCACTGGTTCGGTCACTCCATGAAACCGGCCGAATTCATCCACCCACCCGGTGATTCCATTATTACAACAACGCACCAATGGCCGCCGGGTTTCGATCGCCCGCCAGGCAGCCGTCCGCGCGTGTTGCCATTGCTGGTGACTGTTGCCGAACCAGCCGTCATTGGTGAGGTTCAACAGAAAATCCACATCCTTCGTGGCCGCGCGTCGAGCCAGCTTGGGCACCACATCCTCAAAGCAGATGATCACCGACGATTTGGCCTGCCCCATATCAAACACGACATCCCCGCCGCCTCGGCCGAAATTCCCCACCGGAGCCAGCTTCTTGAGAATCGGCAACTGCTCGGCGAACGGCACGTACTCGCCAAACATCACCAAGTGCCGTTTGGCGTAATTCGGCCAGGCCATGGTTTCCAGTCCGCGCAAAAAGGAATCCCCCGGCGGCACCAGTACGGCGCTGTTGTAAGGCACGCCATTGGTCGCTGTATCCGCACCCCACACACGCCAAATTTGGTTCGTTTCAATTTCTTTCTCCAAACGATTCATCCGATCCACGACATGGGTGGGGTTCAACACCCACAAGGGAGGCAGGGATGCCTCCGGCCAGACGAGCAGGTCCGGCTTCTTTTCCACCGCGCGATCCGAAAGATCCATCATGTGATCAAAGCGTTTCTTTTGGCTGACCGGATCTGTCACATTCCACAGCACGGTTTGAGGGATGGCCGGTTGCACGAGCGCTATCTTCAAGCTGTCGTGTTTGGCGGCCAAAGGCTGCCACAAAGCCCATTGGCCTAAGCCCAGTGCCACCAGCAACAACGCGGCTGGTCCAATCCAATCCTTGAGCATTTCGACTTCAAATCGATCCTGCTCGCGCCATCGGTAAAATATCAATAGGCCCCCGACTGACCCCCACGCCACCACCAGTGTAACTCCCAAAACGCCGGTAAACTGCGCCATCATGGCCAGTGTCGTCCAATCCAGTTGGGAGCCGCCCAAATAATTCCAGGGAAACCCGGTAATCACCCAGCCGCGCAAACATTCCATTGCCACCCATGCCACGGCACAACTCGCGCCCCAACCCAATCGCTGATGGACCGTCAGGTCAGCAACATCTGCACCGGCGTTGTCCGGGTTGCCCGGAAAGAGCCACCAACAAAATGCCGCCCATACCGCCGGGTACAATGCGCAGTAACCACTCAGGGCCAGCCAACCAATAATGTTGCTTCCGGATACCGGAATGTACAGTACCCAGCTGAGTGAGGAAAAGAAATGCGCCGCACCGACCACCCAACCCAACCGGAACGCACGTCGCGGTTGCGCCGCGGTCGCCCACAAGACCATGGCCGGGGCCAGCCACGCGCAGGGTTCGCACTGCAACGGGGCAAAGGCTCCGGCCCAGACGAGGCCCGCGACCACCGCCTTAATCCAGTCCATGCGCTCATTCAACCTGCGCGGTCCACCGTCCACGCGTGCAGTGTGCCCATTGCGGCAGGCAAGGCAAGTGCGCCCTGTTCACGCGCATTTTGCTTTGCCCATTTTTCTCCTTACCGTAACGTTCCGCGCCCACCACACATGAAACAGGTTCGTATAGGAAAAAGCACGCTGCAGGGTTCGCGCCTCGCCTTTGGTTGCTGGCGCATTGCCGGCACTTGGGAAGCACGCAAGGTGACGGCCAAGGCGCGTGAAGCGGGCTTGAAGGCCATTCTCGCCGCCCATGAAGCGGGCTACACCCTCTTCGATCATGCGGATATTTACTGCGAGGGCGTCTCGGAGGAACTCTTTGGCCTCGCCCTCAAGCAATCACCGGCTCTGAAAAAATCCGCCGTGATTGCCACCAAGTGCGGGATTCGCATTCCCGAAGGCAATGAACCGTACCGGTACGATTTTACGGCCGAATACATCATTCAATCCTGCGAGAAATCACTCCAACGCATGGATGTAGATTGCGTAGACCTTTACCAACTGCACCGGCCCGATTGGTTAATGGCCCCCGACGAAGTGGCCAAGGCCTTCACCAAATTGAAGAAGGCCGGCAAGGTGAAACATTTTGGGGTCAGCAATTTCCGCCCCTCACAAGTGAGCCTGTTGCAAAGTGCCCTGAAGGATCCGTTGCTGGTCAATCAGGTTGAACTAAGCCTCCTGCAACTCACGCCATTTGAGGACGGCACCCTGGATCAATGTCAGGAACGCACCATCACGCCGATGGCCTGGAGCCCGCTGGCTGGGGGGTTTCTTGGCAACGGCAAAAACGTAGTACTGCCATCACAGGAAAAATATAAGCCCACTAAGGTTCGCCGTCGGCTGGATGCCATGGCACGCGAACTGGGCACGAGCCGGGCCGCCGTCGCATTGGCGTGGTTGATGCGACATCCCTCTGGCATCATCCCCATTGTCGGCAGCACCAAGCCCGAACGCATTCGTGAGCTGGCCGCAGCCGCTGAGTTGCAGCTCACGCATGAGCAATGGTATGTCCTGCTCACTTCGGCGTTGAAGGAGGATCTGCCCTGAGCACGCCCACCCAGCTCGGCTACCGTATGCCGGCTGAGTGGGAACCGCATGCCGGCACCTGGATCACTTGGCCTCGCCGCGAAGGGATCAGCTTTCCCGGCCTGTACGATCGCATTCCACCTGTTCTGGCCACTATGGTCCGCGTGCTTGCGGCGGATGAGGGGGTGTTCATCAATGTTTGGGATAAAGCCATGGAAGCGGAAGTCCGCACCGTACTGGAAGCTCACGATGCGCTGAACGATCAGGTTGAGTTTTATCACCATCGCGCCTACGAACCATGGGGCCGGGATCACGGCCCCGTGTTTGTTCTGAACGATCGAGACCGCGCCATCATCGATTGGGATTACAACGCATGGGGAGAAAAATATCCGCCATACGATCTCGACAACGCCATTCCCCGGCAAATTGCCCAGGCCCGCGGTTTGCCTTGTTTCACCCCCGGCATGGTGCTGGAAGGGGGCTCGATTGAGACCAATGGCACAGGCACCTTGCTCACCACTAAAAGTTGCCTACTGAATCCCAATCGAAACCCGTCCCTGGATCAGGACGCCATTGAAAGTCAATTAATGGAGTATCTTGGCGTTCAACAGATTCTCTGGCTCGGCGAAGGGATCGTGGGGGATGACACCGACGGCCACATCGATGATATCACCCGTTTCGTCGATCGACACACCGTGGTTACCTGTGTTGAACCGGATCAAACTGACCCCAATCACGCCCCACTCCAAGCGAACCTTGAGCGTCTCCAGTCCATGCAGGCAGAAGATGGCACTCCCTTGCGAGTGATCGAGCTCCCCATGCCCGGCCCGGTGCTGCACGAAAACGAACGGTTGCCGGCAAGTTATGCCAATTTTTACATCGGCAACCGGTCCGTAATCCTCCCCACCTACCGGCATCCCCACGATGAACTGGCGAAGGAAATACTTCAGAACTGTTTTCCTGAGCGTCAAGTAATCGGGATTGATTCCACCGACTTGGTTTGGGGGCTTGGCTCGTTCCACTGCCTCACTCAGCAGGAACCGGCCGGCCGATTATAATTCCGGCCGGATTTTGGAGTCGTTTTCCCTTGCCCAGCAGGGCTTGGCTTCGGTTCAATCCCTTCATGAGTACGGTGGATCAATTCGCCAGCGTCTTCAATGCCGCTTCGCAAACGGCATTTCAACACAAGCCGCCCGCTTTGGAAAATGCGCTCGTGGTCACAGATCTGGGATCCGAGGCCGCGGAGAAATTTACTGACAATGCCCGAACCTTTTTTGGCGGCGTAACCGGCACATGGTGTTCCATCCACGGCGGCGAATTTGCCACGGTCAAGGAACTGCTCAATCTGGTGGAGTCCCGAAAGCCGGGTTTCATCGTCACCTACCGCCATTTACATAGTGAGGCTTGGCGCTGGCCGTATAGCTTGGGAGAGCATCTGGATGTGTTGATTCAGGAAAGCGCCCCGCCCGTCGCGATTCTGCCTCACCCCGACCGTGAAGGGCTACCCGAGCATACGCTCAAAAACACCGATAGTGTCATGGTCATCAACAGTCATCTGGTGGGTGAAGATTGTCTGGTCAATCACGCCGCCAGCCTGACCTCGATCGGCGGCACCTTACACCTGACGCACGTGGAGGATGACACCGTATTTGACCGTTATCTGGATGTGATCAGCAAGATCCCTGAGATCGATACCGATGTCGCCCGTGAAACCATCCGCGAACAACTTCTTTGCGAACCCGCTTCCTACATAGACAGTTGCGAAACCGCCCTTCGTGAAGCCGGAATTGACCTGACCGTTATCAAACATGTCACCCACGGGCATCGTCTGGAGGAATATCGCAGGGCCATCGAAGACCACCAAGTCGATCTCGTCGTCCTGCAGGGTCACGACGAGGATCAACTCGCCATGAACGCCACCGCCTATTCCGTCGCTGTGGAATTACGCACCACCCCCCTGTTGATCGTGTAAGGAAATCCCATGAGCGAAGCCACCGAATCTGCACCCGCCAAAAAGCTTCACAACCCGCTCCATGTCACCATCGTGGCGGGTTTGGTCACGGGCCTGTGCGCGTTTCTGTTGCACAACGATACGGAGCAAAAATACGTCTTCGGCATCCTGCTCGCCGTCACCCTCGGCATGCTGGCGCTGGAGAAGATCAACAAAGCTATTCTCGTCCTGCTGGGCGCGGGCATTGCCCTGTTGCTGGCCACGGGCGCGGGCATCATCAAGGGAGGAGAAACCCACGGGGGACATTATCTGCCGACCTATATCAAGATGGTCGACTGGGGCACGATCGGCATCATTATCGGGTCCACCATCTTCGTGGAACTCATCTCCCGCAGCGGCCTGTTCGCCTGGATCAGTGTAAAAATCCTCAAGGTTTCCCAAGGGGACCCGTTCAAGCTGTTAATTTGTTTTTCGGGGCTCACCGTCGTGTTCAGCGCCTTTCTGAATAACGTCACCGCCATGATCATTGTCGGCTCGCTCACCATCGTGGCCTGTAAAAAACTCAAACTTTCCGCCA
>JAYQQG010000138.1:0-8837 GCA_038145765.1 Verrucomicrobiales bacterium
TGGATACATTGGAACTCATCTCCGCTGAAAACTTGGAGGCATCCCCGAGATCCACACTCGATGGCGCATTTTTTAAAGTATTAACGGACCAAGCGCCAGCGATCTTCGGAACCTTGGGCGCGGTCCGCTCAATCACATTCCGGCCACCCATCGAGGAATTCGGGGGAGCCAGATTCCTGCCTCCCTCGCCGGTAGCGGCCTCCAACGGCATGGGATAGACCTTGCCATCCATGGACAACAGAGCCACCGCGAACAGGTGGCTTGGGTCGGTGACATTCAACTCGTGAAATGTCCACCCGGTGGCCACCACGGCGGGCACGCCCAAATGACGCAACAATTCCACCACCATCATGTTCAACTCCATGCACACGCCACGGCCAAGGTAACGGCCATCACCGGTGGCGTGCACAACACCGCCTTCCTTGCCGACGGCCACCTTTACGCCTGCGGCAATGGCGGCCGCTACACTTGCGCGCGTCTTTCCGATGGCGAATGGGCATGGAGCACCTTCGCTCCTTCCGGCGGCGAACGCCCGGCCAGCTGGGGCAACGTGTTTACCGTGCGGCAGGCCAACCGCTATTTTCTAGCCAACGATTTCGGCGACCTGATCATCGCCCGCCTCAGCCCCAAGGGCTACGAGGAGATCAGCCGCGCCCGCCTGATCGAGCCCACCCATCAGGTCGGCCGCCGCCGGCTTGTCTGGTCCCACCCCGCTTTCGCCAACCGCAGCGTGTATCTACGCAACGACAAGGAAATCCGCTGCTACAGCTTGGCGAAATAGTTGCGCCCGTTCAACCGCCCCGCCACACTGCGGGCATGTTCCGTTTACTGTTATTGTTCAGCCTGTTGATCGTTGATGCGCGGGCTGAGCTGCGGGTGTTGCCCAAGGATTTCAATGCGGACAAGGAGCAGCAAATGATGCGCGCCTATCTGCGCCAGCAGGTGCACGCGGCAATGGATGCGCGGCTGAAAGAACTGGAGGAGGCGCTGCAAAGCCCCACGGCGCTGGCGGCGTATCAGGGGAAGCGAAAGAATTTCCTGCGCTGGACCCTCGGCGAGATGCCCCAATGCACACCGCTCAACGCGCGCGTGACGGGCGTACTGCGCGAGGAGGGGTTCACGATTGAGAAAGTGCTCTTCGAGAGCCGGCCGGGGTTTTACGTGACGGCGAATGTCTACCGACCCGAGGGAAAGGGTCCGTTTCCGGCCGTGTTGCATCCGTGCGGCCACTCAGCCAACGGCAAGGCGTACAAGGAATATCAAAAAGCCAACCGCCTGCTCGCGCGGCACGGGTTTGTGGTGCTGTGCTACGACCCCATCGGCCAGGGCGAACGGCGGCAGCTGATCAATGCCGACGGGCGGTTGCCGCTGCGGCCCACCAGTGAACACGCAGTGCTGGGGCCGGCGCCAATCTTGTTGGGCGGCGGATTGGGCCGCTGGATGGTGTGGGACGCCGTGCGCGCGCTGGATTATCTTGCCGGTCGGCCGGAGGTGGATGCCAAGCGGCTCGGTTGCATGGGCAATTCGGGCGGCGGCAACCTGACGAGTTTCTTGATGGCGTACGATGACCGCATCGCGGCTGCCGCGCCGGGGTGCTTCATGACCACGCACCGGCGTAAGAATGAAAAACCCGGCCCGGGCGATGCGGAGCAGAATCTCTTCGCGCAGATTCGTGAGGGATTTGATCATCCGGACTTTATCCTGACGCGCGCGCCCAAGCCCACGCTGATCCTCGCAGCCACGGCGGATTTCGTGCCGATCGAGGGTACGTGGGAGGCCTTTCGCCAGGCGCAGCGCGCGTACACGGTGCTCGGCCATCCCGAACGCGTGGCGTTGGTGGAGGCCAATGAAAAGCACGGGTTCAGCCGCCGCCTGCGGGAAGGTGCGGCACGCTTTTTCGCCCGCTGGCTTCAGGGGCGCATCGTGGAAATCAACGAACCGGAAAACGTGCCCGTGCGTAAGGACGCCGAGCTGCAAGTGACGCCCAAGGGACAGGTTTTGCAGCTGGACGGTGCGCGCTCGATTTTCGATTGGTTCGCTGCTGATGAAAAACAAATGGCCGCCCAGCGTCCGCCGCTCACGCGCGATCGCCTGCAGCAACTCACCGGCATTCGCCGCGCGGCCGAGCTGCCGCCGATGGAGGGGCTGCAGTTTCTGCGCAAGGTTGACCAACCGCGGCCGCTGTTGTGGCACCCGGAGAAAGGCATCAGCCTGCCCGCTGTGCACTGGCCGGAAGGCGACAAGACGCCGGTGCTCATCACGCCCGTGGACGGCTTGAAAAGCGCCCTGCCCGCCGCCGACAAACTGCGCGCCGCAGGGCATCCGGTGATGATCGTGGACCTACGTGACCTCGGCGAAACCGCCACCCGCAACTGGCGTTTTCCCGGCGCCGACTGGTACATCAGCTACCTGCTTGGCCGTTCGTTTCTCGCCATGCGCACCGAAGACATTCTCCAATGCGCCAAGTGGCTCGGCGAACATCATAAATCTCCAAGCATACATCTCATCGCGCACGGCGAAACGACCACCGCTGCCCAGCACGCCGCCGCCCTCGAACCCAAGCTCATCCATCGGTTGACCCTGCATAGTGGCCTCACCTCATGGAAAACGCTGATGACCGATCGCCGCGCCAACCGCCATCTCCACACCATCCATCCCCGCGCCCTGCAACACTACGATCTGCCGGATCTGAAAAAACTGCAGGCAGGCGGAAAGTGAATTTGTATTTCGAGAACAAAGTCGAACGAAACCGGCTTGTTTGCCCCGCCCATTGACGACATAATTGATTGAAGTGAACACACGCGCCTACATCGTATTGCTGGCGATCGGTTGCAGCGCCGCCGTCTGGGCAACGCCGGCGAACAAGTCGGCGTTGGCGCGGCATTACGGCAAGTTTCTGCCGGCCAAGCTGAACAGTTGCGCCACGTGCCACGTGCGGGCGGAGCCGAAGGGCGCGGAATCGCTCAAGGAGTTTCCCCACAACGCCTTTGGTAAACGGCTGGCAACGCTGGGCGATGAACTCAGCTTGGCCGAACGCCTCAACAAAATCGCCGCCGAAGACAGCGACGGCGACGGGATTTCGAACCTCAACGAACTTCTCGCCGGCAGCGGCCCGGGCGATGCCGGGCAATCGGGCAAGGTGAAGCCGGCGGTGCTGGCGCGGTACGGCGAATTTCGGAAACGATATGCGTGGCGGCCGTTTGCCAAGGTGCAAAGGCCGGAAGTGCCGGACGCGGTGAAAGGTGGGTTGGAGGTTCGTAATCCGATTGATGCCTTTATCTCGACGGCGCAGGTGAAGCGCGGGCTGCAGCCGCGGCCGGAGGCGGCCCGGGATATTTGGCTGCGGCGGGTTTATCTCGACCTCATCGGGTTGGCGCCCACGCTGGAACAGCGGACGGCTTTTTTGAAGGACACTTCGGCCACCGCCCATGAACGTGTGGTGGACGAGCTGCTGGCGCATCCCGCCTACGGCGAACGCTGGGGGCGGCATTGGATGGACGTGTGGCGTTACAGCGACTGGGCGGGCTACAAGCAGTCGTTGCGCGAAAGTCAGCGGCACATTTGGCACTGGCGCGACTGGATCGTGGAGGCGCTCAATGCCGACAAAAAATACGACCGCATGATGCTCGAGATGCTCGCGGCGGATGAGGCGATGCCGGAGGACGCATCCGCGTTGCGGGCCACGGGCTATCTCGCGCGGCATTATTTTCACAAGCGCGACCAGTGGATGGACAACGTGGTGAAGCACACCTCGCAGGCGTTCATGGGCGTGACGCTGGCATGCGCGCGGTGTCACGATCACAAGTACGACGCGTTTCCGCAGGAGGATTACTACGCGTTGCGGGCGGTATTCGCGCCGTACCAAGTGCGCACCGACCGTGTGCCCGGCGTGCTGGACGTGGCTAAGAACGGCCTGCCGCGCGCGTACGATGCCTCGGTGAACGCCAAGGTGTATCTCTTCAAGCGCGGCGATGAGCGGTATCCGCTGAAGGACCGCGACATTGCGCCGGGCATCCCCGCGGCGCTCGGCGGCAAGTTGGACATTCAGCCGGTGTCGCTGCCCGCACCAGCATGGCAGCCGGATCAACGGGCGTTTGTCAAAAAGGATCTGCTCGCCGCCGCGCAAGCCAAGGTGGATGCCGCCAAAAACGAGGCCGCGCGCGAAGTGGCGCAATTGGAAATGGACGCCCTGAAGGCGGAGTTCAAAACCGAGTCGCTCAAGAAAGATTCCGACGAATGGAAAGCCGCCGCCAAGGAAACCCTGCGGCTGCAACGCGCCGCCAAGCTGGCTGCAGCGAAATTGAATCTCACCCCCGCCACGCAGGCCCAAGCCAAGGCAACCGAGGCCCTCGCCAAGGCCGAGGCGGGCAAAGACAAGGCGGCGATCACCAAGGCGAAGGCCGCGAAGACGAAGGTGGACAAGGCGGTGGCCGACGCGAAGAAGGCCGTGGCCGCGGCTGAAAAGGTGGCGGCGGAAGAGCTCACCACCAAGTTTGCGCCGCGCAAGCAGGGCAAGTTTCCCAGCAGCAGCTCCGGGCGCCGGCTGGCGTTTGCGCGTTGGCTGGGCAGCGGCGACAATCCACTTACGGCGCGCGTGGCGATGAACCACATTTGGCTGCGGCATTTCGGCCAGCCGATTGTGCCGTCGGTGTACGATTTTGGCGCGGGCGGTCGCGAGCCGACGCATCCGGCGTTGCTCGACTGGTTGGCGGCGGAGTTCATGGCGCGCGACTGGAGCATGAAGGCGATGCACCGGCTCATTTGCACCAGCAGCACGTATCGGCTTGCCGGCACGGATGATCCCGTACAGGCGAAGATCGATCCGGACAATCATTTCCTCTGGCGCATGCCCGCGCGTCGGCTCGAGGGTGAGGCCGTGCGCGATAATCTCCTGTGGATCGCCGGCACGCTCGATGCCCAACGCGGCGGGCCCGACATTCCCCACACGGACGCGCAGACCAATCGACGCCGCAGCATTTATTTTCGGCACGCCCACGAGAAGCTCGTGCCGTTCGTGCAAATCTTTGACGGGCCGAAGGTCACCGAATGTTATCAGCGCGAGGTGAGCGTGCAGCCGCACCAAGCGCTCGCGCTGGCGAACAGCCGGTTGACGCACGACCAATCCGTCGCGCTCGAGAAACAACTGGCCAAGGACGCCGGCAAATTCATCAGCGATGCGTATGTGCGGATTCTTGGGCGCGAGCCGACCGCCAAGGAACGCGCCGCGTGCGCCAGGTTTCTGGAGCGCAGCCAGGCCGGCCCGCAGCGCGCGCGCATCCATCTCGTGAAAGTGCTGTTCAACCACAACGATTTCGTCACTGTCCGATGATGACCCCTCCTCACAACCGCCGCGAATTCCTCGCCAAGACCGGCGCGGGCGTCACCGGCATGGCGCTCACCTCGTTGCTCTATCGCGACGGCCAACTCGCCGCGGCCGGCGCGGGGATGGACGGGCTGCACCACGCGCCCAAGGCCAAGTCGGTGATTTGGATTTTTCTCATCGGCGGCCTGAGTCATCTCGAGAGTTTCGATCCCAAGCCGGCGCTTAACAAGTACGCCAACCAAACCATCGACGACACGCCGTTTGCCGATGAGGTTTTGAACCCGGACAAGATCAACAAGATCCTGCTCGATCCCGCGAAGCAGAAGCGCGAGGTGTACAAGAAACTCATGCCGCTGCAAACCGGTTACCGAGCGCATGGGCAAAGCGGGCTGGAGTTCAGCGACTGGTTCCCGCACCTCGGCACGTGCGCCGACGATGTCACACTCGCGCGCGGCATGTGGACCATCGACAACAATCACGGCGCGCAACTCACCTACCACACCGGACGCAAGGTGACCGAGGGCGCGTTCCCGACCGTCGGCGCGTGGGCGAGCTACGGCCTAGGGTCATTGAACGAAAATTTTCCGGAATACGTCGTACTCGGCACGCCCAGTGCCGATTGCTGCGGCGCGGCGTTCACGCACGGCGCGGCGTATCTCGGGCCCGAACACGCCGGGGTGCGGCTCAACGTGGACGCCAAAAAGCCGATGGCCTTCGTGCAACCGGCCGACCCCAAGCTCACGCCCGAGGAGCAGCGTGAAAACTTCGGCCTGCTCGGTGAACTGAACTGGCTGGCCGGCGAAAAATATCCCGCCGACCCGGCATTGCGTGCGCGTATCAAGTCCTACGAGCTCGCCTTTCAAATGCAGACCGCCGTGCCCGAGGTGATGAACCTCACCCGCGAACCCAAGCACGTGCACACGCTTTACGGCGCCGACCAAAACGACACCAAGGCCTTCGGCCAAAAATGTCTCGCCGCCCGCCGGCTCGTCGAGCGCGGCGTGCGGTTTGTGCAGCTCTTCCACGGCTACACCGGCAGCGCCGGCGCGTGGGATTCCCACACCAACATCAAGCGCAACCACACGCGCCTCTGCAAACAGGTCGACCAACCCATCGCCGGCCTCATCAAGGATCTCAAGCAACGCGGTCTGCTCGATGAAACCCTGGTCGTGCTTGGCTCCGAATTCGGCCGCACACCCGGGCTCGACCTGCTCAACCGCAAAGTCGGCACCGGACGCGACCATCACCCGCACGGCTTCACCGTCCTGCTTGCCGGCGGCGGCGTGCGGCGCGGGCTGGCCTACGGCGCCACCGATGCCCTCGGCTTTCACGCCATTGAGAAACGCCACTACGTCACCGACCTCCACGCCACAGCCCTGCACCAGCTCGGGCTCGACGCCCACAAACTCAACTACCCCGGCCGCATCCGGCTTGAGCGCGACTACGGCGAAGTAATGCGCGGCATTCTCGCCTGACGGCCCTTGCAATCCGCCGGTCGCCCACCTACCCTCCCCGCATGAATCCCGAGCAAAAGGCAAAGGAACTGGGCGTTGAATTCACCAAACAAGAACCGGGCTATTTAAACCTCTGCATTCGCAGCGGCAACCTGCTCATCACCAGCGGCCACACCAGCACCGCCACCGGCGTGCTCGGCGCCGGCTTGTCCGTTGAGGACGGCTACGCGGCGGCCAGGGATTGTGCGGCGAAAATTCTGAACTCCGTCCACAACGCACACGGAACCATCAACGGATTGAAGGTTATCAAGCTGCTCGGCTGCGTCTATTCCGCGCCGGACTTCACCGACCAACACCTTGTCATCAACGGCGCCAGTGATTTGCTACACGAGATTTACGGCAAAGACGGCGACGGCTACCACGCCCGCAGCGCCCTCGGCTTCGCCGCCCTCCCCACTGGCGCTGCCGTAGAGGTAGAGGCGATTTTCGAGATCATCAGTTAGTTACCTAGTTTCTTTCCAGCAGTTGAGTTTTTCTGCGAAAAACTTTTTGTGGGGAAAACCCTAATCAAACGTTACCCAATTCTTTGCACAATTGGCATATATAGCCACATGTGTAAGAATTATTTATGATTATGATGAATCCTGAGAACTCACAGCTCTACAAAATTGGTGCAATTGCCCGCTTGACCGGTATCACACCTATGACAATCAGGATGTGGCAAACACGTTATGACGCAGTATCACCAGTCCGCACTGAAGGTAAGCAGCGTCTTTACACCGAACACGACCTCACCAAATTGAGTTTGCTTAAAGAGCTTACTGACCATGGGGACAGTATTGGAATGATTGCAGGCTTAACGGTTGAAGAACTTGAGAATCGCCTGAAAGAACAGATTTTGAAACGCGGGCCACGAGAAAAAAAGACCAATGAAACGCCTATAAAGGTGGCAGTTTTAGGATATGGATTCCCTCAACTTGGCAATGCCGACGTCGGTGCCTATGCCGCCCCCTTGGAACTGGTGGGCCAATTTAACCCTGAAAATGCCCTTTCTAATGGGATAAAAGCATGTCAGCCTGATTTATTGATCTTTCAAATTGCCAGTCTTCAGCCAGACAGCCCCGGCCTGATTGAAGAAGCCATTAAACATTCAGGAGCTCAAGGAGCCTGCGTAGTTTATGCTTTCGGCCCCAAAAAGGTCGTAAAAGACATAACCAACGAACAAACTTTACCACTCAGAGCTCCAGTAAATGTTCAGGAACTCACATTGGCCGCCAATCATTTGTTAAAGTCTGCAGAAAGACCGAAAACTAACGATACTCCAAAGCAAGTTCCACAAAGGCGATTTAGCGATGCGCAATTGTGGGAGATTGTGAATCAACCCAATGCAATAAAGTGTGAATGCCCCCAGCACCTCTCACACATTTTATTTAGCCTCAACCATTTCGAGGCCTACATGAAGGACTGCGAAAATAGAAATACCAAGGATGCAGAAGTGCACCAATACCTTCATAAAATTGCCGCAGAATCTCGATCCTGCCTCGAAAAAGCAATGGATCGGCTCGTCGAACACGAGAATCTCACCTTCAAAAACGCATAAAAACCCCATAAACAGCACTGTTTAATTTTTGTTAATATTTTTTCTATACTTTTCTTTGACAGATATCTTTTTTGCTATATATTTGTTCCATCAGCGCGACATATCGCCCTGTACATTTACGCAATAGCTAAACAAGATAAAGTATATGAAAAAAATCAAGACCCTCCTCGCAGTCGCAGCATCCCTGTTAATTGTGGCTGATTCCCAAGCTGGTGACATCGTTGATGTAGCAGCTTCCAACAAATCTTTCAGCACGCTGGTAGCAGCAGTAAAGGCCGCTGGATTGGTTGAAACTCTTAAAGGCGAAGGCCCTTACACTGTTTTCGCACCAACTGACGAAGCCTTCGCTAAACTACCCAAGGGCACACTTGAAAGTTTGTTGAAGCCCGAAAACAAACAAAAACTCGTCGCGATCCTCACCTCCCACGGTGTCCCGGGCAAGGTCATGGCAAAGGCCGTA
>JAYQQG010000139.1:0-8688 GCA_038145765.1 Verrucomicrobiales bacterium
CGTCAGGTCCGGCATGTTAAAATTAAAGATGATGCTCGAGCGCGGCGGCCTGCATGAGGGGCGGCAATTGAGAGAGGCCAGGGTGATAATGATGGCCATTGCGTTCAACACTTTCAATGCCGATGGCGGCGCACACGGCGAGATCCTGCAGAAGGGCAACGGGGCCGACATTGCAAAGGTCTTCACCACTCATCACGACGGTTTCTCCCTCGCGCCGCCGTTTCTCAATCAAACAACGATTGGTGACGCCTTTAAAGATGCCTTTGCAGTTTTTGTGGCTGGTGCCGGCGTAGCCCAAGCGAAGGGCGGTGGTGAGGCTGTCCAGCTCTGCATCGGATTCATCGATGATCACCGGCGGCCGATCGGGCCATGCCTGAAACTGTTCGTACAAGGATTCATCGAGTGCCACGTCGCGGTGGAGCGGTTGTTCGATGAACAGGAGCTTTTCGAAAAAGGGGCGCAAAGCATCGTGATCCTGAATGGCCGCCCAGAAGGATTGGAATTCGGTGATGCTCTTGAACTGCTCGTTTCCATCCAGAGTAAACGCGAAATCGGCGGCAGAGTGAGTGGTAATAATGTCCACCAGTGTTTCCAGCCGGGCGAGATCAGTGTCGGGTTGACCGTTGATTTTAATTTTAAAATGGCGCAGGCCGTAGGTGGTAATGCAGTCGGTGAGGGCTTGGGGGAGCTGATCGGCTACGGCCTCATCGGCCGGGATGTCAGCCGGCGACAGCGGGTCAGCCAAACCCACGGTGTGACGGGCAATGATCGACTGAAGCGGCTGCTCAGGAAGCCATTCGGATGCTTTCACGGCGCCCATTTGGATCTGGATGGCGTCCATGGAGAGGCCCAGCTCGGTGCCACGGATGGCTTGGGCAAATGGCACACTGGTAGCCCGGCACGTGGCTTCGATCAGAGCACGTTCAACCATCGAGGTACCGAAACCGCTCAGGAGCGGCGCGAGATTTTCTTGGTGGCCCCATTCGGCCTGCGCCTCATAGAGATCATGCCATAGTTCAAACGCTGTACCGGCATTCATGCCGATCGCTGTCTCGCGGGCGTGCTCAATGACGCGCAGCATCCCGGCCATCTCGCCGCCAAGCGGTGCGTCTGGAATTTTCGTGAACCATTTGGGCGGGAGGTTGTCGGCCGAAAAACCCTCGTGCACGGTACCGTCAATTTCCACCGACAGCCGCAGAAAAGCGTATGGCACATCGGTCATTGTCGCGATGCCGTATTTGAACGGCATGCGGGTACGGAGATTGATCAGGCGCGTTTCGCCCTCAACGATGCGGACGGTCATGATGGATCTTCGTCGGGGCCAGTGGAGATTTCAGTTTTTTCCGCGGCGGAATGGGGATTCGGATAGGCCAGTTTCCAGCCGGCCAGCAGGGCCGCAAAAAAAACGATCATCCCCGCGCCAAATCCCAGGCCAAACAGGAACTTGATGATGATGGTCACGACCAAAGCGCCCGCGTATAGGGCGGCCATTTTGAAAATCGTCTTCGCGTCCACGCCGCAGGTTAAGATTCCTGCCGCAGATTTCCCAGCCTCCATTCTTGCCATGTTATCCGGGCGGATTATTCTCCAGTCATGGCGCGTGCGAAAAAGAGTTGGCAGGAAAAACTGATGGACGACAAGGATCTGCCCAAGGTGTTTGACACTCGGGACAGCAAGCTGGCCCAAAAATGGGGCGAAGGCACCTGCGCCATTCCGCGGCCACGCGATATTGATGGGCTGATGAAAAAGGTGCCCAAAGGCAAGCTGACGACGATTAATGAACTGCGTGCGGCGATGGCGAGGCAGCACAAAACGGATATCGCGTGCCCAATCACCACCGGCATTTTTGCGTGGATTTCCGCCAACGCCGCAGAGGAAGCGTTGGAAGCCGGGCGCAAACGGGTGACGCCGTATTGGCGTACGTTAAAAACCGGCGGAGAGGTGAATCCGAAATACCCCGGCGGCGTGGCGGCGCAGCGCAAAATGCTCGAGGCCGAGGGACACACAACGGTGAAAAAAGGCAAACGATTGTTGGTGGTGGATTTTGAAAAGCGCGTGGTGACGCCGAAGGTTTAAGGGGCGGGGCAAGTTCCACCTTGCCCTTTTATATCCATGGACGAGGTGGAACTCGTCCCTCCCGCCTGCATTATTTCAAAATCTTACGGCAAGCGCTTTGCAGCGTCTTCATGCGGGCGGCGCTTTTGGTTTCCAAGTAACACCGAATCACCGGCTCAGTGCCGCTGGCGCGGAAGGCGACCCATTCGCCGTGGGGTAGGATGAACTTGAAACCATCGGTGGTGATGAATTCCTGCACTGGAGTGGAGCCGATCTTGTCCAATCCTACGGCGAGCCGTTCCAGAATGGCCGCTTTTTGCGCGGGGTTGATGTGGATGTTGATGCGGTCGGTGTGAAATTCGCCGATGTGCTTTTCCAGTTGCTTGAGAATCTTGCCGAGCGGTTTGCGTTCAACCGCCACCAATTCTGCCATCAACAGGCAGGCCAGAATACCGTCCTTCTCAGGGACATGGCCCTTGACGCTGAGGCCGCCGCTTTCCTCGCCGCCAACGATGATCGGTTCACTTTCCATCAGCGCCCCGATGTATTTGAAACCCACAGGCGTCTCGTGGAGTTTTACGCCCAGATGTTCGGCGATAGCGTCAATCATGTGGCTGGTGGGCACGGTGCGGACGGCAGCGCCAGACCAGCGGCGGTTTTTCTCTAGATGATAAAGTGTGAGCGCGAGGATTTGGTTGGGCGTCAGCCATGTGCCTTCCTTGTCCACCACGCCGAAACGGTCCGCATCGCCGTCCAGTCCGAGAGCCATCTGCGCCTTGCCAGCGGCAACACAAGCGGCGGCCTCGGTCATGCCCTCGGCATTGGGTTCAGGGGGTTGATTGCCGAAGAGGGGGTTTGAAAAATCATGAAAGCGCGTGACCTTTACGCCGGCTTCTTCCAGCAAGGTGTCGAGGTAGCCCCGGCCGGCTCCGTACATGAGCTCGACGGCGATTTTCATCCTGGCCTTTTTGATGGCCGGAAAATCGACGAGTTGGCGGATGCGTTTAAAATACGCCGGTAACGGATCGATCTCTTTGCAGGCATAGGTGCCGATCACACTGGCGTTGAAGTGCCATCCCTTGGCCTGCCGTTTGGCGATGGCGGCTTCGATTTTTTGAGTGGCTTCCGGAGTCGCCGGGGCGCCGTTATGGAGGGAGTATTTCAGGCCCTGCCATTCGGCGGGGTTATGGCTGGCGGTCATGTTGATGCCGCCAAGTGCTTTGCGGACCCGGATGGTATGGCTGATGACCGGCGTGGGCGTATCGCGATCGCAGAGCAGGGCAGTGAAGCCGCTGGCCTCGAGCACTTCTGCCGCGGCGAGCGAAAAATCGCGCCCCAAAAATCGGGCGTCATGGCCGAGGATGACCGTCGGCTTGCGCTCGGCGAGCGGGGAAGTTTTTTTGCGGCGTTCAGCCTTGAGGTAATCAGCGATGCCCTGCGCGGCGAGACGTACGCGGTCGAAGGTGAAATCCTTCGCGATCAATCCGCGCCAACCGGAGGTGCCGAACTGAATGGGCGGCAGATCATTCATGGGCGCTCAATTAACCTAGCGCTTCCAGTCAAAGGCCTTTTTCTTGATGGCATACACGTAGCCCACGAGCAGGATGCCCAGGAATGACATCATGCAGGCGAGGATCAGGCCGCCGCTTTCAACGAGCATTTCCTTGTACACCACGGCCCACGGATAAAGGAAGACCACCTCGATATCGAACAGGATGAACAACATCGCGATCAGGTAGAATTTGACCGACATCCGAGTGGAGCCGGCGCCCTCCGGGAGCATGCCGCACTCGTAGGGCGTATCCTTCACTTCATCAGTGTGAGCGCGTTTACCGATCAGCTTGGAAACAATGAGGTTCCCGGCCGCAAAGGCGATGGCCACGCCCAGCAGGATCAGCACCGGCAAATATTGGATGAGTTGACCGTCCACTGCCTTTTTGTACGGCTGCAGCCCTGCAGCGTCGAGCGCAAACCGTGAGAGACGATTTGTGGCTTGCGTTTTTTCGCGAAATTACCAAGATGCGCCGCCCGTGGAACCCTTGGATAAAAACACTGAAGACGATCAGTTGACCCTCTTTATGGAGTGGCTGCTGGAAAATCGTAATCATGTGGCGTTCATTGTGATTGTGTCATTGGGTGTCGGCATGATGTATTATGTAAAAAAGGTCAATGCCGTGGCTGCCGAAGAGGAAGCGGCTGAGGATTTGTTGGCTGCGATGACGGGTGATTTTCAGGTGGCGGCGGTGGACCAAACAAAGCCGCCATCCGAGCGATTACAGGCCGTTGCAAGCAATCATTCAGGGACGCACGCAGCAGATAACGCGGGGTTTTTGGCGGCTAGTGCCTTGTTTGATGAGCGGAAATACACGGAGTCGGCAAAGGCGTTTAAGGTTTTTCAAACGACGGTGACCGGAGGCAGTCCGTTAGCCGCGGCGGCGGCATTTGGGTTGGCGGCTTCACTGGATGCCAGTGGCGATCAGGTTGCAGCCAAAGCGGAGTACGAACGAGTCACGAATCAACATGCCAATGCCCCGGAAGCGCCCCAAGCCCGCGTGGCGCTGGCAAAGATCATTTTAGCCGAATCCAATCCTGACAAGGCAAAGGCCAAAGAATTGCTCCTCGCCGCCGCACAAGAAAGTCAGGCCGGGCGGATTCCCGGTTTTTGGGGGCGCGAAGCTGAGCGACTGTTGGCACCGTTGAATATGGCAACTCCGAAAGAATCTTCCAACGAAGAGAAGCCCGAGCCGACTGAAAAATAGTCAGAGCAGCTGTCTTCCATCCGGTTTAGTGAATAACCTCCGCTTGTCGAAGCGGGGGTTGTTCGTTTTTATCCACACCAGCATTCGATTCCGAGTGTTCGAGGAGGTAGTAACAAATGGCAGAAGTGACTGGGCAACCACCTGTGGAATATCATCCTGTAACAGAACCGTCATCCACCCAACAACAAGCTTGGGGGGGCCAAACTCAATGGACTGAGCCAGCGGCTAAAACCGGGCCTACCCTCGCACAGACATTGGTGGCGGAATTTATCGGAACGTTCGCCTTGGTGGCCGTAGGGGTCAGTACGTGGTACTGGATGTTTCCTGATTTACTGGCGATAGGGGCGGCCTCTGGATTGACCGTCGCGGTGTTAGTCACGGCCTTCAACCGATTGGGCAGTGGGCAATTCAATCCGGCAATTACGCTGGGATTGTTGTTGGGCGGTAAAATTGAAAAAGGACGGGCGGCATTGGTCATCCCAGTCCAAATTATTTCCGCAGTGCTGGCTTGCTTTATCCTGTCCAATTTTTTGGGAGCCAACGAAAAGGTCAATTGGATTAAGTCCGGGCCGATCAATGAAGAAACTGGGCAGGTAACTGCTACGATGAGAACTCCGGTAGAGGCCGCAACGCCCGGAGTGCCGGCGCGGTATGAGATTCCTGAGCCTTTGGGGCAAGTGGCCCCGCGGGAAGTGCCTAATTCACAACGGGTGAGCGTGGTCAAAGCGATTGTTATTGAAGTGATGCTTACCTTCTTCTGGGGATTGGCTGTGTTTGCAGGGCTTCGCCGGGAGAACAAACCGCTTGCCGGATTGTTCGTGGGGGCTGCTGTGATGGTGGGCATTCTGGGTGCGGGCGTTCTCACCGAGGCGGTCATGAACCCCGTGCGCGCCTTCGGACCAGCGCTGGTTTCGGGCCAGTGGGATTTCCAGCTTATCTACTGGGTCGGACCGATGTTGGGGGGCGCCTTGGCTGGGGTAGTTTGTGGGCACTTCCTGTTCCGCGATGAAGACGAAGCCATTGCTTGAGCCGGAGGTCGAGTGAAGCGGCCCATTGCGGTGGCTGCAGGATTGCTCTTTCGTGAAGGCAAACTGCTCATTACCCAGCGTCCTGCGGGCGGGCATCTGGCTGGCTTATGGGAATTTCCAGGAGGCAAATGTGAGTCGGGCGAAACCTTGCCCGAATGTCTCCAACGCGAACTCCATGAAGAACTCGGCGTGGTCGTCAACGTGCGCGAATGTGTGGAGGCCTTGGAGCACGCTTACCCAGAAAAAACCATTCAACTTTCTTTTTACCGGTGTGCCCTCGTGATGGGCGAACCCGAAGGGCGCGAGGGGCAGGCGGTGAAATGGATTGGCTCCGAAGAGTTGGATAACATCTGTTTTCCAGAGGCAGATGCCCGATTGCTTGAGCAGTTGAAGAGCAATTCGGATTGGTGGGAAAATTAAATGGTCGGCTCGGAGCGATTCGAACGCTCGACCTCCTCGTCCCGAACGAGGCGCGCTAACCAGGCTGCGCTACGAGCCGACATCGGGCGGGAATGAAACCAAAACTGCCTGCGATTGCAATGTTGTTTTTGTGATTCTCCCTATTCAATTGACATTCACCGGTTGCAGCGTAGGTTGTGGAGCAAGGAATGACCCGTTGGCTGACATTGCTGTTGCTGGGCTGGATGACTTGGGGTGCTGTGGAAACGCACGCCTCGCAGGCAATCGGGACGTACCGATTTAACCTGCGCTGGAATGGGGTGAACCGCGGGCAACCGCTCCCCTTTGCCGGACGTTCCAACCCGCTCATTTCGGTTCAGCGGTGGGCCCCGACCAACAGCATCACCTTTACCACCAATCGAGTTATGTTCCCGAGCACACTCAATGTGCTCTTCCTCGGAAACAATATCATTGGGGCCAATAATATGGCCGATGTGCTGACGGCAATGAGCCGGCACGGTAAGCTGCGAATTTCTGCCCAATCGTATGCGCCGGGCGGTTATTCGTTGTTTAACCACTCGGTGGATGTACGCAGCCACCTTGGGATCAGCACCTCGTTTCCGGATCTGCAAAACTTTACCAACCGCATTCCGCAGCACGTGATTGTGTTGCAGGAACACACGCGGGCACCGGTCTATACGCCGGCGGTGACCACCGCCTCGGCACAGCGGCTCAACGCGGTTGCCCAGGCATCCAGATCGCAAATCGCATTTCTCCTGCCTCATGCAAAGGGCGATGGATTTTATTCCACGGCAGAGATGTATCGACAGGCCGAGGCGGGAATCTATGCGGTGGCGCGACAGTTGAATGCCCCTGTTGTACCGGCCGGTTTGGCGTGGCAACTGGTGGAGGCGCGGCATCCGGAAATCTATCTGAGAGATCGCAGCGGGTTTTTGCCGTCTCAACACGGCACCTATCTCAATGCCTGCATGATGTATTGTGCGCTCACCTGGCAATCGCCTTTGGGGTTATCCAATGGCGGATTATTTCAGGTGCAGGATCGCGAGGCAAAAATTCTCCAGCGGACAGCCTGGGAAGTGTTTGTGGCCCGCCGTGGAGCGATTCCCTTTTAACGAGCCCGCCGGAGATCGGCGACGCATTCGACGTGCTGGGTTTGGGGAAACATATCCAGCGGGGTGACGCTCTTCAGTTCGTATCCGTTTTCACACAACCATTTTAGGTCGCGCGCCAGTGTGGCGGGATGGCAGCTTACGTAGATCACTTGGCGGGGACTGGCTTTGATGAGCATGTCGAGGCCTCCCTGATGACAGCCTTTCCGGGGAGGATCCAGGATGATCGTGGTGTCCTCGGCCGGAAAGCGTTTGAGTAATTCATCCATGTGTTCCTCGGTTTTGCCCAGGAGGAATTCGCCGTTGGTGTAGCCGCGTTGCTCAAGGTTGCGGCGGGCGGGCAGGATGCATTGTTTGTCGATATCAATGCCGACAAAACCTTCCACCAAATCGGCCAGAGACAAGCTGAAGAAGCCAATGCCGCAATAGGCGTCGACCAGATATTTTGAGCCAGCCTCGGAGAGGCATTGGCGGACGGATTCCACCAATTCAGGCAGGAGGTGGAAATTGTTTTGAAAAAAGGAATCGCGGTGCATCTCCCAATCATCGGGCATCATACGCAAGACGACCTTCTGCATGTTGCGTGGCGGTGGGTCGGCACGCAGGCTGATCAGTTGTTCGTTCAGGGCCGGCTCGGCGATATGGCATTCCTCGAGATCGACGACCAGTCGACTGTCCCAGTGGAGAAAACCATAGACGGCGCGTTGCTCAATCTTGTTCCATTGGCGCCGAACCATGATGCGATTGCGGTAATTGTACGGTTCAGGGCAGGGAACAAGCTGGCTGACAATCGCGGGATCAAATCCGCCGATACGCTGGAAGAGATCGCGTACCTGGGTCTCCTTGTGGGTCTGCTGGGCCGAGTAATCCACATGCTGGTACTGGCAGCCACCGCACGTGCCGAAATGGGGGCAGCGCGGCTCCACGCGATCGGGGGATGCCTCCAGAATGTCGAGAGGCTTGGCACGGGCGAAGGCTTTTTTCTTTTCCGTAATCTCCACCAGAACGGTTTCGCCGGTAATCACAAACGGGACGAAAACTACAAACCCGGCTACTCGTCCGACGCCTTCACCGCCGAAAGCCATGTCATCAATTTGCAACTCCACACGATCTCCCACATTCAAGGCGGGAGTTTCGGATTGAGAAACAGCATCATCCATCAGGTTTTAACCCTCGTGCCAATTCAGTTGAACCGGTTGGGTGTTTAGTGCGCCTTCTTGAAATGTTCGCGTAGGATGTCGCGGCCGAAGTCGCCATTGAAATCCCGCCAAGTGGCGTGGATGTGGTTGGAGCCGTTTTGTGTGTTGGCATATTCCA
>JAYQQG010000140.1:0-8615 GCA_038145765.1 Verrucomicrobiales bacterium
CCTCTTACTTGCCCTTTCGGTGCGCCGCTGGGACATTGCCGTGCTCAGCGGGGACATTGCCGTGCTCGGCGGGGGAGGCTTGAGCAAGACTGGGTTCCAATTTATTGACCAAAACATAGGTGATTCCCGCAAAGGCACTGAGGATGATGCCGGTGCTCAGGAGCATCGGCACCCAAGGGGATTCAGAGAATTTTGGCATGGATCCACCCTAGTGAGTGATTGTGAATAAGTCAATTGGAAAGGGCGCTCGGGCGCTTCAGTCCGATTGGAATCGGGCCTTAAACTCGAAAGCCTTGTTGCCAGGCAAGCGCTTCATGCGGGCGTGTTGAGCCGTGGCGTATTCCGGTTCGGTGGCGTCTTCCTTCAACAGACGGATGCGGATGAAATAGTTTGTGGCGCCCAACAGTTCCGGGGGCAGAGGGCGGTTGTAGTGGGCATCGGTCTCCCAAAGCGGGGCGGGTTCCAATCCTTGAAAGAGGCTCACCCAGTCGATTCGATTGGTGGATGCCTCAATGGCGGCGGCAACGCTTACCGCAACAACTAGCAATCGGGCTTCTTTTTCAATTTTTAATCCATCAACCACCGGGTTTATTTCATTCGGCTTTACTCCAGCTCAGTTTCCCGCGAATTCAGGGGGTTCGACAGCTATCACCATTAGCGCGCAAGTGAATCAACAATCATTGGGTATGCCCTATACGATCCCATCTACTATTGTTGTTCGCATTACCATAAGAAATGCCGCGGCAACAAATACACCAACGCAAACACCAACTGTCAGCTTGAATAACAGTCTGCAAAACCGTTGGCCGCCGTCATGGATGGTTCTTTGGTGGGCCAAGCAGATTCCTGGTGCCGCCAAGCAGGGGTTGTATCAACGGCCGACGGAGCGGTTGTTTCATCGGTATTTGGAATCGAATCATTTTAGCCGGGTGGCGGTGCGGTTGCCGGAGCCTTTTTACGCTAATATTCAGCAGAAACGGCGGACCCACAGCACTGAACCTACCGTGGTCATACTGCAATGGCGTTGGCGGCCCTATCAGGTGCCCGGCCAACGCCCTCCGGCAGTCGGCGGTCGTCCGCGGAGGAGGTCATGGGCTGCGGCGGTAAGGCGCCGGCAGCACGAGGGTAGGCGCGGGTAGGGGTTGAATTATTTGTTCTAATCCGTTGTGATGGGGCGGTGTTCGAGGAGGGAAACCATTCTGTGGTGCACGAGGGCTGGGAACCGCCGGTGTCTTCGCCCGGAAAGCGGGGGTTGCGGGGGTTGATCACGGGCCTGTTGGGGCTTCATTTTGGTCTGGTGTTTTTGTGCAACATGCCGATGTCGGCTTTGATGGTGCACTTGGATGATTATTATTCGTGGTATCTCAAGGGGACGGGGCAGTGGCAGGATGGGTGGCGTATGTTTGAGCGGCCGAGTGCGTTGAATGATTATTATGAGCTGGAAATCCGGGACGGGCACGGGGTGCGGATGGAACGGGTGCGGGGGATGCGGGAGCTGAATGTGATTATCAATGCGGGGGCGCACAGTCCGGAGTTGCAGGATGAGGTGCTGGAAAATTATCTGTGGCGCAAACGGAAGGAGTTGTCCCGGGATTCCTTGGCGGTGGTGAAGCTGCATCGTTACACCTCAACCATTCAATTGGAGGAACGGGTGCCGCGCTATTTTCAACGCGTGCAAACGTGGGTGATGCGTGAACCGGATCTCAGCGAATGATGGATCAATTTTTCCATGAACGCCTGTCCTCGAAACCGCTGGGATTGTTCCGCGCCTTGTGGGGTGGGTTCTTGGTGTTTTATCTGATCGATAGCTGGTGGGTGATGGATCTCTATTCGGGTTCGGGGGGGATGCGGTATCAGGGCTGGATGCCGGAAGGGAAGTACACCTACGGTTATTGGAGTTTGTTTCAACTCGTGCAGAGCGGGTCGCCGTGGTTTGTGCTGGTGTACGGGGCGGCATTGGGGTCGGCCGTGGGCCTGATGTTGGGATGGCAGGCGCGTGTGGCTTCGGTGGTATGTTGGGCGTGTATCAATTCATTGATTACGCCCTTGGCGTGGGGATTTGCTGGGGTGGACTTTATTGTGTCGATCGTGACTTTCCTAATGATGATTGCCACCTTGGGCGGGCATTCGCTGCATTGGTATGCGGTGCAGCCGGTGAGGTCGGCGGAGCGGACCACGCCGGCATGGATCTATCGGTTGTTTCAGGTGCAGTTGTGCATGATCTATTTCTTCAGCGGATTTTGGAAGGCGGGCTCCGGCCTCTGGCAAAACGGAACGGCCATGCATTACGCATTGGGCTGGACCGCTTCGGCCTCGCGGGTGGATTTCTCGCTGGTCACCCAGTATCCCATCGTCAACGCATTGTTCACTCACGGAGTGATGTTGTTTGAGTTGGCGGTGTTTCCGGCATTCATCTGGGTGGCTGGAGCGAGGCGCTGGGTGTTGGGGGCCGGGGTACTGTTTCATTTGTCGATCGGAATCCTGTTGGATCTGGCGGTGTTTGGTGGAGTGATGATCGTGTATTACGCATGTTTTCTGACGGAGCAGGAAGCGGAGCGTATCGCTGAATGGTCAGCAAATACTGGCCGGGCGATCAAAAACTGGTGGCGGAGCCCCGGGAACAACCGCTAGATGAACGAAAGGGTGCGGCTGTTGTGGGAGGTTATTCCCGGTAGACCCAATCCTCGGGTTTGAGCGGTTTGACGCTGAGGGCGCCGGGGCTGGCGACGGCGATGGTGGCTTGCACGCGGTCGACCTTGAGTTGAAGCAGGAACTCGCCTGTTTCCTTGCTAACGACGCGGAAGGTGTCGCCGGCCTTAACGCCGTCTTCGGAGCCGCGATTGATCACGGCGAAATTGAACTGCTCATCCACTGAGCCGATCTGGCCAAAGGGTTGCGCGCCCACGGGGGGCTTTGGACCGCCGGGTTCCCCGATGCGGATGGGGGTTTGGCCGAGTTGCGCCTGGAGATTGGTGATCACCGTGTTGGCTTGCTCGAGTTGGCTCTGAAGGGTTTTGATTTGTTCATCCAGTTTAGCTTGGGCCATGGCGGCATCCTGAATTTGTTGTTGCAGGGCGGCCTTGTCGGTTTCGAACTGGCGATTCAGTTGTTCGGCAGTTTGCTTGGCTTGGGCGATGGTATTGGTGAGCGAAGCCCGCGCAGCCTCAATCTGGGTGCGGGCACCGGCGGCGGTGCGATCGGCAGCTTGGCGTGCGGCCTGTTCCACTTTTAAGGTGCCGTTGAGTTGAACGATCTGGTTGTTCAGTTTTTCGATATTGGAATTCTGGTCGTCGATGAGCGCGATGTTGTTGGTGGATTCGGTTTTCAATTGACCAATATGTTGGGTCAACCTTTGGTGCTCAGTTTGAAGAAAGTTGTTGGTTGACCGCAGTTGAGTGATTAGTTGGTGGACCTCATTGGTGCTGCCGGTGTAGTTGTTGAGATCGGCTTGGGTTTGGGTGAGATCTTTTTGAAGACGGGACAGGTCGGTATTGAGTTGGGCGGTCCGGCCTTGGTGCTCATTGTGTTGAAACCAGAGTCCGCCGACTGCAGCGAGCGCCGTGAGAATCAGGGCGGCGGTGAGGGCAAGAGCGGTTGTTTTGGAGACCGTGGTGCGGGCGATTTCTGAGCGCAGTTCATCTGTGGTGGGGACACTGGGGGCGAGGCCGAGTTCGCTGGCGGGCATCCAGTCGCTCATGCCCTCACGGAAGACCGGGACATCGGTCCGCAGGACACCGCTCTGGATCATGCCGGTCAGCGCACCACTGCTGACGGGGCCCCCGTGTTCGCCGTCATTGACGAAGTACCACTGTTCCAAGTCATTCATCGTTCTGCCACAGCCTAGGAGGTGGCTGGGAAAGATCAAGCCAACTTCATTCCCGAACGGTGGATGAGGTTAATGATGGATGTAATCGCCGGGGGCCACCTGCTCAATGCCCGGGCCTTCGAAAAGCGCGATGGAAACGGTGGGTTGGGCGCTCTCAATGCGAAGCCGCCCGAGGAATTTGCCGGTACGATCGAAGATGCGGTAGCGGTCCTGGTTGGCAACGCCATGCGATGAACCGCGGGTAAGGACGACAAAGCCGAGCTTGGGGTTTACGTTGCTGACCCGGGCCACGGCCTGATTGGCCGGTGGCGCGATATTCTTAGTAGTTGTGTGCGGGGCGGGGTTTGACCGTGCTTTCAGGGCGGTTTCCAATTCCTTAATGCGAGCTTGGGCGGTGGCTAGTTGTTGGGTGAGTTCAGATTGGCGAGTTTGGTGGGCGGTGGTTTGGGTGGCGGTCCGGGTGAATTGAGCCTGCAAAGCCTTGTTCTCCACGGTGGCTTTGGCAAGGTTTTGTTGGAGTTGCTGGAATTGACGCTGTAATTGGGCAAGCTTGGCGTTGGCCAAGGGATCGGCGCGTTCTTGGAGTTCGGTGATCTGTGTGGTGAGCGTTCGGTTGGTTTGTTGGGCGGCGTTTAGGGTTTGTTGCAGGCGGGCGAGTTCGGCGTTGGCTTGTTGCAAACCGGTGGCAACCTGAGTGTGTTCGGTTTGGGCGTTTTGAGCAGCCTGTTGCCATTGTTGTTCCGTGGCGCGAAGTCGGGTAAGCTTGGCTTCCATTTGGGCATATTGCGCGCTCAAGGATTGATAGCTGGCCTGCCATTGTTGTTGGCTGGGCGCGGGAGCGGTTGCGATGGGCTGGGCGATGGCGGTTGTGGGCTCGGGGAGGGGAGCGGTTGACGGTGAGTCCAATGGCGGCAGGGGGACGGTGTCCATGGCCATTTTTCCGATAATACTGGGTTTTTCAGCTGCCGGTTCCGCGGTGTGTGTTTCTTGGGTGGTCCGCTGACTCCACCAATAGCCGCCGCCTCCAAGGCTAAGGGCTGTGAGTGAGAGCAGGATCATCCACGGTATTCGGCGGGATGCAGTTGAGATTGAGGAAATTTGAGCGGCATGAACGGTCGATGCGTGCGCGGGGAGCCAGTCTTTTTGAGTGGCCGTCCAAACCAACGTCGTGGAAGGGAGGGCGCCGGATTGGAGCAGCCCCTGCAGATCCCCGGCGTCCATAGGGCCGCGTTGCCGCCCGGATTTAAGGTAATACCATTTGGCCGAATCCATGCCTTCATTAACATAACCCAGATTGGCTATGGCGCAATGGGCGTTGCTACTTTTTCTGGAAGCAGTTAGATTGGCTGCATGAAAACTTGGCTCTGGGCATTTGTGGGCATTGGGTTGTGGGCGGCCGAACCGGTTGAAAAACCCAAGGCACCCGCCGAGGCACAGGCGTATTTGCGCTTTGTAGAGCAGGCCAAGGGCGCCGCGTTGGAGGTGGGGATTATTCGGCTCCAACATAAGGAATCCGGCGCGGTGGTGGACCTGGTGGGGGCGGTGCACATCGGGGATGCTGCGTATTACCAGCAGTTAAACAAAGTGTTTAAAGATTATGAGGCTGTCTTGTATGAAATGGTGAAGCCGGCCAAGCTGGATCCGGCGCAATTCCAAAACCGTCCGCCTTCGAGCGTGGGCATGATGCAAACGTTTATGCAGCGGCAGCTCGATTTGGCTTATCAGTTGGATGAGGTGGATTACACGGCAAAGAATTTTGTGCACGCGGACATGACGGTGAAACAGTTCCGTAAACGCCAACAGGCCCGCGGGGAAAGCATGTTCAAACTCATGCTCAAATTGATGCGCGACGACATGGCGCGGCGGGCCAAAAACAAGGCGGGGGCAGACATTAGCTCAGCCGAGTTGCTGCGGGCGTTATTGAACCCCAACCGCGCGGTGGAATTAAAATACCTCTTGGCCCGGCAGTTCAACGAAATGGAGCGATTAACCGCCGGTCTAAACGACGAAAAGGGGTCCGTGATTTTGACGGACCGAAACAAGGTGGCGCTCAAGGTGTTGGCCAGGGAACTGGCAGCAGGTAAGAAGAAGCTCGCGATCTTTTATGGCGCCGCGCACCTGCCGGACATGGAGGAGCGGATGGTCAAGCAAATGGGCTTCGAGCGCAAGGCCGCGCGGTGGGTGACGGCTTGGGAATTGCCGGAACGGGTGGAGCTACCCAAGGCGCCGGCTGTGCCCAAGAATTAATCCGGAGTGTTGGTCTCGGGAGCTTTTGTTCTGCCAACGCAATAGAGGAATTTTTCTCCCCGGAGGATGAGGGTGTCCCCCGCAATCGCTGGTGAAGCGCTGAAACGGTCATTGAGTCGGTTGGTGGCTAGGGGCTTTGGCTCTTTGGCGTGAGTCAGCACAAAGGTTTGGCCCCGGCGATCGGTGAGATACACGCGGTTCTTGGCGGCCACCGGTGAGGCGTAAAAGTTGCCCAAGCCACCCAACCGAAACGGTCCTTGATCACGGCCCGTGCGGCCTTCGACCTTGGAGAGAAAGCCTTGGTAATGGTGGAAGAAGTAAAGGGTTTCATCGGGCAGCAACAGTGGGGAGGGGACGTAGGGTGTTGCGGCGCGCCGGGTCCAGAGGACTTTGTCGGTGCCGGTCACATCGCCGCGAGCGCCATTGATCTTGATGGCGAGCATGGTTCGTTTTTCATAACTGGCACCGGCATACACAACGCCCTTGGTGAACACCGGCGATGCCACGACGTTGTGCGGTAGGCCCGTGGCGTGCCAGCGGGGTTTGCCATCAGCCAAATCATAGCTGCGAATGGCGCGGGTGGCGCTGACGATTAATTGGGTGGACTGGCCGTAAGGGACAATGATGGGCGTACTCCAACTGGTGGGCTCGTCGCGGGGTTGTTGCCAACGGGTTTTTCCCGTGCGTTTGTCCAGGGCAACGATGAAGGACTCGCCTTCGTGATCCCAGTTAATGGCCACGGTATTAAGATGCATCACGGGCGAGGCGCCTTCGCCGTGGCCGTGTTTCACCTTCATTTGGCCCAAGTTGCGTTTCCAGATGAGCTTGCCGGTTTTGGCGTCGAGTCCGTAGATCCCGGCAGAGCCGAATGAAGCGATCAGATGTTGATCATCCACCACGGGGGATTGGGAAGCCCAAGTGGCGCTTTCGTGGGTGCTTTCGTGGGGTTGCGCGGTATGCACGGTGGTTCGCCAAGCCGGTTTGCCCGTGTGACGATGGTATGCGTGAACTTGGAACTGCAGCCGATGGGTGGGGTCCATGTTGTTGTGGGCTCCGGGCGGTTGTTCAGGAACCGGAAGTGGATCGCCCTCAGGTACGGCGGTGGTCAGGTAAACGAGGTTGCCCCAGACCACGGGCGAGGAATGCCCTAGACCAGAGAGAGGTGTTTTCCAGCGAAGATTCTTGGTCTCGCTCCATTCCACAGGAGGGTTGGCCTCAGGGGCATACCCCGTTGCCAATGGGCCACGCCATTGGCCCCATTGTTGATTGGGATCCGGTAACTTCAGGAGTTTGCGGGCGTGAAGCTCAAGCTGGCCTCGGGCATTGGCAACTGCCACGCGGCCCTGTGGATCCAGCAGGATAATGTGCGGGATACCCTGGATGTTGAAGGGTTTGAGCAAGTCAGAATCCCAGGCGTTCTCCTCGTAGTATTGTGACCAAGGGATGGCCTTTGATTGGGTATAGAGATCGAATTGTTCGCGCGAACGTTCATAGGTGATGCCGATGATTTCAAACCCGTGCGGATTTAGGTTTTCGTAGGCGGCTTTGACTTTGGGGAATTCGTGCACGCAAGGCGGGCACAACGAGGCACAGAAGTAAAGGGCAACCACTTTACCCCGGTATTGCTTGAGATTAATTTTACGCCCATCCGAAGCGGTGAATTCGAAATCCACCTGCTGACCAACCGGCAGTCCTTGGGCCAAAGCGCCAAGGCTGAGCAGCAGGGCGGCAATGGTGGCTCGGAGGATCATGAGGTGACCGGGGCTTGTTTGCGTTGCAGCAGCTTCTTCTTATACCGGCTTTGAACCACTTCGGTGAGGACCAAGACGCTGATGACGAAGTAGAAAGTGGCCTTACTCATGGCCTCGATTTTATGGCCGACCAATGTCAAATTTGCCAATTGCCCGCCTTCGCTGACCAGCAGGATGCCCACGACGAAGAGAATAAAGAGGCCGAGCACTTCGTACATGCGGTTGCGCGTCAGGAATTCGGTCACGCGATCGGCCAGCAGAATCATCAGCAATCCACCAGTTAGAATGGCGATCATCATAATCCAGAATCCGCCTTCCATGGATTTGCCATCCTGAGTTGTGAGTGCGATGGCACTGAGAATGGAGTCGAAGGAGAACACCAGATTCATAATCACAATCTTGGTAATCACCGTCCTGCTGGAGGCGGCCTCACGTTTTTCACCGTCCTTTGCAAAATCATCCACAGCAATCATGTGAAAAATTTCCTTCATCGCCGTGTAAATAATGAACACGCCACCAAGCAGCACGATGATGGCGTGCAGATTGAATTCTCCTTCAATCACTCCCTTCCACTGAGGGGTGAACCAGACCGACTGGAATTTTTCGATCATTGAGACCAGTAGAAACAACAAGACGATCCGGAGCGCCATGGCGATGCCGATGCCCAGTTTTCGGACGCGGGATTGATTCTTCTCTGGAGCGCGCTTGGATTCGAGCGAGATGTACAGGAGATTGTCAAAGCCCAACACCGCCTGAAGCAGGATGAGCATGAACAGGGTACCGATTAATGC
>JAYQQG010000141.1:0-8612 GCA_038145765.1 Verrucomicrobiales bacterium
TCGTATTGGAGGAACAAATGCACCTTGCCGAGTTGATAGATGAGGACGATTCCAACGATCTGAGGCGCGGAAAGTAGCGCCCGAGGATTAGCTCTGCGGCGTTTTGATCCACTCCCCCTTGTCCTGACATCCTGAAGTAGAAAAGCCCCTCCACGCAAAGGACACAGCGCGGCAGGCTTCGCTCACAAGAGACCCTTCGTTCCTCTTCCCGGGCCTCTGACTACTCTTTCCAAAGTCAATATGCCGACCAGAAGCCAGCCGTCAAAAAAGCGCACCTCGTTTTGCGAGGCGCGCTCCCCAGAGCAACTTGCCGAGTGATTGAAAGGTAGGTCCGTGCGAGACTCGCGGGTGTTGCAGGATTTACCTAGATCAGGGCATTTGATAGATTTGGCCAATGGAGCAGATGAAGACTGCAGACCCTCACAAATACTGGTGTTCCGAATGTTTAAAGAACCCAGAAACAGAGGAGCGTTTAATCAAAAATCCATATCCTCGTGTGCGTGGTGGAAACCAGCCTGACCACATTATGCATCGGGTCTGCGCCACCTGCGGAACATGGCGGGTGTTCGTCTCAATTAAGATTCAAAATTCTGGAAAACGATCCATTGCTATCGGCACTGCCCTCATTGTGTTCGCGCTCATAACAAGGATGGTGGATAGCCCTGAATACAGAATCGAACTAATGTCAGCATTTATTTTCCCAATTGTAGCCGCTGTCCCTTTTCTTATATGGGGCGCCGGTAGGTTCTATGCGTATCGCAGATGGAAAAAGACCGGCCTTTATAGGCAATAGCCTAAACCTAAATTGATCGGCCAAACATCTAACCGCTCAAAATGACGTCTTACCCCTTCCTCTTAGCCTCAAGGGTCCGGTGAAGGCCACCTAACGCCTAGGCCACCAAACGGGTCCCATCAATCACGTCGGCCACCGGCGCCTTCATGTAGGCTTCGGGCGTGGGTGCGGCCTTCTTGCAGTGGCGAGCGCAGGCGTTGGGCACGGTCTTCGATGAGTGCCCGAGCATGTCCGTCTCTCCATTGTGACCGAAGTAGCGTTTGGTGCGGTAATCGGAATTTGGGCACGGTGTTTTTTTTGTGCCGACGGTGTTTCTGAACACCTTCTCTCTCCCAAAGCGGGCCCAAATGCCCGATTTGTTTGCTCTGGTCGTTGACTGCCTGTAGAAAAAGCCCTGTTTTTGTGGGCCAAAAGTGAATTGGCTCCAGAGGTAGGACTCGAACCTACAACCCTGCGGTTAACAGCCGCATGCTCTACCATTGAGCTACTCTGGAACTCAGAGGAAGCGGGAAACTACCGAAGAGTTGAGGCCACGTCAAACCGTTTCCGAACCGGTCCATACACCTCAGCCTCGCTGGCAACCGGGACAAAAGAATGTGCTCCGCGCGGCCTGCACGATCCGCCGAATGCGACCACCGCAACGCTCGCATGACTCATCTTCACGGTCATAAACATTGAAGTTTTCCTCATAATCCGACCCATCGGATACCGAGCCGTAATAGTACAGTCCATCCCCTTCACGGTGGCCGGCAAAATCGAGCGGAATCGTGCTGCCGCCTTCAATCGCCTCGGCCATCACCGTTCGGATCGCTCCCGCCAACCGTTCGCATTGCAGCCGGGTTAAGCGGCGGGCGAGTTTACGCGGTGAAACACCCGCTCGCCAAAGTGCTTCACTGGCATAGATGTTCCCCACCCCGGCCAGAAACGATTGATCCAGTAATTTGGGTTTAATGGGCTGACCACAACGCCGGAGTCCGGCGAAAAGAAATTCACCATCAAAGGCGTCCGTCAGCGGTTCCGGTCCCAAATTTTGCAACGGCGCGGAATCCAAAGTCATGCGACCAAAATATCGCGTATCTTCAAAAACAAACACACCGCGATTTAGCCGCAGACTCACGGCTGCATGCTTGGGCAGTGTCGCCCGGGCCGATTGCACATACATCCGGCCTGTCATTCCCAAGTGGCCGAGCAGCAGGGTCGCGCCACTGGTGGGATGTTGCAGATCAAACAGGAGATACTTGGCCCGTCGCCGAACCCCCTGAATAACGCTCCCCAAAATGCCATTGCGAAAGGCCCGAACCGATTGTGGCCGCACACTCTTGGCTCGATGCACGGTAATGTCCTGAATGGTCCGCCCCCGCATCAAGGGGGCCAGATGACGCACGAGGATTTCGACTTCAGGCAGTTCCGGCACGGGCGTAACTTAACGACGCACCTGGGCTGGCGCAAATGCATTGGGCTGATGCCGAATCTCTCCAACCCGTCCTTCATTGAGCAACACCTCGACGATATCAAAGCGGATCGGCATATCGCCCTCGGGCAACAATCGCACATACTCACGGGCCGTGGCGATAATGCGCTTTTGTTTGGCGGCGTTCACGGCGGAAGCCGGCCGCGCCCACGCCTCCGAAGATCGGGCTTTGACCTCCACAAACACCAACACATCGCCATCCCGGAAGATCAGATCGATTTCGCCCTGTTCCCCTTTGAAATTGGAATAAAGATATTTCAAGCCGGCCCGTTTCAGGTGCCGCTTGGCGGCCCGCTCCCCCAGCCGGCCCAACCGCAAATGCTCCGGCTGATTTTGACGCAGCCATTCGGCAAATCCCTCTCCCCAGACCATGGCTTAAAGATACGCTTTTCATACCATAGCGCAAGTGGAAGCACTCATCCAAATAGATCCGGTTGATCATTTTTTAACGGAGCAAAACTCATCCGATGAATCGGACAAGGCCCAAGTGATTCAATCGCAGCAAGATGTGCCTTGGTGCCATAGCCCTTGTGCCCGGCAAATCCGTAGCCGGGAAAATGTTCATCATATGCCACCATCAACCGGTCCCGCGTCACCTTCGCCAGAATACTGGCCGCCGCAATG
Organism: Verrucomicrobiales bacterium; assembly: GCA_038145765.1. GTDB lineage: Bacteria > Verrucomicrobiota > Verrucomicrobiia > Limisphaerales > UBA1100 > UBA1100. Next base: position 2,889 of record JAYQQG010000141.1, read on the forward strand.
GAGAAACTCTTGGCATCCCCCTTCACCACGGCGGTTTGCGGATGACTGAGCGTCGGCACAGGGCGGCCATCCACCAACACATGCTCCGGGCCGGGATCAAGCCCGGCCAGTGCCTCATTCATGGCTCGATGCGTGGCTTGGAGAATATTGATCTCATCAATCACAGGGGCGTCGACCACGGCGACGGCGGTGCGGATACACGACTCCGCCATCAAGGATTCAAACAAGGATTCACGCACATTTTCCGTGAGTTGTTTGGAATCATTTAGGCGCTTTAACGAATCCGGCATACCGGCAGCCGTCCAGGTTTCCGGCAACATCACTGCCGCGGCCACCACCGGACCGGCCAGCGGGCCCCGACCGGCTTCGTCCACACCGGCCAACCGCACCAAGCCGCGCGCATGATGTTCACGTTCGATGGCAAAACGATCCGGTTCCGACATGGGGCCTTGTTTTGCCAGTGAGCCAAAAAAAACGCGAGGTCCGAAAGCCTCGCGTCGGAAATGTTTTCAACCCGCCAGACGCTACCGCAGGGGCTCGACCTTGTCCGGATCGCGCTGCTTGTCCTCCGGCACGAGCGTGGCGCGCTTGCCGATGCGCTTGCGGAGGTAGTTCAGCTTGGCGCGGCGCACCTTGCCGGCCCGCTCCACCTCCACTTTTTCCACGTTGGGGCTGTTGACCGGAAAAATCTTTTCCACGCCCTCACCGTAGCTGATGCGGCGCACGGTAAAGGTAGCGTTCAGACCACGGCCGCGGATGCTCAGCACGATGCCCTGGAACACCTGAGTGCGTTCCTTACTGCCTTCCTTCACCTTGGTGTGCACTTTCACGATGTCGCCCACCTTGAACTTCAGCGGTTCCGCGCGAAGTTGTTCCGATTCAATTTTATCAAACAGTGCCTGGCTCATTTTTTGTTCCGTCGTTTAAATTTTCGTTGTTGTCTTTCAGCAAATCCGGTCGGCGTTCGGCGGTCCGTCGGGCGGCCTGTTCCCGCCGCCATTGTTCCACGGCGGCATGGTTGCCGCTCAAGAGCACTTCGGGCACTTTCATGCCGCGGTACTCGGCCGGTCTTGTGTACTGTGGATATTCCAGCGTGGCATCACTGAAACTTTCCTCAGCACTGCTGGAGTCATCCCCCAGCACGCCGGGCAACAGCCGCGTGACCGCGTCAATCACCACCATGGCGGGCAAGGCCCCATTAGTCAGGACGTAATCGCCAATGCTCACCTCGTGGTGGACCCGAGAACGCACGCGTTCATCAAAGCCTTCGTAGCTGCCGCACAAGAGCACCAAATGCTCATGCCCAGCGAGCTCCCTCGCCTTGGGCTGCCGGAAGGGCTCACCCTGTGGGCAAAACATCACCACCTGTGTGGCCGCCTCCGTCAGTTCCTCAATTGCCTCAAAGATCGGTTCGGGCTTGAGCACCATCCCCGGGCCTCCGCCGTAGGGTTCGTCGTCCACCTTGCGGTAACGATCGTGGGTCCAATCCCGTAAATTATGCACGGCCAGCTCAAGCCGGCCTGTCTCCTGCGCCCGCTTCAGGATGCTTTCATCCATCGGCCCCGCAAACATCGCGGGAAACAGCGTGAGCACATCTACCTTCATGGCAGGGTCACGCGTTTACGGCGCGTGAAATTCAGTCTTCGTCCTCGATGATCTCCAGCCCGCAGCGCATCCCTTTCTTGGCTGCGCCGGCCTGAAGCAGCGAGCGGATGGCGTTAATCGTAACGCCCCGCCGGCCAATCACCTTGGCCACATCATCCGGGTCCATCCGCAGTTCGTACACCGTGGAACCTTCACGATCCACCTCGGTCACGGTCACCGCGTCGGGTTGGTCCACCAACCCTTTGACCACGTATTCCACAAATTCCTGCATGACAACTTGCCGCGGGCGCGGTTTAGGCCTCCGCCTTTGCGGCGCGGCGAGCCTTGCGGATGAAGCTGCGCACCGTGTCGCTTGGCTGCGCCCCGACGCTCAGCCAATACTCGGCACGCTCGAGATTGATCGAGAAGTTGGGCTCGTTTTTGGAGAGCGGCTCGTAGGTGCCCAACTCTTCCTTGGGACGGCCATCACGACGGTTGCGCCCATCCGTCGCCACAATGCGATACGCCGGCGTGTTGCGGGCGCCGACTCGTTTCAATCTCAACTTAACTGCCATGACAAAAAATCTATTCAACGGCCGATTACGGCCATAACCCGTGAAAAGGGGCGGGAATTTACCAAGTGGGCAAAAGAATGCAAGACCTCTTTTGCGTTATTTTCGGCCATTTTTATCGGCCTAATCTTTCGCTGGCAGCACAATACGCAGGGCTTGGGGCTCCACGGTGATTTTCCCGGGTAATTCGCCCATGGTATCCCCGTCTAATTGGACAGGAACACGGTCATTTTTGTGGGGAATCAGCTCGAATTCGGAGCTTTGCAGATAATGCACCCCCTCCAGATCGGGCAAATTTCCCGTGAGAATGGCCTGCGTGTACTCCGGAAACCGCCAGGCCGCCACCCGCTCCACAACAATGGCGTCCAGCCGGCCGTCCACCAAACTCGCATGAGGAAATACATCAAAGGGTCCTCCGTACATGTGTCCATTGCCGAACATCACCAAATCCGCACTGGCCACCGTTTTTTCCGGGGTCTGCACCGTAAAGGTTGGCAACTCCTCCCGCAATGTCTGGAGTCCCGCCAGTAGATAGGCGAATTGACCGGACATTTTTTTGGTTTCCCACTTCACCAATTCGCACGCCCGCGCATCCATACCCGCCCCGGCCAAGGCCGGAAAACAACGGCGACTAATCTTCCCTTCAATCTGAAATTCAATCCACGGCAAATCCACCCGGCTTGTGATTCCCTGCTGGATCACCCGCCAAGCTGATTCAAAATCCAATGGGATTCGTAATTCGCGGGCCAGTACATTCACCGTTCCCAACGGAAGGACCCCCAACGCTGTCTTGGCCAATCCGTCGGGATGGCGCACCAGTCCGTTACTCACCTCCTGGATCGTGCCATCTCCTCCCGCAGCCACCAGCATCTCGAAACCATCGGCAACCGCCTGCTCAGCCAGCACCTCCGCATGCCCGGGGCCTTCGGTCGGCATCAACACGCATTGATCTTCGATCTCGGCCAACTGTTCGCGAAGATGCCGCGCCTTGTCACCTTGGGCAGTCGGATTAAAAATCAGGCCGATACGCATCGCTGTGAATGTGTGGCTAAATTAAATTCAGGTCGAGGGTGATTGTCGCGGGCTACGAATCTAGTCGATGATACGTCCCAGCTGCCCACTCACCCACCGGGTGGCATTTGGTATCGATTCACTCAACGCCATCCCCTTCGCCAAATTCGCCGCCACAGCGGAGGCAAAGCGACAGCCCGTTCCTCGCCAGGGACCACCGGTAAGGCGGGGCGTGGTCAGAAGCAATTCTTTGCGACCATCAAAGAACACCTCCACGATTTCTGTTCCCTTCATATGGCCGCCGGTGACGACCACTGCGCAACCATACTGTTCGTAAATCGCCCGGGCGGCCTTCTGCATGGTTTCCGCATTATTAACCACCAAACCGGTCAAAGCTTCCGCTTCCGGCACGTTGGGGGTTGCCAGATTGGCCACGGGCAATAGGTGGCGTTTGAGCGACCGGACGCCGGACGTGTTGAGCAATGCGGTTCCGCTGGATGAAGCCAGCACGGGATCAATCACCAGCGGCACCCGACGACCTGACCAAAAATCGGCCACGGCTTCCACCACGCCGGCCGAATACAGCATCCCGCATTTGGCGGCTTGCAGACGCCGTTCGCTGAAGGCGGCCTCCAATTGGGCCGTGATTAGTGCCGGCCGAGTGCCTTGGACGGCGTGCACCGCCTTGGCCGATTGCGCGGTGATCGCGGTGACCACGCTTTTGCCCTGCACTCCCAAGGCCTCAAAGGTCGCCAGATCCACGGTCACTCCGGCCCCGCCGCTGGAGTCCACTCCGGCGATGGTCAAGGCAACCGGTTTTCGTTTCACAGGCACGGGGAGGTTTTAACAAGGATGATCAGGATGTTCAAAAAAATCGCCGCCGCCCCCTCCGCCAACGGATTGGCGACGATGACGACGACGCCCACTGCCGAGGCAGTGGATTAAATCAATAGTGGCTACTCAGCGTCCTTGAACCCCGCCTCGAGCAAATCATCGTACCCTGCCTTGAGCGGCCGCACGTCGTAGCCGAGCTGGTGCAGAATCGCCGATGCCGGCATCACCCGTCCGCCGGCGGCGCAGTGGCAATAGATAATTTTGTCCTTTGGCAATTTCTTGGCCAAGTCAGCGGCATAATCCGCATCCGAATTCTTGTCCTTCAATTCACTCAAGGGAACGGATATCGCTGCCTTCAGGTGGCCAATGGAATCCCATTCATCTTTCTCCCGCACATCGATCAAAATCGCTTCCTCCGCAGCAATTCGTTTTTGAACCAGTTCAAGAGAATCCGCGGTGTGCGCAGTGGGTGCTGCTGCCGGGCGTTTCGCTGCGGTGCTGTTGCTCTCGTTGCTGTCCTCGCTCGCCGTCACCGGCGCTTCAGTGATCGCCTCCCCACAGCCCAGCCACATTCCAATCATCAAAACCAGCAAGAATCGCATGGCCGGGAGTGTATCCGTCCATTTCCGAGCGTCAACCGAGGATAAGGTCTCATTGCCAAATCCAGCGGGCTGCCTCATCACTAAACGCCCATGGACAAGGATGCCGTAGCGGAGGTGTTGAAGGAGATCGGCGTGTTGCTTGAGCTGAAGGGCGAGAACCCGTTCAAGACACGCGCCTACGTGAATGGGGCGCGGACGCTTGAGGGGCTCACGGAGCCGTTGGAGACGTTGATTGAGGAGGAGCGGCTCGGCGAGGTGAAAGGCATCGGCAAGGCGTTGGTGGAGAAAATCACCGAATTGGTGCAGACCGGTGAGCTGGAATATTACACCAACCTCAAGGCCTCCATCCCGACTGGGCTCATTGAGATGCTGGATGTGCAGGGCATGGGCCCCAAGAAGGTGAAGGCGCTCAATGAGAAGCTCGGCATCGAATCGATTGAGGATTTAGAAAAGGCGTGCGAAGCGGGCAAAGTGGCGGAGCTGGATGGGTTTGGCGCGAAGAGTCAGGAAAAGATTTTGGAGAGCATCGCCTTCAAGCGCCAGCACGCGAGCCATCATCACCGGCACAAGATGCTGATTGCCGCCGAGCCGATCCTCGATGACCTGCGCAGTCATCCGGACGTGATCCGCTGCGACATCGCCGGAAGCCTGCGCCGCGGCAAGGAGGTGAGCGGCGACATCGATTTCCTCGTGTCCGCCAAGGACAGCGCGGACATCATGGAAGCCTTCACCACACGCGACGGCATCCTCAGCGTGCTCGCCGCGGGCGATACCAAGGCCAGCGTGCTGCTCGAGGGCGGCATCCAGGCGGACCTGCGGGTGGTGGATGATTCCGAATACGCCAGCGCCCTCGCCTATTTCACCGGCAGCAAGGAACACAACATCGTCATGCGCAGCCGCGCCATCGAGCGTGGCCTGCGGCTCAATGAATACGGCTTGTTCAAATCCAAAGAGGAAACGCGCGACCCCAAGCTGCGGCTGGACTGCAAGACCGAGGAAGACATTTTCGCCGCGCTGGACCTCGCCTACGTGCCGCCGGAGTTGCGCGAGGATCGCGGGGAATTCGACGCCGCCGAGAATGGCAATATCCCGCGCCTCATTGAATGGACCGACCTCAAGGG
>JAYQQG010000142.1:0-635 GCA_038145765.1 Verrucomicrobiales bacterium
TGACCAATGAAAGTGACCACATTTCTCACCCGGGTTTGATCGCCAACGTGTTCTGCAACGATCTGGTCCAGAGAGTCTGGGTTCGTCGTGGTGTTTCCGACAAAGCATCTGTGGTCGTTGTGATGGTTCCCTCCGAACTTCATTTTCGAATAAAGGGTGAAGTTGTCTCTGTGCTTTTTCAGAGGCTCCATGTGGTCACTGAATGTGTAGTCCGCACCATTGCTTTCCGGCAGGGCGTCGGTGAAAAAGCCGTAACCCATACTGACACAGAACAACCGTTTGACGTCGGCCTTGCCCGGCGTGGGAAGATTCTGCCCAAAGCTCTCCAAAGCCGGCAGGAACAATGTGCAGCCGGCAGTTTTTAGAAACGTACGGCGCTTCATATCATTTGGTCTCATGATGGTTTTGCAAAAACTATTTCGGCTCAACGATTACCCTTAAAGCTCCTTTGCACGTGCTAGAAAATCGGGCTTTTGGTTGTGCGACTCAAGTTCTTTTTGAATAGAAATCTTCAGGTTCAAATTCAAAAATGAGGGTGCACAATTTTAAAAATGGTGGAGGCGGCGGGAATTGAACCCAGTCGAGTGGTACGAGAACATAGAACAAGTACATAATCGAGGAAAAAGCGGCTGTTT
>JAYQQG010000142.1:645-8605 GCA_038145765.1 Verrucomicrobiales bacterium
CCATTGTAAAAACCCCGCTTTTACAGTGTTAAGCGGGGTTAAAGAAATGGTGGAGGCGGCGGGAATTGAACCCGCGTCCTGAGTAAAGTAACCATGAACCTCTACATGCTTAGTCCGGATTCGTTTTTCGGTGGCGGGATAATGACCGGACGCAAATCCCGCAACCTAGTTCGCATGAAAAAAGCTTCGGTTCACTACGCGCGATCTCCGTAGATCCCCTAGCCGTCTGTCGTCGCCCGCACCCCCTAGTCGGCGTCAGGGGGCAGACGTCGCGGATTAATTAGGCCGCGAGAGCCAATTCTTCGTTGGCAGTTGATTTTTGGTAAGGCTGATTTACGAGGTTCCAAACCATCCTCGGCATGCAATCCATGACGCGTCCACACAGTCGAATCCAGAACGCCCCCTGAAATGTCATAACATTATCGCTGAAAACATTCACTGGGTCAAGACATCGACTGCTTAAAACCCCCTGTTTGGCTTGATTTTAAGGTGTTTTAACGCCAAAACACCCGCGCTCATGAGCAAGAAAGCCAAGAAACAGCCCAATCTCCGACCTCACTCGGCCATCATGCTGGATGGCCCGGACCGCGCGCCCAGCCGGGCGATGCTCTACCCCACCGGTTTTAGGGCCAATGATTTCGGCAAACCGATCGTCGGCGTGGCATCCACCTGGAGCAATGTCACCCCGTGCAACATGCATATCGATCTGCTGGCGCAGGAAGCCGAGCGCGGCGCCAACAAGGCCGGCGGCAAGGCGATCATATTTAACACCATCACCATCTCAGACGGCATCTCGATGGGCACCGAAGGAATGAAATATTCGCTCGTGAGCCGCGAGGTGATTGCGGATTCCATTGAGACGGTGGTCGGCTGCGAATGCATGGACGGCTTTGTGGCCATTGGCGGTTGTGACAAAAACATGCCGGCCTGCGTAATGGCCATGGCGCGCATGAATCGCCCGAGTGTGTTCGTCTATGGCGGCACGATCCTGCCCGGCTGCATCACGGGCGACACGCGCAAGCTGGATATCGTGTCCGTGTTCGAGGCCGTCGGCGCGCACGCCAATGACAAGCTCACCGACAAGGGCCTCCAACAAATTGAGAGCTGTGCCATCCCCGGCCCCGGTTCCTGCGGCGGCATGTACACTGCCAACACCATGGCCAGCGCCATCGAGGCGATGGGTATGAGCCTGCCCGGCAGCAGCGCGCAGGCGGCGGTGAGTCCCGCCAAGAAAAAGGATTCGCAGGAAGCCGGTGCCGCCGTATTGAATCTCCTCAAGCACGACATTAAACCGCGCGACATCATGACCAAGAAGGCGTTCGAGAACGCCATCACCGTCGTCATCGCTCTGGGCGGCTCGACCAACGCCGTGCTCCATCTGCTCGCCATGGCCAGTGCCGCCAAGGTGAAGCTCTCCATCGATGATTTTACTCGAATTGGCAAAAAGGTGCCGGTGATCGCCGACCTTAAGCCGAGCGGGAAATATTTGATGAGCGAACTGGTCGCCATCGGCGGCATTCAGCCGATGATGAAAATCCTGCTGAAAGCCGGCCTCCTGCACGGTGATTGCATGACCGTTACCGGCAAAACGCTCGCGCAAAATCTCCGGAGCGTGAAGCCCTATCCCAAGGGACAGAAGATCATTCAGCCAATTAAGAAACCGATCAAGAAAGACAGCCACCTCGTGGTGCTTTACGGCAACCTCGCGCCCGAAGGCGCCGTGGCCAAGATCACCGGCAAGGAAGGCCTGAGCTTCACCGGCACGGCGCGTCCGTTTGATTCCGAAGAGAAAGCCATGAAGGCCATCCTCGCCGGCAAGATTAAGAAGGGCGACGTGATTGTGATCCGCTACGAAGGCCCCAAAGGCGGTCCCGGCATGCGCGAAATGCTTGGCCCCACCGGCGCCATCATGGGCGCCGGCCTCGGCAACGACGTGGCTCTGATTACGGACGGCCGGTTCTCCGGGGGAACGCATGGCTTCGTGGTCGGCCATATCACGCCGGAAGCTTATAACGGCGGCCCGCTCGCCATGGTGCAGGACGGCGACAAAATCACGATCGACGCCGAAAGCCGCGAATTGAAGCTCGGCATCTCCAAGGCCGAACTCAAGCGCCGCACCGAGTCGTGGAAAAAGCCCAAGCCCAACTACACCACCGGCGTCCTCGCCAAATACGCGCACCTCACCACCAGCGCCTCCCAAGGCGCGGTGACGGATGCAAATCTGGATTTGGAATAACATAAATGGGAGGGGCGAGTTCCACCTCGCCCCATTTATAAATCGTTAACAAGGACGAGGTGGAACTCGTCCCTCCCACGAACAGCATGAACAAAGCTGCGGTCATCCAGAAAATCTTGGAAGCGCTCCAGTCCGAATTGGAGACGTACGTCCGCGCCGCGAAGTTTTCCCACGCCGAAGCCACTGCCGAAGAAAACCGTGCGGAAAACAAATACGACACCCGCGGCCTGGAGGCCTCGTATCTGGCCGCCGGCCAAGCCAACAAGGTAATGGAACTGGAATCAGCCATTGAGGCTTTCGAAAACCTACAAGACCAAACGACTACAGGCGCAATTGAGATCGGCTCATTGGTTGAACTCGAACAGGATGATTTCGTGGAACTTTATTTAATCGGCCCCACAGCCGGTGGCACGGAGGTGGTACTGAATGAAAAAGAAGTGTTGGTGATCACACAGGAATCCCCCCTGGGCAGTCAGTTGATGGATCAAGAAACTGGCGATCAATTAACCCTTGAACTCGGGGGCCGCCAACAAAAAGCCACGGTCTTGTCGGTGAAGTAACCTACTCTTCCCGGCGTTTTTTTGGCAACTCGCGGGAAGGCGTCGCCTTGATACCGCCACCGTGGATTTCCCAAGCCACAATCTTGCCGGTGGCAAATGTACGGCCCAGCTCCTTGCCGGCCTTGCTAAAGAGCACCCACTGATGGCCCACGTAGGTATTTTGGGAATACCCCTCCTCGGGTTTCAGATTGTCCTGATACGTCTGTAATTCCCCACCAAAGTCCACCCAACGCACAACCACCGGTTGATCGGTTTTATTGACGAACTGGATCTCGGTCTGGGTGGCATTGTGATTGATCTCCGTTCGCGGCAGCACTTCCTGCAATTGTGCCACCTCCGGATAATGAAGCTGCCCGTTGTGCACGAGTTCCAGTTCACGCAGGGCCACGAGTTGGAACAGCGGCTGCAGATTGGCAATCTGGTTCCCGGTCAGGTGCAGCGTGCGCAGGGCTTTCATATTTTCCAGCCCTTCCAACCGAATGATCTTGTTACTGCCAAGATTCAATTCCTTCAACTGCGTTAAGGCCGCGAGCGGACGCAGATTCACAATCTGATTGTTCTGCAGATTCAACACCCGCAGAGATTTCAAATTGATTAGGGGCGACAAATCAGTGATTCGATTTTGGTTGAGCGTAAGGGATTCGAGCTTGGTGAGATTGGCCAACGGGCGGAGGTCTTCAATCTGGTTTTGGGTCAGGTCCAAATGCCGCAGTTCGCGAAGATTCGACAACGGACGCAGGTCGATAATGCGATTCCCATAGAGCACCAACCGTTTCAAGCGCGTCATGCCTTCCAAGCCCTGCAGGCTCTGCAGTTGCGACTGCCACATGCTCAAGGTCTCCAACTGTCGCAGATTGGCCAACCCCTTCACGTCCTTGGGGCGATTATTGTTTAACGACAACACCCGCAACTTGCCGCATTGCCTCAACGGGGTGAGATCCGTGATTTGATTGTGATCAAGGTACAGGGATTCCAGATTCCTCAATTGCGCCACCGGAGACAGGTCGTTGATGCGATTGTTATGAACCCATAAATGCCTCAAGTTGGGCAAAATGGCCAACGGAGTGAGGTCGGAAACCTCCTTGCCGGCTAACCCAAGTCGTTCAATTTTATGACGATCTTCCGCCGTCAGATCAATGTCCAGCGGCTTGCCCACTGCGCTGCGCAGGGCGGTATCGATCGCGATCCGCGCGTTGGGCCCGTTCGGAGCCGGAGCCGCCCAGATCGCGGAAACCATCGTACACATCATCCATGTGGCAAACCGTCGCACGAGGAATAGTTAACCGAATCGTCTGCGTTGTGACAAATGATTCCTTGAATGACCCGGCACAAAACCTAGAATTTCATCGGCTTGCAGAATGCCCAGATGAAACATTCTCTCACCATACTGGCATGCGCCTGTCTGGCCGGCTCCATGACATGGGCGGATCAAGTGGTGACCCGGGAGGGCCGGATTGTGGTAGGCAAGGCGGCTATCTCTCCCAACGGAACCATTCAGATCGCCAACCAATCCTTTGCTCGCGCACAGGTACAAAGCCTGACCTTTGAATCCGCCGCCCTACAATCGGGCCTGACTGATGTACGGTTTAACCTGTTTCAGGGCAATTGGGATGCGATGCCGGATTTTAAGCAACTTGCCATCGATAAAAGTGGCACGATGGCCGTCAACAAACTGGACCTGTCCCCGCTGGAACTGGACGGAGCCAACCGCATCTTCAACCTACGCCTTGGTGATGCTTTGGACCGATGGAGTGCACCGCCCGTTGAAGGTCGGCCCTTTTCCATCAGTACCACTGTAGTCGCCAAGGGCAATGGCGTGTTGGTGGCCCAGGGTGGCAACCAAAATGGCATGGCGTTGTATCTCAAAGACGGTCATCTCTATTTTGTCACCAGGATCAAAAACGAGATCACCATTGCAAAAGATGAAATCCCCTTCCCATTCGACGAACCAGTCCAGGTGCTGGCTGAATTCCGTCGCGACATGCATCTCGTTCTGACCGTTGACGGGCGTGAAGCCGCCAAGATTGAGGCTCCAAGCATGCTCCCGGCCCGCCCCCCCGAGGGTTTGAGCGTGGGCTTTGATCAACGCCCCTCCCTGGTTGGCGAATACCGCAATGACCATCATTTCCAAGGCGAATTACGCGACTTCCAACTGCGCGTGATGGGCATGGGCTTGGTGTACCGGGGCAAACTCAACGCGGTTCAATCCGGTGCCTACACGTTTCACATCAACGCCGACGCGGAAACACAACTGCACATCGGCACAAAGGCAGTAACCAGTGGCAAATCCATCAACCTTTCGGCCGGCACTCATGATTTCCGGCTCGTTTACGCCCAACTCAAGGACCCCGCGCACTCCGGAGCCCGGGAGAATCTCAATGTGGACTGGGCCGGCCCCGGCTTGGATCGCCGCCCCCTGACCACCGACATTAATCCTCAGAAACTCTCCTGGCATCCGGCCGATACTGCCATCCCGGCCGCCGGCATCCTGACTCTGGACGGTTCCTACCTCGCCCAGACCGTCAACCATGTGGACCGCACGCACATCCAGTTTGGTGATACCAAGCTGAAGCGTGAAACCGTCGCCACCTTGTTCCTTCGCTCGCTTTCGATATTTGAAACCCGCGAACTGGTGGACAAACCCGCAGGCGTGTTGCGGGTGGACGGCACTTTCACCGAGGGCAAAATCCTCCGGGTCGATGAGGAAACCGTCACCATCAGCAACATCCTGTTTGGGCTCAAGACACTCAAACGCGGCATTGATGCCGTTGCGGTCGTTGTCAATCCCTCCACCCCCATAGACCCCCAAGTATCCATCCTCCTCCACGACGGCTCCATCCTGTTTGCGCCCGACTACTCCGTCAAGGAAGCTCAGATTCATCTTCCCGATCACCCCCTGCAAAACGCCCCCATTCCCCTCAAGGCGGTTGACGAGATCGTTCACGGCCACACCCCCAATCACGTGGAGCGCGCAGAAGCCCGCTGGGATCAACACTCCGAGATGGGCCAGTCGTTCCTGGGTGAACGCACGCGTAAAGCCATGGAGATCATCAAGAAATTTCGCGAAGCACAATTCCGGCTAGCTGCCGCCGACAAACTATTCGCCCGGGCCAAACGGGCCCTACCCGCCGCCGAACAGGCTGAGCTTGCCGCCAAGGAAAAACGCGATGCCGCCATGCCTTCACTCGAGACTCCAACGGCCCAGTTCAAGTCCCGGACCGACGCCCATCAACGCACTCTGCAAACGCTCACCACCGCCGGCCAGAAAGCCGCCAACGACTGCACCCAAACCAGCATGGCATTTGATCATTGGCAGCAGGCCGTGAATTCCAAACGTCTGCCCGCCCTGCAGGCCTTGGCCCAGATTCAAATTGACTGGTTTAAGGCCAAACCCGATGAACGCCCCACCCTTGAGCAGAAACGCAATCAGGCCGTTGAACAACTTAAAAAAGCCAATGAGGAAATCCAGCGTCTTCGGGCCCAATGGGAGTCCCGTCAGCAAACAGGCATTGCCGCCGATCAGGCGGAATCCAACGCTCAAGATCAGGAAGCCCGAGCCTCACATGAGCTCGCCATCGCCACCCGCGAACTCGCCAAAGTGCAGGAAGCATTTGATCTGCTGGACCAGGATTGGCAGGTGAAAAAGGCTGTCGCCGACCAACTCCGTGGCGAAGTCACCCGATCCAAGCGTGATTCGGACATGGCCAAGGGACAGATCGGCATTCTCGAACCCTCCCTGCAGTCCACTTTTCGCCCATAATCGCCCGGATAATTCTGTCCACATTTACAATCCACCGGTTGCAATCTACAAAAAAACCGTTAGTTTTAAAGAAACCCCGTGAGGGGTTCCGATTTTTGAAGGAACGATGAAACCGCTTCGGACGCTTCCCGCCAACCCTATATCGTGAGGGGTTCCGATTTTTGAAGGAACGATGAAACTGATCTGGACACTTATATTCGGACTGGCACTCCTGCCGCTGGACCTATTCGCCGCCCCTTCCAGCACCAAAGCCAAGAGCCTAAATCAACAACGCAAAGGCCAGGCACGCATTGGATCCAGTCTGACGCGCGTTAAGGGACAACTCGATAAGCTCATTGCTGAGTACGAAAACAACGGCCTGGAAGGCGACGATGTTGATGCACTCAAGCGTTTCCGCGCCATGCTCAACAAGCTCACCCAGGAGGAAATCTCCCAGATCATTGCCCAGCTGGACAAATCCAACCTGCTGCAGGACACCAAAACCGACGATAGTGCGCTGGTGGCTTTCGACAGCCAGAAAGATGTGATCACCGCCCTCAACACCATCTACTTAGAATGGCAACAGCAACAAATCTTCCGCGAACTTTCCGATCGCTTCAAGAAACTGGCTGAAGTTCAGCGCAAGAACATGTACCACGCCGTCCAAACCGCCCAGACCCATAACCAAATCATCCCCACAAATCCTTCCGAGGCGTTCAAGATTGATGTCCGCATTCAGGAACTCGATCAAACCGGTATCGCGGATGAAGCGAAGACCCTGATCAAGAAGCTCGAGGCACTCGGCAAAAAAATCAGCCAGTACATCGAACCCCGACCGCGCATGGCCCTCCGCCTTGTCGAGAGTGACCTGCAACCCGCGCTGGATGCCTCCACCAAACACATTCAGGAATACGACCTCGTCAAAGCCGCCGGCCGCGAACGGACCAGCTACATCGCCATGATCAACATCGCGCGCATCCTCGCCCCCAAACGCGATGATGAAGAGATCATCCGTCAAGCCCTGCAGGACGTGAAGGATGCCATCGATGATCAGGAGGAACTGAAGGATGACACCTTTGAGCTGGATGATTCTAATAACAATTCAGATGAACTTTCCCAGCAACAAGCAGACCTCGTTGACCGGACCGACTTCATTCGCCAAGACGTCGCCGAACTCGTTCCCGCCGCCGCACAGGCCTTGGGCTTGTCCACCGACAGCCAGCAGGAAGCCCGCGCTGCCCTGAGCAGCCCCACTGCCAATGCCGCCGCGGCCGCCGCCCAACAGGCCAGTGCCTTGGATAACTTTGGCGATGCCCAAGCCGCCCTCGAAGCCGCCCTTGAGGCTTTCGCGGAAGCCGGTTCGGAAGGCCAAGGTGAAGGCCAAGGTGAAGGCCAAGGTGAAGGCCAAGGTGAAGGCCAAGGTCA
>JAYQQG010000143.1:0-8540 GCA_038145765.1 Verrucomicrobiales bacterium
GTCCAGCCCAATGTGGTTGCACGGGAAGGCGAAGCTCCTGCTGAGCCGATCCATTCACATCTGCGGCTCAGCCGGAGCTTCGCCCTCCCGGTCTCACCTTTCGCTTGTCGTTGCCCGAACATCACTCGCGGCTCAGCAGGAGCCTCGCCCTTCCGGAAACTTCAGCAACTACCCACCGTATTCCTCATCCTGCTGAATCTCGCTCAACACCCAGTCAAACTGCCCACTGGTGAGTTTGCTGTCGCAGTATTCGCATTCACCCGCCATGTTAATCCTTAACTCCGCACCGCAATTCGGACACACCCGGTCTCCGCGTTGATGATCCTTCACACCACGCCCGCGAATGAAGGTCCAGTATTCACTGAACCGTTTGCTCTTGGTGGGGCTGCCGCAAACCAACGAACCATCGGACACTCTCCGGGTACAATCCGTCATCGAGGCAAAGATGCGGCAGGTGAACGCATCGTAGTATTTGTCCGAACGGATTTTCACCAACTGCAACCTCTGAATGGACACCCGGTCGAGTTCATTACGCAGACCCTGTTTTTGATACTCCCGAACCCAGTAACTATGATTCTGATACAGACTGTCGGTTTCATAAGGTCGCAAACGATCCAAGTCCTGCTCCGACCAGGCTCGTTGAAGTTCGAAAAAGATATATTTGAACCGCTCAATCATGGTGGCGAATTCGAATCGTGGATTCGCCGCCTGAAACCGTTCCTTTTCCACATAATAATCTGGCGCATACCGGGTCGGAAGATTCAGCCCGACATCCGGCACCGAGGAGGTGAGTGCCGGCATAACGGTTTTTCGGCTCATTTCATATGCCGTAATCAGCGTCCAATGCAGCTGCCCGGATTTCACCAGTTCACCACAGTGGGAACAAGCCCCTGCCGAAGTCGGCTCAAAGGCGCTACCGCAATTGAGACAATCAAATGATGTGATTGTTTCCGGTGGCCGGCTCTGGACCCGGTTCTGTCGTTCCAGCACCCAGGCTTGCCGGCTATAGACGGCCGATGGCGGGCCATCATCATAGGATTCAGAATAGTTCGCCTCGAAAATCAGCCCCACCATGGTGGAAGTATTTCCCACACTAATTCGGTTAATCCGCATGCTTCCAACAATCACCCCGAACACATCCCGCACTCCCGGCCCAAGATTCAACAAGGCCACCCGTGCATCCGAATCTATAAACTGACCAAATCGATCCAGATTCCCGTCCCCTCGAGCTTCATGAACCCGGGTAAACAAGGTGTAGGCAAAATCGCGAAACAAGACGTGGGAAAAATTGGGGTCCCCTCGACAAATCACCTCCCAGTCCACCGGCTTTTGCGGAGCCCGCTGGATGATTGTCGGGTTAAGTCGTTCATTGCGGGAGCGGTATAGCATGAGAATACCTACCGGGCTTAAACAGAGCATGGTCGCAAAGAATTCTTTTGCAGTGAGTGGAGGTTAACTTCCGCCACCGCCCCCTCCTCCGGAATAACCACCGCCACCAGAATAACCACCGCCACCGCCTCCACCACCGCCGGAGTAACCACCGCCACCGCCTAGGCGCGCCCACAATGGAAATTGGAGGCCAAAAAACAGTATCAAAAGCACTGCCCCCGTAAGCCCCCGTTGCCATGGGCCTAGAAATGGTAATCGGAAAACCATCAGTGCAGCGTGGGAACATTAGAAAGTTCGTCAATATCGTCTTCCGAAACAGGTAACGGCTCGGCCAGAAAATCGCCTAACTCCTGAACCGCCTGAGCGGCTGTTGCAGATAAGTCCTTGCGATCGTAAGCCAATTGGATTTTCGCCGTGACGGCTTCCCATGCATCGGCTTCGACCGCCCGCATTACACCGCTGTCTGCCACCACAACCACCTGATTTTCTAGCTGTGAAACCAAAATCATGATCCCAGTACGTCCTCGTGTCTGGCTCATCCCCTGTTTATGAAACAACAGCTGTGCCTGATCTTTTGCCTGCTGTTCAAGCCGTTCTGCAGAGCAAAAAATCCGCCGCACATAAGGTGTGTGCGCACTAAATACCCATGCTACCCCAAACAGAATTGCCTGATTCAGTGGAAACCATTGTTGATCGATGGTTACCGGTGAAAAAATCGCCAGCAGTAAAAAAACAAAATTGCCCCCCAGCAAAGAGTACATCAATGTCACGGTAGGACCCTGATTGAGGCTCCATCGCCACGACGAATTCCGCGCTGGTTTGTTTCTCAGCCGCCTCCACCGCTGCCACAATTTGTTCCACATCCGCGTCTCTTCCCATGCATCTATTGAATCAAAGCAATTACTTTCTGGTCAAGAGCAAGTCGTCCACACATAAAAGTCATTGAAAGTCCGCCAGCGAGGGCTATCATTTGCGCGTGAAATATCTGCTCATTGCCTTAGCAACGATGCTCTCACTCCAAGCCGAAAACTGGCCCATGTGGCGCGGAGCTGGCGGCGTGGGGATCAGCAACGAAAAAAATCTCCCGCTCAAATGGAGTGCCAAAGAAAACATTGCGTGGAAAGTTGCGCTGCCTTATCGCGGCAACAGCACGCCGGTGATTTGGGGTGAAAAGATTTTCCTCACCCAACCGATGGAGGAGGAACAGGAGCGCGCGCTCATTTGCCTGGACCGACTCGACGGCAAGGAGCTTTGGCGGCGCACCGTGAAATATACCGAGGCGGAAAACTCCCACCGCACCAATCCTTATTGCAGCGAATCCCCCGCCACCGATGGCGAGCGCGTGATCGCCGTGTACGGCTCGGCCGGCGTGGTGTGCTATGACTTTGAAGGCAAACAGCTTTGGCAGCGGGACTTGGGCAAGATCAAATTCACCTGGGGCTCGGCCGCCTCGCCGGTAATCCATGGCAATCTCGTTTACATTTATCGCGGCCCGGATCCCAAATCGCATTTGCTCGCGCTCGACAAACGAACCGGCAAGACGGTGTGGCAACTGAACGATCCGCCGGTGAGCATTGAGGGCCGCACTGATGGTTTTCGTGGCAACAAAGATCCTAAATGGACCTGCAGCTTCAGCACCCCCATTCTCGTGCCCACGGCCAAGGGCGTGGAGCTGGTGATGAATTATCCGGGCAGTCTTGCTGGTATTGACCCAGTCACTGGCAAGCGCCTGTGGTTGTGCGAAGGGCTTAACCCGCTTATCTACACCTCACCCATTGCCGGTGAAAATGTGATCGTGGGCATGGGCGGCTTCTTTGGCACCACCGTGGCGGTGAACGCCGGTGGCAAGGGGGATGTCACGAAACAAACCCTATGGCGGACTGAGCGCACCCCCAACCGCCTCGGCAGCGGCGTGGTGTACAAGGGCCATGTGTACGTGCTGAACACCAACGGCATCATGGAATGTCTCGACTTGAAAACCGGCGAAATCAAATTCTCCGAGCGGGTGCGCGGCCGGGGCCCGAAGCAGGAATCCTGGAGCTCGATGATTCTCGCCGGTGACCGGATTTACATCCCCAATCAATCCGGTGAAACGATCATGATCCGGGCCAACCCAAAGTTTGAATTGCTAGGCATCAACGCCCTGGACAACACGCTCACCAACAGCTCATTAGCAGCCTCCGACGGTCAGCTCTTCCTTCGCACCCACCAGCACCTGTGGTGCATCGGCAAACGGCAGTAGTTGCCTACTCACCGGTTGAACCGTTATTCCAGAAGATTCGCCGAGGTTGGCGAGCTCCTGGCCTATTGGTCGTGCCCGGCAGAATCGAAACCGGCTGGGCATTCGGCAGGAGCTGTGTGTGGTGAATGATCTCCGTGAAGTAACTGCCCACCACCGGAGCCATTTGCTGGATGGTAAAGGCGTTGTTTGCAAAGTTCGTATCACCGGTGGGCACTCCCCAGATGGCAACATTGGGGTTGGAAAAATATCCCAATCTCCGCCCCACCCCATATGACATCAGCGTCCGCATAGGATAGGTATTCCCATTGGTTGTGATATTAAACTTCCACCCATGCGAATTGGTGTATGATCCCGTGGCAAACCCGCCCACATCATTAGTAGCATGTGAACATCCAAGATTATGCCCGATCTCATGAACAAACACTGAAGTTGGTGCATATATCGCTTCCACCACATTAAACCCGTACGCAGGTGCACCATTTGTGCTATTCAACATCCAGCTACTACCATGCAAGATATTCTGTGGACTTGCTCCGGTAAAAAAACTCACCAAGTCAGCGCGGTGACTTTGCCGCTTAAGATGCACGTTATAAAGTGCCGGAGTCGCCCCAAAAGTCAGGTCTACCAGATCAGTGGTACTGTTCCCGGAAGTCACATGATTTACCTTTTCCGTACCCAACAATATTAAACGGGCATTAATTGCGCTACGGCGAAATGCATTATTGGCCTGTGCTATGGAAATTCGGACTCGCGTTTCTACCCCCCGCACTCCTCCACACTGAGCTTCTGCCAACCCAGTGTAACATGCCAATACACCCATAATCGGCGGGCCATAGATCGGCGTTAACGGCACGGGCCAAAGATTGGTCGACATGGTATTGGTCAAGGTCAATACATGAGTAAACCCCGGGAAGCCAGGAACACGATTGGTCACCCCTGGTGTGTATGGGGTAAACCTTAATTGTGGCATTGAAATCACATCCCCGTCCGCCGAACGATAAAGCTTCAAAGGATCTGGATGTTCGCCAAAGCGTGCCGGGGGATGTACAGCTTCCATAGCCACCTCCACGATGGCATGCGCCTCATCATCTGCATAGTTAATGAGAAATAGCCGTCCGTCGGCTAACTCAATACTACCCGCCAACACGCTCTCATATGTGATAAAACTAGCCGCAGCCCCCGGTTGCCCTATTACCTCCCCGTGAACTTCAGTACTGAAGGGATCAGTTTGCACTGCCTCAGCCAACTGCACCTGTATCCGTTCACCCGGAAACAGCTCTAAATCGATTACTTGCTGCCCCGTTTGAACCGCTTGTACAGCGTCTTCGCTAATCTTTACATGTCGAAAACGCTCGGCGATTTTGGCTTCTGGCAGCTTGTCCTTCGAACGCGCTGGCAACACCTCACTGATCACCTTCGCTATTGGTTCAGGGCGAAACATCCACCACCCCAACAACATCAACAGCACGGCCCCAAAGAAGACCCACCGATCTTGAAAAGATGATTTCATAGCGACTCGTCACAATCTACCAGTTAAACAGCAAAAAACCAGCACAAATACGCTCCACCATTGAAACTATCAACCGGTCGGCTATATCCTCGCCTCATGTTGATTGTGCTCGTTCATGTTCATGTGAAACCTGACTGCGTGCAGGACTTTCGCGAGGCATCCTTGGAGAATGCCCGGAACAGCATCCAGGAACCGGGCATTGCGCGGTTTGATGTTCTGCAGGATAACGACGATCCCAACCGGTTTATCCTAAACGAAGTCTATCGCGATGCCGACGCGCCCGCCGCGCACAAGGAGACCGCCCATTATGCGGCTTGGCGTGATACAGTGGCCGACATGATGGCTGAACCGCGTCGCGCCGTAAAGTTGACCAATCATTTTCCTGAAGACAGTGAGTGGTGACCCCTCGCTAGCGGCCTTCGAATTCGCCACCGCCACACGAATTCTCTTTGGTGCCGGCAAACTCGCCGAGGCCCCGGCGGTCATCGAGCCATTCGGCCGACGCGTGTTGATCGTGACCGGCCGGACTCCGGCACGGGCAGAACCGTTGCTGGCCTTGTTAAACCACTTTGACTGCACGATTCATTGCATTCCCAGCGAGCCCACGCTGGAGGATATTGCCGTCGGTGTGGCGACCGCTCTGGGACATCATGCAGTAATCGCCATCGGCGGGGGCAGCGCCATGGATGCCGGCAAAGCCATCGCGGCCCTGGCCACTAATCCAGGGGATCCGCTTGATTATCTGGAGGTCATCGGTCGCGGCCAACCACTGACCGAGGCACCGCTGCCTTTCATTGCCATCCCCACCACCGCCGGCACGGGAGCCGAGGTCACCCGCAATGCCGTCATCACCTGCCCCGAACAGCAGGTAAAAGTCAGCCTCCGGCACCCGCGCATGTTGCCCCTCGCCGCCATTGTCGATCCCGAGCTGACTTACGACCTGCCGCCGGACATCTCCGCTGCCACCGGCATGGACGCACTCACCCAACTCATCGAACCCTTCACCTGCCGTCGTGCCAATCCGTTGACGGATGCCCTGTGCCGTGAAGCCATCCCGCGGGCCGCCACTGCCCTACCCCGGGCTGTTGCCGGCGAATTCACGGCCCGGGCCGATATGGCCTTCGCCAGTCTCTGTGGCGGCCTTGCCTTGGCCAACTCCGGCCTCGGGGCCGTACACGGATTTGCCGCCCCAATCGGCGGCATGTTTCCGGCTCCGCACGGAGCCGTCTGCGCCGCCCTGCTTCCCCATGTCTATGCCGCCAATGCGCGGCATCTCCCTGAACGTTTTGCCGAAGTTTCCAAATTGCTGAATGCCGGCAACACGGCCGTAGCTGGTGCGGACATGCTAAACAATCTTGCCCAGAAATTGAACATCCCCGGCCTCGCGACTTACGGCATCACGGAGAACGATTTCCCAAATCTCATCACCAAAGCCCGCAAGGCCAGCAGTATGAAAGCCAATCCGGTCGATCTCAGTGATGCCGAATTGGCCGGCATTTTACGCGCGGCACTTTGAAGCCCATGATAGGGGTTGCCAGCCGGTGGGGGCGGCGTACACTGGAATCTCATTCCACCATGAAAACGCTCATCCATTCCCTTGCTCTTTTCGCCCTGAGTGTCCACGTGTTTGCCGAAGGATCACCGGGGCCGCCAAACGCCACGGAGGCTTTCCTCAAAAACCCTCAACAGGGCGGCTTGAAATTTAATGGTGCGGGGGTGATGCATGCAGGCCACTTCGGTCTGTTACTGGTGTCCGAAAACGGCGGCTCATTGGTGGCCATTGACACTAAACATACCGGGCCGCTCAAACCTGTGAAACCGGTGGCCAATTTCGGTGCCAAGATCGCCGGCGCCCTAGGGACGACTGCTGACAAAATCACCATCAACGATCTCAAGGCCAATCCGGAAACCGGCACGCTCTACATCAGCGTTCGTCGCAGCGACGGCCTCAGCACGGTGCTCACGCTCGATCACACCGGCGAACTGGCCGCACTGAACACCGCCAAACTCAACTGGGTGCGCATTACCCTCTCCAAGCAACTCCGTATTTCACGCATCAGCGCCATGGGCTTATTCAACGGGCGTGTCTTGGCGGCCGGCCAGAGTAACGATGCCTTTCGCAGCAAAATCTTTTCCATTGCCACCCCCATGGCCCACGGCGCTTCCGCCGCCGTGTTTAGCACAGACACCTACCATGTTGCCCACGGCCGCTGGGAGACCAAGGCCCCCATTCAGAGTTTTATTATGACTCAGGAAGCCGGCAATCCGACTCTGGTGGGTTCGTTTGCCTGCACTCCGATTGCCAAGTTCCCGATGGTGAACCTCAAAGACGGTGCGCAGGTAAAAGGCACCAGCGTATTGGAGCTCGGCAGCGGCAATCGTCCGCTGGACATGTTCACATACAAAAGTGCCGGCAAGCAATGGCTCGTCACCCATTCCATGCGGTTTCATAAGCTGTTTGATTATACCCCAAGCAAGTATTGGGCGGCGCGCATTGATATGAAACATATCGCCGCCACCGGCGAACAGAGCACCAACAAGCAGGCCTATCGGCGCAACCGTTCGGTAGCCAAAGATCCCAAGGGAGTAGAGGTGATCGAGGCACTGCACGGCGCGGTGCAGGTTGATGCCTATGGCCAACAACAGGCCGTGCTCCTGCGGGAAGCCAAGGGCGGCGTGAATCTTGAGATTGTTAAACTTCCGTGAAATGGCTTGGAGTCATCCTGGCTTTCAGCCTGTCACTGGCCGGGGGTGAACCAATATTCCAATCCTTGGATGCCATCCGTACGGCGGCAGCTCAGGGTAATGCCGAGGCGCAATTCCTGTTGGGCATGCATTATGTTCAGGGTGCCAACGGGGTGAAAAAACATTTGCCCACGGCCGCCCAATGGCTCACCAAGGCCGGTCAGTAAAAACACTCCCAGGCCGCCTATTACATGGCGTTGATGCATGAGTTTGGCGACGGAGTGGAAAAGAGCGCCGCCAAGGCCGTGGATTGGTATCGCATTGCCGCTGTTCAAGGGCATGCCACTGCACTGCACAATCTGGGTGTAGCCTACGATGAAGGGGACGGCGTTAAGCAAGATAGCACAGAGGCCTTGAAATGGTTCCGCAAAGCCGCCGACAAGGGGCATGACCGCAGCCAGTACAATCTTGGTCTCGCATATGCCGAGGGAGACGGTGTGCCCAAGGACATCTCTCTGGCCGCCAAATTGTACCGGTCCTCTGCCATTCAGGGCAATGTCGATGCGCAATTGAACTACGCCGTAATGGTGGCACGAGGCGAAGGGGTTGCTCAAAACCTGCCCTTGGCCTGGGCGTGGATGCGTGCCTCGGCACTGCAAGGCAAACGGCAGGCGTTGGAAAACATGCGCCTGTTTGAACGCAACTTTTCTGCGG
>JAYQQG010000144.1:0-8507 GCA_038145765.1 Verrucomicrobiales bacterium
TTGGGGTGGGCCGTCGGGCAAATATATCAAGATCCCCGCCCCCCCGGGCCGCCGGGTGGTTTATGATCCTCCCGGGGTGGCACTGAGGCGCGGAGGGGGTGAGAGGAACTCTTTGATTATTCCGGCAACGAAAGGGTCTCCACCCAAATGGTGCCTGTGCCGACTTTGTATTGGGCGATCTTCTTGAGCGTGCCGTTTTTCTCAATGCGATAGGCGCCGAGGCGGGCGTCGGTTTGGCCGGCGACGTAGAGGAATTTGCCGAGTTTATCGATGGTGAAGGAGCGCGGCACGCGTTCGCACGGAGTGTGGCCGATCAGCTTCAGTCGGCCGGTTTGCGGATCGACACTGAAACCCACGATGCTGTCGCGGCCGGTGGGGGCGCGGCGCTGGGCGATGTCGCGGTTGGAGAGGTACAGGAATTTCGCGTCAGGCGTGAGGTGCAGATCGGCGGTGGTGATTTTGCCTTCGAACCCTTTCGGTTGCGTGACGATGTTTTGCATGGGCGTCAGGCGACCTTTCTCGGTGTCCCATTGCCACGCGCCGACGCCGGGCTGCTCGCGTTCGTTGCTGGTGTAAACGACGGATAGGTTGGGGTGAAAAATCAGATGCCGCGGCTGGCGCGCCTCGTGTTCACCAGCGGGGCCCATGGCGAAGGGCGGATCGTGCGGCTTGGTTGTGCCGACCTGCGCGGTGAATTGATTGATTAACACTTTGTTCGGGCCGGTGGCGGGCACGAGCAGCCAATGGTTATCCGGCGAAAACACAGCGCTGTGCGCGCGCTGCTCGAGAGTCAGTTCGCTGATGGTCTTGCCGCGGTAGATGGGGTCGATTTGCCAAACGGTTGCCTTGCCGGGGCCGTAGTGGTTGCCGGCTAGGAATTCGCCGTTGTTGTCGGTCATCAAATAGCCGGGGCGAAGGTTCACGCCGGCTTTGTGGAGGAGCTTGAGTTTGCCGGTCGGATCGATGGCGAGCGTGGCGATGGCGGGATCCTTGCGTTGGGCGCCGCCGGTGGCGGTGGCATAGAGCAGCTTGCGGTTGGGCGCAAAAGTGAACGGGCCCGCGCCGGCGAGCGGCAGCTGTTGCAGGGACGAGAGGCGGCCGGTATTGGCGTTGATGGCGTACACGCTGAGCTGAGCGCCGGCAGCGAGGTACAGGCGCTGCTCGGTATCGCGCGGATCGCCATCGCGCGGGGCAGGGTCTGGATTGGGCTGGGCTTTCAGAACAGCGGCGAGGCGTTGGCGGGCGGCGCTGGATTCTGGGGTGTCCTTGATGATTGGCCGCTGCTCAAGTTTGTCGTTGGGCACGTCGTAAAGTTTGCCGTTGCCGTAAAGCTTGAAGCGTTGGTCGCGGGCGAAACGGATTTTTCGGAACTGGTCCTTATCCCAGCCGGGTCGGGGATCGTAATGGCAAAACACCCACGGGCGCGGCTGGGCGGCTTGGCCGAGGAGCTGCGGATAAAAGCTAATGCCATCGAGTCGCTTCGCTGCGGGGATCGGGCGCCGGGCGGCTTCCATAAGCGTGGGCAGAAAATCGGTCGAATCAACGAGGTTATCATTCAGGCCGGGCTGAATTTTGCCAGGCCAGCGCACAATCAACGGCACGTGCGTTCCGGCATCGGTGGTGCGCCCCTTGCCGCCGACCACGGGGCCGTG
The DNA here is from genome assembly GCA_038145765.1 of Verrucomicrobiales bacterium. Lineage (GTDB taxonomy): Bacteria > Verrucomicrobiota > Verrucomicrobiia > Limisphaerales > UBA1100 > UBA1100. Next base: position 1,653 of record JAYQQG010000144.1, read on the forward strand.
CGTGGTTTGCGAGGTGATCTTCCGGTGCGTGCCGTTGTCGCTGTAAAAAATGACGAGCGTGTTTTTGCTGAGGCCGAGGTCATCGATTTGCTTCACCACGCGGCCGACGCATTTGTCCATGTACTCGACCATGTCGGGGAAATATTTGGTATCTTCCTCGTCGGGCGGGATGCCGCCGTTCCAGTCCGCGCTGTCCGGCGTGGGCACAAACGGCCGATGCGGCAGGGCCATGGCGTAGTAAACGAAAAAGGGCTGGTCACTGTCCTTTTTGCGCCGCATAAAATCGTTGATGAAATCCACCCAATGATCCGGGCCATACTTGCCCTTCAACTCCTTCAGCAACTTGCCATTCTCAAACGTGGTCGGCCGGGCAAAGCGCAGGCCCTTGTCCTCGGTGTGCCAGGAATGAAACAGGCTGTACTCATCGAAGCCCGCGTCGGTGACCTTCATGCCTTTGCCGCGCCGCAGGTGCGCGCCGGGGTAGCTGGGCGGATCATAACTTTGCAGCTGCCACTTGCCCGCGATGCAGGTGTGGTAGCCGGCCTCCTGCAGATAATGACCGATCGTCTTTGCCTTGGGATCGAGCGTGCCGAAGTAGGTCCAGTTGCGGTTGTTGTACCGGCCGGTCATCAGCTGAATGCGCGTGTTGGTGCAGAGCGGCTGCGAGTAGGCGTGCCGGAACCGAACGCCCTGCGCCGTGAGCCGGTCAATGGCCGGCGTGCGATAGCTGGTGCCGCCGTAAGAGCCAATGCCCTCCACGCCGATGTCATCGGCCATGATCAGCACGATGTTCGGGCGATCGGCCGCTGGCAACGGCGCGAACAGGCCCAGGGCGAGGCAGGCGAACAGGAGCAATCGAATTCGGTTCATCATGTGAGCGTTGTGCGGGTTATACCGTGCCCAATTGGGGTAAGCCAATCCCCGATAAATGATTGTCGCCCGCTGAGTTTCCCCCTAGAAACCAAGCCGCCCGCTGAGCAGGCGGGCCATGCCGATGCGTCCCATTTTAAACCCCCTTTGCCGCCACGTTGGATGCGTGGTTGGATTGCTGTTGGCGTGCTTGACGACGGGCTTGGCGGCCAGCGAAAAGCCGGTGTTTACCGATTATTGTCAACGACTGGAGCAGGAGGTGCAGGGGCGCAAGCACGGGTTCATGGCGGGCAATGTCACCTATTATATCGGTGGCTTTCACGCGAGTTGGAAGCGGATGGAGGATGAGACAATTGGGCTGACGCATCCTTTTCATCACGATCTGCGCAGCCGCGGCGTGGGCTTGCTTGAAAGTCAGTTGCGCGGCACCGAGCACACCGGCAAAGGCAACGATTACAGCGGCTGGGAGTTTTACAAGGACACGCGCGTGCTGTACGGCAGCGTGATTGTCGATGGCAAAACGTTCAAGCATCCTCAACCCAAGAGCATGCGCTGGCGGCCGGACAAGATGATCTGCGAATACGAGGTCGGCGGTGTGCGCATTCGCGAGGAGAAATTTATCGCGGCCAACGATGCGGTTGCCTCGATCATCACCGCTTCCAAGCCGGTGACGCTGCAGTTTGAGGGGCACAGTTTTTATCACCGCAACAGTGTCACCTCCACGGCGGCTATCCGGTTTGATGCGCGGAACAATGCGATCGTGATCCGCGAAGGCGGCACGGTGAAGTCGCGGCCGGATCCCGGTCGGGGCGAGCGCGTCGGCCCGTGTGTGTACACGGGCATGACGACGGTGCTGAGTGCTTCGCGCGACATCACGAAAACCGTCACCACCCGCAAGGACGATCTAGGCGTGCAACACTACACATTCTCCGTGCCGTGTGATGCGCGTGGTACGGTGGTTTCCTGGGCAATGCACGATGACGGCCGCACGGCGATTCAATCCGCGCGCGCCATCATCGCCAACCACAAGCCGTGGCTTTCGGCCAAGACGGCGGAGATGAACCGGCTGCTCAACGACGAGATCCCGTGGTTCCGCTGCCCGGACGAGCGTTACGTGGACATCTACTATTACCTCTGGTCGCTTTACCTCATGTACACCATCGAGGTTGGCCGCGGCTGGGAGCAGGAGGCCCACACGCAGACGGCGGTAAACAATTTCCTCGGTCTGCACCGGTACGATGCCGCGTTTCAAATCAAGGTGGGCGCCTGGACACGCAACAAGGCGAAGTACGCTTACGGCAATGTGCTCACGTGGAAACATCTCACGCAAAACAATCGCTACCGCGAAACCCCGAACGGCCTGCGCATGCTTTCGGACAACAAGGGCATCGGCTGGCACAGCGGCGCCTATGGCGTGGAGACCTCCGAGCATGTCCTCGGCGCGTGGCAGATTTATCAGCACACCGGGGACCTAAAATTCCTCAAGGCGTGTTACGAAGGCCACTTCGCCAAGCTGTTCGAAAAACGTCTGGGCGGTTTTGCCATGAACCAATTTGAGGTGGCCGACACGCTCGTGAAAATGGCCCGCCTTACCGGCAATGCCGACGATGTACCGCACTGGGAACGCCTTGTGCGCCGCGAGGACCCGAAGCACGTGCGGTTGATGTTTGATCAGCGCTGGGAAGCCAATGGGGTGCCGAACTATTTTGCCGCGCCGAACAATGGCATGCTCATGACCAATCCGTTCTGGGCCATGCGCTCGCCGCATTTCCCGAATGAATACGCCAAGCGCATGGTGCACGCCTGGGCGATCAATCGGGGCCGCGGCTTTTACGGCGCCTTTTTCCCGCTCGCGATGGCCAAACAGTCGATGGCGAAGTTCAAGTCACAGGACGATCAAGCCTTTGGCTACACGCCCGATACCGCCTACTTCACCCTCGACGGCATGTTCCGCCAACGCCTCAAAAAAGAAGCCACCGAACTGACCCTCAATCATCTCATCCATTACAATTTTCATCCGCAATGGAAAATCCCGATGGCACCGGAGGCCTATCGGCGCGACCTCAGCCTGTTCGGCGATCAATACTCCAACTTCAACGCCGGCAAAATCCTCCTCTACCTTGAGGGCCTCGCCGGTCTGCGCTACTCCATTCCCGATCAAAAACTCACCGTGCAACCGGCACTGCCCAAGGCGTGGGACTGGATGGAAATCCGCCTGCCGATTGCCGACAAATGGACGCGCCTACGCTACACACGCAACGGCGTGAAGGTGACGGGGAGTCCGTTCTCGATGGCGGTGGTGGATTAAGTATCTGCCCTTGCATCCCGTTTGCGTCGGCGTAAACTCGCCTCACCTGTTACCATGAAAACCACCCAAACCCGTCGTCATTTTTTCGCGACCGCCACCGCTGCCGTTGCCATGCCGCAGTTGCTCTTGGCCAACAAGAATCCAAAGCAAACGATCATCGGCGAGGGCGAGCATCGGTACGAGGTGCAGCACGGCTTCGCGCAGTTGCCGGACAAGTACACGTGGCAGACCACGCACAACGTCGCCGTTGATGCGGAGGGTTTGCTGTACGTCATTCACGAAGGCCGTCAGAATCTGAAAGATCATCCGTCCATTTTTGTTTTCGACCAGAAGGGCAAATTCATCCGCGCCTTTGGCAGTCAGTTTCAGGGCGGTGGCCATGGCATCGAGGTGCGCACAGAGGGCAAGGAACAGTTCCTTTATGTGTGCGCTTACCAAAACGTGAAAGCCTTCGCCAAGCTCACGCTCAAGGGCGAGGTGGTTTGGGAAAAATACGCGCCGATGGACAGTGGCGTGTACCGCAAGGACGAAGACACCAAACGCGTCAAACGTTGGGGACGCGATGCCTTCATGCCGACTAACTTTGCGTTCCTCAACGACGGCGGCTTCCTGCTTGCCGACGGCTATGGTGCGTGGTGCGTCCATCGCTACGACAAGGCCGGCAACTGGGTCAGCAAGTTCGGCGGTCCCGGGCGCGGTAAGGGGACGTTTAACACGCCGCACGGCATCTGGATCGACCGCCGCCCCGGACGCGAAGAGCGCGTCGTCGTATGCGACCGCGGCCATCACACACTGCAATACCTCACCCTCGAGGGTAAATACCTCACCACCCTTACCGGTTACGGTCTCCCCGCCAACCTCGACACATACAAAAACATCCTCCTCGTCCCGGAACTGCATGCGCGCGTGACGTTGCTCGGCGATGACAACAAGGTCGTTGCCCAACTCGGCGACGACGTCGAGGGCGTCGTGAAAAAGAAAACCGTCAACCGCGGTCGGCCGAACACCTGGGTCAGCGGCAAGTTCGTCCATCCCCACGACGCCTGCTTCGACAATGACGGAAATATTATCGTCGCCGAATGGGTCGCCACGGGGCGCGTGAGTCGGTTGAAAAAGGTCAGCTAATGCGCTTCGTTTTTGCGTTAGTTTTACTGGCTTGCAGTGGTGTGCTTCAAGCTTCGCCGCCCAACGTCGTCCTCATTTTGGCCGACGACATGGGTTACGGCGATCTCGGTTGTTACGGCCATCCGCGGGCGAAGACGCCGGTGATTGATCGGTTGGCAAGGGATGGTGTGCGGTTTACCCAGCATTATTCCAATGGCACCGAGTGCAGTCCCACGCGAACGGCGTTGCTCACGGGGCGGTATCCGCAGCGGGCGGGTGGGCTGGAATGCGCCATCGGCACGGGCAACGTGGGGCGGTACGACGACGCCATCGCGTTGGCCGCCCGAAGGCAGTTGGGCTTGCCGGCGAAGCAAGTGGTGTTGCCGGGGGCATTGAAAAAGGCCGGCTACGCGTGCGGTGTGTTTGGCAAATGGCATCTCGGCTACGAGCCGCGTTTTAACCCGATGGAGCATGGTTGGGATGAATTCTTTGGCTACCTCGGCGGCAACGTGCACTACTTCAATCATCGTGAGACGAGCGAGTTGCACGTGCTCTTCCGCGGACGCTTGCCGGTGCATTCGCAGGGTTACATGACGCATCTCATAACGGACTCGTCGATTGATTTCATCGAGCGCCATAAGGAGGAGCCGTTCTTTTTGTTTGTCTCGCACGAGAGCCCGCACTTTCCGTTTCAAGGACCGAAGGATGCCAAAAAGAAGGTCACTAAAGAAAACTGGATGAAGCCCGATGCGGACACCTATGTAGCCATGTTGGAGGATCTCGATGCTGAGGTGGGCCGTGTGTTGGCTGCCTTGAAGCAACACAAACTGGAGCGCAATACTTTGGTGATTTTTGTGTCCGATAACGGTGGCTTTGCTCCTGCTGCGCACATGGGGCCGTTGCGCGGCGCCAAGAGTTCGACGCTGGAGGGCGGTATTCGCGTACCACTCATCATGCGCTGGCCGGGCAAGCTGCCCGCGGGCAAAGTGAGCAGTCAGGTTTGCGCCACGTTCGACCTCACTCGTTCGATCCTCGAACTCGCCAATGCCAAGATAGCCGCCGCTCGCACCGATGGCATGGACATCATCACGCACATCGCCGACAACAATCCGGAAATCTCCCGCACCCTTTACTGGCGTGGCAAACGCGGTGAACGCACTTGGGCTGCCGTCCGCTCTGGTAACCTCAAGTATGTTCGTAAAACCGAAGGTAAAACCGAGGCATGGTTGTATGATGTGTCTAAGGATTTGGGAGAAGCGGTTGATTTATTAGCCAAGCATCCAAAAGAAGGTGCTCGGCTAAAAGCGCTTTTGGCTGACTGGGAAAAAGAAGTTGTTTCTTTACGATAGCTTTTAGTAATCCATCCATTTTCATTCCATTCTTTATTGTGCGAACCTCTTTTGGATTCGCATGGACAGTAAAAAAACACATGAAATTGTTATTGTGGGGGCTGGAGTGGCCGGCCTCTCCTGCGCCTATTATCTTAGGAAGTCTGGTTTTAGGGTCACACTGGTTGAAGCTTCAGATAGAGTGGGGGGGCGATTGCGTACGGAAGTTTTTGCTGGTTACCGGTTGGACCATGGATTTCAAGTTTTACTTACATCCTACCCCGAAGCAAAACGTGTGCTTAACTATCAGCGCCTAGGCTTACACGAACTTTTTCCCGGTGTAGTAATCCATTACAGAGGTCATTTCTTTGAAATGGTTGATCCATTTAGGCATCCTTTGAAAGCTATAAAAACCCTCTGTAACCCAATTGGAAGCATTACTGATAAAATTAAAGTTGGGTTACTACGTCTGGGGTTGATCTCAACAAAAAACGCAAGTGATGAGGAGTCAACATCGAAAGTGTTGCGAGCCTTAGGTTTTTCAGAATCTATGCGCCACCATTTTTGGCGGCCTTTCCTCGCTGGAGTTTTTCTAGAGCCTGACCTCAAAACTTCTGTTAGAAAGTTTGAAGAGGTGTTTACACATTTTGCCAACGGTTCTACCTCGATTCCAGCTTTAGGTGTGGCTGAAATTGCAAAGCAATTGTCTGAATGTGTTGATCCGGATCAAATAAAGCTCAATACCCGAGTAGAAAAGGTTGTTGGGCAATCTCTAAAACTATCTTCAGGAAGGACTCTAGATGCAAAAGTAATTGTAATAGCCACAGACCTCAGTGCTCATGACATGTTAACTGAAATGAGTGTGAATCAGAAGAATCAAACCGGTGTAGCATGTGTTTACTTTGCAACAGATAAACCATTCACTCAACCGGGTCATTTAGTTTTAAATGGAGATTCGAATGGTCCCATAAACAATTTGATAATTTTGCCTGAAGCAACCGATTATGCCCCTAAAGGCAATTATTTACTAAGCGTAAGTGTGGTTAAAAGAGAGTACTTGGTTGAACCAAGCTTGGCGCACAAAGTGAGCATGCAATTGCGAGAATGGTATGGTTCTGATGTCAGCCAATTACGCCATCTCAAAACATATGTTATAAGAAGCCCTGTCCCGGCAACGCCTTTACCTCGCGGTAAAAGGGATCATAAAATACGATCAGGCTTGTATAGGTGTGGTGACTATATGGG
>JAYQQG010000145.1:0-8359 GCA_038145765.1 Verrucomicrobiales bacterium
AGCCAGCTTGAAGCCGCGGCGCAGCACTAGTTGGTCGTCTACTTTTTCTACAAAAATAAAACGTACACCCAATTGACGGGCAACTTCCTGGCCAATCACCAACCCCCCCATGGCCGGGGCAATGACGGTGGTGACTCCTAGATCCCGAACTTTCTCGGCTAATGCGTTCCCCAGCTGTTCGACCACGGGCATTTGTTGCAGGGCCTGTGCGCATTGGAAAAATTCCCGACTGCGTAAACCGCTGCGTAGAATAAAATGGCCCTCCAGAAGGGCACCGTTCTGCCGGAAAATATCCAACACTTCCTCGCGAGTCATAGGGACGAACGTAGGGAGCCCACGGCTTTGGCGCAACCGCAAGTCATTCACGGGTGCATGATTCGGCTCGATTTTTGCCGGTCAACACGGTTCACTCAACCGTGCCTCGGAGGGCAAAATTCTTTATCGCTTTTTTACTGCTGCCGGTCTGCGTAGGTGTTCTGCGGGCTATCATTGAGGTGGGTGGGCAAGTCAGCTTACAAGGTGTGGTGGTTGTGCCCTTGCTGGCTGGAGTTGCCTGCATGGCAGCTATGAAACGATGGTTGCCTGAGCCCATGTGGGTGTATGTGTTGGGTCATGAATTCACACACGCTTTGGCCGCCATGCTGTGTGGCGGGCGCGTCAAGGGAATGAGGGTATCCGGGGAAGGGGGGCATGTTTATGTGACCAAGGATAATTTTTTTGTGACCTTAGCCCCATATTTTGTGCCGCTTTATGCATTGGTTGTTTTTGCGGTATTCATTCTCGGGCGGTTTTTTTTTAAGTGGGACACACCATGGGTCTGGGGCGTTTTTCACTGGGCCCTCGGGTTAACCTACACCTTTCATGTTTTGCTTACGATTGGAATTCTTCGCACCCGCCAACCGGACATTACTTCCCAAGGGCGGCTGTTTTCAGGGGTTATCATACTGCTCGGCAATGCCTTGGTCTTATTGGTGGGCTGGTCTTGGGTTGTTGGGGGACCGGGATTGCCGGTGATTGCGCAGGCATTGCGGGATGGGGTGCTGCACACGTTCCAGGATTTGTTGGCTGCCGGGAACGGGGTGTGGAAGCTACTAATTCAGCCTTGAATTCGCCTTCGCCTTCAGGCGAAATGCCCTTCAAGAAATGACACTGAGTGAAATTGTCCAGGCCGATCACATTGTGCCGGACCTTCAAGCCAAGAATCGTTGGGAGGCGATCGACGAACTGATAGGCCAGCTGGTCAGCAGCGGCGCGATCAAGGAAACGGATCGTGAAGCCGTTATTGAGGTCGTCAAAAAACGCGAACATTCCATGAGTACGGGGATCGGATTTGGCATTGGAATCCCACATGCGGCCACCGACCTCATTGGGGATGTGGTTGGGGCACTGGGCCGTTCCAAAGAGGGGATTGATTTTGAGGCGTTGGATAATCAGCCAGTCAGCCTGGTAGTTCTATTTTTGGTGCCGCAAGGCCAGTTTCAAAAGCATCTTCATACATTGGCCAATATCGCCAAGCTGTTGCATAATCGCGATTTTCGGGATGCGTTGGATGGGGCCGAAGATGCTGTTGCCATTCAGCAGATTATCAGTCAGCCCACTGAGTAGCAGTTGTGATTCAGGCGCAAATCGAGCAAGCCCTGCAGGCAGCCACACTGGAGCATTTGCCGGATGCGGATTCGGCACGGATTCTAGTGCGCCCCTGCGCCGATCCAAAACACGGGGATTATCAAAGCAACGCCCTCATGGGCTTGGCCAAACAACGGCAAATGAACCCCAGGCAATTGGCGGAGCGTGTGGTGTCCTCACTGGAGGTATCGGATTGGTGCGAGCCCATTGAAATCGCCGGGCCGGGGTTTCTTAATTTCCGCCTCAAGGCAGAGGCATTGCGACGAGCGCTTCGGGCCGCCATTGAATCTGCCACCCCATTCGTTACGCCGGCCTTGAACCCGCGCACGGTTGTGGTTGATTTTAGCTCCCCTAATGTGGCCAAACCAATGCATGTGGGCCACATTCGTTCGACGATTCTTGGAGACACGATTGCGCGTGTGTTGCGGTTGCTTGGGCATCAGGTAATCACAGACAATCATATTGGAGATTGGGGGACGCAGTTCGGGATGTTGCTGCTTGGGTGGAAAACCGATCTCGATGATCGGGCCTTGGCCGCTGATCCGATTGCGGAGTTGGAGCGATTGTACAAAAAGGTCAATGCCGATGAGGCACTTCGCGATGCTGCCCGGGCAGAACTGGTGAAGTTGCAAGCCGGCGACCCGGAAAACTTGGCCATTTGGCAGCGCATGATCGCTTTGTCGCAGGAGCAATTCGATCAGGTTTATGGCCGGCTCGGCATTAACTTCGACGAAACCTTGGGCGAAAGTTTTTATAACTCCCAATTGCCGGGTCTGGTTGAGGAACTTGAATCCCAAGGAATCGCTGAAGGAAGTGAAGGCGCGAAAGTTGTGCGTTTTTCGGGTGACAAACAATTGGTTGATAAACCCGCGATTGTCCAAAAACGCGATGGCGCAGCCAATTATACAACGACTGATTTGGCGACGTTGCGATACCGCATGGAGACGTGGTCGCCGACTGATATTGTTTATGTGACAGATGGCCGGCAGCAACTGCATTTTCAGCAAATATTCAACATTTTTGGACGATGGAAACAGGGTGTTCCGGTCAGATTGGAGCACGTATGGTTTGGGTCAATTCTTGGGCCAGATGGGAAACCCTTCAAAACCCGCAGTGGAGATACGGTGCGTCTGGCTGACCTGCTGGATGAAGCCGAAGACCGTGCTTTGGAAGTGGTCAGCGAAAAGAACCCTGAGTTGACTGAGGACAAGCGTCGGGAAATTGCGCGGGTTGTGGGGTTAGGGGCGCTCAAGTATGCCGATCTTTCGAATAACCGGCAGAGTGATTATATTTTTGATTGGGATAAAATGCTCGCCCTGCAGGGGAATACCGCGCCTTACCTGCAGTACGCCTATACGCGTGTACGCAGTATATTTCGCAAGGTGGATGCGCCCAGTTTTTCAACAGTGGAACTGCTGCTTGAGGCCCCGGAAGAACAGACCTTAGCTAAGCACCTCATGAACTATGGGCAGGCACTGGAGATGGTGGCGCAAGATTATCGCCCCAATTTTTTGTGTAATTATTTGTTCGAGTTAGCTGGGCATTTTAGCCGGTTCTATGAGGCTTGCCCTGTGCTCAAAGCGAACGAGGGCGAACGGGATAGTCGCCTGATGTTATGCGAATTAACAGCGAGGGTATTGCGTTCCGGGCTGGACGCTTTGGGGATCGAAGTTACTGAAGTAATGTAAGGAGCCGCCGAAATAAGGCGCGTTGATCCGGGCAATGCACCATGTCTTCCCGGATGAGGCCGAAGCCGTTTCCGTAAGCGGGGCCATTGACAACGCAGGCGTCGGTTTTGCTGGCCGCAATTTGCTCATATCCCTTGTGGATCGCGCTGGATTGCGGGCCAGTTACTTCATATTTCCAGCCGACCAAGAGTGCGTCCGGATGCCATCTACGAAGTTTGCGAATGAGCTTCGGAGTGGGCTTGAGACTAAGGGTATGGCTTTGGTCGCTCGCGATCTTTCCCCGATGCGCCCGGGCGGCTGCGAAATCGGATACGGCAGCGGCATGGAACACAGCTTTAATCTTCAAAGCAGAGGCCTCCTTGAGTTTGAGCTGCAAGGAGCGAGTGGTGTTAAAGGGGAGTATGCGCACCTTTCGGTTACGCGGTTGATATTGCGCGGTCTCGGAAAGCAGCAGAGTGGTGCGGTGGCCGGCACGGGCAAGGGCGTCGGCCAAGGCGCAGCCCAGCCGACCGGTAGAGTGGTTGGTTAACCGGCGTACAGAATCAATCGGTTCGTAGGTGGCACCGGCTGTAACCAGGCAATGCATGAGCCAGAGTGGACATCTCTTGCGGTTCAATGCAAGCTTCGGTGCGTGAGCAAGATCGTGGGCATTGATTTAGGGACAACTCATTCGGCTGTTGCTGTTGTGGAGGCTGGGATGCCCGGGATATTGGCCGATGGCAACGGGGAACGTCTCCTGCCTTCAGTCGTGCACTATCCGGCGAACGGAGATCCTGTTGTTGGGACCGCGGCATTGCGGATGCAGGCCGTCGAACCAGAGAGAACGGTTTCATCGGCTAAACGCCATATGGGGCGCTCGACGGATCGCTTGGTTGCAGGGATGGATTCAAGCCCCGTGGAGGTGTCTTCATTAATATTGAAGACATTGCGCAAACAGGCTGAAACAGCTATTGGCGAAACGGTTCATCGGGCGGTCATTACAGTGCCGGCATATTTCAATGATGCCCAACGGCAGGCGACCATACTGGCGGGCGAGCAAGCCGGGTTGACGGTGGAACGGATCATCAATGAACCCACCGCTGCGGCGCTTGCATGTGGGCTTCAGGATTTTCCCGAAGGCATCAAGATCGCAGTCTATGATTTAGGTGGCGGCACGTTCGATTTATCAATTCTCGAATTGCACGAGGGCGTTTTTCAAGTGTTGGCCACACACGGCCATACGGAGCTGGGCGGTGATGATATTGATTCGGCTGTTGCGGATTGGCTGCTGGCCAAAGTCGACGGAGAGCTGGATGCAATCGGGATGGCGCGCATTCACGAAGCCGCTGAGCAGGCGAAGATCGAATTGTCCAATAACGAAGATCATGAAATTCAACTGCCGTTTCTCAAGGGCGATTTTAGCCTAAAAGTGTCCGTAGGGCGGAGTGATCTGGAAAGCTTGGCGAGACCCATCATTGAGCAGACCCGCCGCCACTGTCGGCGGGCAATGGCGGATGCCGGGCTCGAGTCGAGTGATCTTGCTCAAGTGATTTTGGTGGGCGGGCAGACTCGCATGCCCTTGGTGCGGAGGCTTGTGGCCGATTGGTTTGAGTGCGCTGAATATGAAGAGAATCGCGGAGGCATTCGTTTGGGAGACTCGTTTCACACATCGGATGGCCCGGTGTTGAACACGGCGATTAATCCGGATGAGGCGGTTGCCTTGGGAGCTTCGATTCAAGGGGCCATTCTCACGGGAGAGATCACGGCAACCCTTTTGATGGATGTCACCCCACTGTCCTTGGGGGTGGAGACATTTGGCGGGTTGATGAATGTGATCATTCCGCGCAACACCACGATCCCGACGAAGGCCGGGGAAATGTTTACCAATGCGGTGGACGGGCAACGAGCGATGTTGGTTCATGTGTTGCAGGGAGAACGGGAACGCGCTGTGGACAATTGGAGTTTGGGCCGGTTTGAGTTGGAGTTTGCCCCAGCCTTGCGAGGCAGTGCCCGGGTGGGGGTGCAGTTTGAGATTGATGCAAATGGTATTCTGAACGTGCTGGCGCGAGATACAGTGACCGGTCGCGAGAAGATTGTGCCAATTGAATCGGCTGTCGATGTGACTGATGATCGTGTACATGAAATGGTGGAGGCGTCGGTTGAGCATGCCTTCGAGGATATGGACACGCGGCGTTGGGTGGAGGCATCGTTGAAGGCAAAGGAGGCCGCGAAGGCGGCTCGCGACGGGTTGGAGGTGTCCAGGAATGAATTGGATTCCTGTGCAGAGATAGAGGAGGCCATTCGGCAAGTGGAAGGCCATCTCGATGAACGCCCCGGTGAAGTGGGCGATTTAGCTGCACTCCAAAAAGCGGTCTTACGGCTGGATCAGGTGAGCATGCCGTTGGCGGATCTGATGATGGATCGCGCCATGGAGGCAATGTTACGCAAACAAGGAGTTTTGGATTAGTCCTCGGCAGGGGCAGGATCCAAATCCTCAAACGGTGTATTTAACTTTCCGTCGGCATTGTCGCCGGAGTCATCCGCTTCATCCTCGTCGCGTGGCTCTTCTTCGAGATCACGTAATTTGGATTTTTCATGCGGGTTCTCTGCACGTTGATTCGCGGGGAGCGGATTGACCAGTGCGTCAATGCCACGGCCTGCCAGGCGTGGGGCGACATCGGCTTTGCCCCATGGCTTGAGGGATTCGATAAAGCGGTTGACGGTGTCGAACCCAATATCTTTGTGGGCATTTTCCCGGCCCCGGAATCGCAGGTGAATTTTCACCTTCATATCCTGACATAAGAAGTTGGTGGCATGGGCCAGCTTGAAATCAAAATCATGCTGCTCGCACCGGGGGCGTAGCTGGACTTCCTTAACCTTTCCGGCTTGGGAATTTTTTTTGCCCTCCTTTTTCTTCTTGGACTCCTCGTATTGGTATTTCCCAAAATCGCAAATCCGGCATACCGGCGGCCTTGCGTTGGGGGAAATCTCCACCAAATCTAATCCATGCCGCTTGGCCAATGCCAATGCGTCCTCGGTTTTCATGACGCCCACCTGTTGGCCTTCGGCATCCACGACGCGTACCTCTCGGACGCGGATGCGATCGTTGACCCGGGTGCGGGGTTCCCAGCGTCGCCCTCTGCCCTTACCACGTGGACGACTCAAAGCAGTTCCTGAAGTTGTTGAATGGCCATATCTCAGTGCCGAGGCATTGTGCGCGCGACATGGTAGTTTTTGAGCACAAAGGCCTATGAAGCAAGGAGAAATCTTCGACACGCAGAATGCTTTTTCATGGTCAATGGGCGGGGCAATCGTTAGTTTCCCGCCCCGGTTATGGCTACTTTGAAACCATTTGCCGCTCTGCGGCCTAATCCGCATCAGGCATCACAAATCTGTGAATTGCCTTATGATGTGATGAATAGTGATGAAGCGCGGGCTATGGCTGAGGGGAATCCCTTTAGTTTTTTGCATGTCAGCAAACCCGAAATTGATCTCGAACCCGGGACGGATGTTTATTCGGATGCCGTGTATGCCAAAGGGGCCGAAAATTTCAGATTATTGCGGGAACAAGGGGCGTTGGTGCAGGATGAACAGCCGGGCTACTATTTGTATCGGCAGATCATGAATGGCCATGTGCAAGTCGGGCTAGTTGCGGTGGCGAGCTGTGTGGAATATGATGATGAGACCATCAAAAAACATGAGCTCACCCGGCCAGCAAAGGAAAATGATCGTGTGCGGCATATTGAAGCGCTCAACTCGCAGACCGGCCCGGTGTTTCTCACGTATCGAGCGCGGCCATCCATCGATGCGTTGGTCGAGCGGATTATTGGACTAGAACCCGATATTGACTTTACCGCTGACGATGGGGTTCAGCACACATCCTGGAATATTTTTAATTCGGACGACATCGAGTTTCTTCAGGGAGAATTTGAAGGGATTGATTGTTTGTATATTGCCGATGGTCATCACCGGAGCGCGGCAGCCTCTCGAGTGCATGCAGCGCGCAACGGGGCCGGTCAGAGTGGTTACTTCCTGACGGTGACTTTCCCGCATAACCAAATGAACATTTTGGCCTACAACCGCGTGGTGAAGGATTTGAATGGGCTCAGTGAAGCGGCTTTTCTTGAATCTATTGAGACTGTGTTTGAGACAAGGGAGGGGGAGGGCGGCAAGTGCGGTGCCAAAAATGAATTGGGGCTATACCTGGGGGGCACATGGCGGCACCTAGTTGTCAAAGAGGCATTCTCCAAGGCGGATTCGCCGATGAATGAGCTGGATGTCGCCATATTACAAAATCATTTTCTTCAACCGGTAATGGACATTGACGATCCCCGCACCAGCGATCGCATTGACTTTATCGGAGGCATTCGCGGGACCGCTGAATTGGAGCGGCTCGTTGATTGTGGTGATTATGCCTGCGCCTTTTCGATGCACCCGACCAGCATCGACGATTTAATGGCGATTGCCGATGCAGGTGGTATTATGCCGCCTAAGAGCACATGGTTTGAGCCGAAGTTGCGCGATGCCATGTTTTGCCACATGATTTAATTATTACGATGAAGATTGTACTAGCATATTCGGGAGGCCTCGACACCTCGGTGTTGCTGACGTGGCTCAAGGAAAAATACGATGCCGAAATGATCGCCTTTTGTGCGGATGTCGGCCAAGAGGAGGAATTGCGCGGGCTCGACAAAAAAGCCAAGCGCACCGGCGCTTCGAAGATGTACATCGATGATTTGCAGGAGGAATTCGCATCTGATTTTATTTTCCCGATGATGCAAGCGGGCGCGATCTATGAAGACCAGTATTATCTGGGTACCAGCATTGCCCGCCCATTGATCGCCAAGCGAATGGTGGAGATTGCCAAGAAAGAAAAGGCGCACGCAATTGCCCATGGAGCCACCGGTAAAGGCAATGATCAGGTGCGATTTGAGTTAACGGCCGCGGCGTTGGCCCCGCAGATCGAGATCATTGCACCTTGGCGCATGGCGGAGTTTCGCGATCAATTTCCAGGTCGGACCGAGATGATCAATTACTGTCGAAAACACAAGGTCGATGTTGAGGCG
>JAYQQG010000146.1:0-8343 GCA_038145765.1 Verrucomicrobiales bacterium
CTCTTGGTTATTCACGTATGTAGCATAGAGCTTCACACCAGGACCGGTCTTCATGCTCAACGCCGCGTCAATGAACACCGGAGTGTAACCTACGCCACTAGCTGAGTTGCCCGAGCGACTGCTGGTCTCATCAATGCCTTCGTCCTCAACATTGTAAACACCCAAGCCCAATGTCAGGCCAGTTGTGTCGCTTAGGGAGGTTTTGGCCGTGATTTGTGCCATGGTCAACATATCAAGGGTTTTTGAGGAATCATCCTCGCCTTGAACGAAATAAGCGCCACCATGAAATCCAAGATCAGTAGAGCCAGATTCAGTGCTGTAGTGAAGCTCAAAACCCTCTGGGGTGATATCACCATCGAAAAGCGCCTTGGATACAAACCAGCCGGTCTTCTCGAAATTAGGGTTCTTACCACCGATCATAGTCACACCACTGACATCCATTTGGGCCCAAGCTTGGTCCAAATAAAAGTCATCACGGGCAAAACCGCCATCCATAGTGGTGTTAGTAGAACCAATGTCAGACGTTCCACCGGAAGCAAGACGGAAACCCGTCTTTACACCATTTTGCATGTTGGCAGTACCGCCAAAACGGAAACGATAGCGCCACCGATCTTCAGCGGAAGCCCCGTTAGAAGCGCTATCGTACGTGTGATCATAGCGCAAGCGCAGATCCCCTTTGAGCGTCAGGCTATTAACCCAGCTGGGCATGCTGTTGTTGAATTCGGAGTTGGCTTCCTCGGCAAGCACAGCAGCTTCACCTTCAGAAATAATCCCCTTCTCCACGAGCTTCTTGAGCAGGCCCGCATTATCCCCAGCCTCAGCGCTCATGGCGGCAAAACCAGCCAGTACGCCCAAGCCAAGGGCTTTGGTCATATTATTTTTCATTGTTAGTGTATAGGTTGTTAACGATTATACTGCAGTGTTTAATGATGAAATGAACAAGTCATTTCCACACCCAAAAAGGCGTGAACATTTGCGAGGGGCACTATGAAAATAAACTGTGACGGGCAAAGGGCGAGTATGTGACATTAAGGTAACGAGCCCAACAATCGCAGGGCTGTCACCTTGGTCACTGGCCTGTTACGGCCGAAGTGGCCTTTGACTTAAGGCGGGCAGGCAAAGTAAAAAAGAAGGTCGTGCCACAATCCACCTGGCTTTCCACTCGAACCCGGCCTCCATGAGATTGAATGATGTGTTTCACAATAGACAGCCCCAGCCCGGTGCCGCCAGCATCACGGCTGCGGGCTTTATCAACGCGGAAGAAGCGTTCGAATATTTTGTCCAAAGATTCAGCTGGAATGCCGGGGCCGTCGTCAGTGATGGCTACTTCAACCATTTCTTGCCCCACCTCATATTCCGGGGTTTCCACCCGCACAGTACCACCATGGCGACCATATTTGATGGCGTTATCGACGAGATTAAAAATAACCTGCTGCACTCGGTCTCCATCAATATGTAATGTGAGGTTTCGAGGTATTGCGTTAACGAGTTTTACTTTTTTATCCGTCCCACGCTGTTCCAGATCTTCCATCACTCGATTAACCACCGAGTTAAATGACATCGATTGTGGATTCATGACCAATTGCCCACTCTCGATCTGGGAGATGACGAGGATATCCTCAATTAGAAAGTTAAGCCGATCCGCATGTTTATCGATGGTTTGAAGAAACTTCATGCAGTGCGCCGGGTCATCTTTGGCTCCGTCCATCAACGTCTCCACGAATCCCTTGATCATCGCCAGAGGCGTGCGGAGTTCGTGACTAACATTGGCCACAAATTCGCGCCGGGTATTTTCCAGTCGCTTCAATTCGGTGAGGTCATGAAACACCAGAATTAATCCACGATAACGTCCTTCGTGGGTGAGGTTCACAACATTCGCTTCCAGAATGCGATTCTCTGGCGTGGTGAGAGCAATCTCTGCCTTTAAAATGCTACCCTTCCCCTTAGCGGCCCGGCAGAGTTCATGTAGATGATGGGAGCGCACGGCGTAGTCCATCGTTTGCCCAATGCAATCGTCGCTAACACCAAAGGTACGCCGAAAGGCTGCGTTAGCCATTTCGATTTTTTCTTTGGAAGATAACACCAATACGCCCTCCACCATGCTATCAAACAAGGCAGACTGACGTGCGGCGGTGTGTTGATCGGAATCTTCGCGTGCCTGCTCAAGGCGGCGGATCTTCAACTGTGCCACATCACGTTCATCGCGAAAACGCCGCAAACGCCGGCGTTGGTTTAAGTAAACGACCGCCAGTATGACTGTGAGAGTGGCCCAGAAAAAGCTCATGCCGACGACACCGTATCACGCCCGAGGGCCGTCCAGAAGTTAATTGGACGATTCTGCAAAGCGATAGCCCACACCCCGAACCGTACCCAAATAATCTGCAGCGGCGCCCAACTTCCGCCGCAGTCGGCGCATGTGAGTATCCACGGTGCGGGTGTCAATGTAGTTGTCGTACTCCCACACATCGCGCAGAAGTTGCTCGCGGTTTTGCACCCGACCCCGCCGGCTGGCGAGGACGGAAAGCAGCTTGAATTCAGTGGCGGTAAGTTCAACGGGTTCGCCGCTGACCAAGACTAGATGGCGATCGGAATCAATGGTAAGTTTCCCGGCCACGATCTTGGCTGGTAAAG
The DNA here is from genome assembly GCA_038145765.1 of Verrucomicrobiales bacterium. GTDB lineage: Bacteria > Verrucomicrobiota > Verrucomicrobiia > Limisphaerales > UBA1100 > UBA1100. Next base: position 2,632 of record JAYQQG010000146.1, read on the forward strand.
GCGCGGCCTTGGTGTCCTGCCGGCTCAACAGGTTCTTAATTCGCAAAACCAGCTCGCGTGGACTGAAGGGTTTGGTGACATAATCATCAGCACCCAACTCCAGCCCCAGTACGCGGTCAATCTCCGCAGCCTTGGCGGTGAGCATGATGACGGGAATATCCGAGGTGATCGGATCATTCTTGAGCGTGCGACAGGCGGCCATGCCATCGACCTCGGGTAACATCACGTCTAGTACAATCAAATCCGGCAGACCTTCGCGGGCTTTGCGGATAGCCTCCTCGCCGTCCTCAGCGGCAATCACCCCGTAACCGGCGGCGCGCAAATTAAATTCCACCAGATCAATGGCATCCGGCTCGTCATCTACTACGAGGATTGTCTTCACGGGGCCTTTGATAAAGTGACAACGCGGAATTGATGTGACACCTGGGTTACATTTGCGTAACACCGACTGCCGTGGCCGGGTTAGTTGTTGTGACGGATGTCGGCGGCTTCCTCAATGAAGACCACATCCTCGGCGATATTGATCGCGTGATCGCCCACGCGCTCGATGCGTTTCACAATCACCCCTACCTGCATGAGCATGGGAATATCCTGCGGCTTGTCCATCATGGATTGGATCAGTTGCTTTTGGTACATCTTGTTGAGGACATCCACGTCTTCATCCTGCGGGATGAGTTGCCGAGCCTTCTCCGAATCGTGCTCCACGTAGGCATCCATGGATTCGCGCAATAGCAGACAGGCTTTCTCGCCCATAGCGGCGACTTCCTCGCGCAGCGGTACTTTCCAATCGGCGTGTTTGTTGATATTAATGATGTGTTTGCAAATGGTGCTGGCCTCGTCGCCCACACGCTCAAGGTCATTGGAAATCTTCATGCCTATTGTAATGGCCCGAAGATCAGTAGCCATCGGGCCCATGGTGAGAATCTCCATGGCCAGCTCGTCCACCTCCTGCTCCATGGCGTCGAGCTTGTCGTCATCCCTCCGCACCTGTCTGGCCACTTCGTCATCGCCTTCCAACAAGGTATGGATAGACCGCTCCACCATATCCTCTGCCAAGCTGGCCATGGCCAGCAGCTTGCCCTTAATTAAATCTACTCCCTGATCAACCTGCATATTTCAAATTTTTTCCTTAGGAAACTCTATCATGGCTTCAACAAAAAGCAAACGATCAACCAAATCGGCCCGAGACATAATCCTCTGTCCTCTTCTCTTGGGGGTTGGTGAAGAGTTTGGTGGTTTCACCATACTCAATCAGTTTGCCGAGGTAGAAAAATGCCGTACGGTCACTCACGCGTGTGGCTTGCTGCATGTTGTGCGTGACGATGACAATCGTGTAATCGGTCTTCAGCTCATCAATCAATTCCTCGATCTTGCCGGTGGCAATGGGGTCCAAGGCCGAGCAGGGCTCGTCCATGAGAATCACTTCCGGCTCATTGGCTATGGCTCGCGCAATGCACAGGCGCTGCATCTGACCGCCGGACAAGCCAAGGGCACTCTCATGCAAACGGTCCTTAACCTCATCCCAAAGAGCCGAACGCCGCAGACTGCGCTCCACAGTCTCATCGAGTAGAGCCTTGTTGTTCCGACCGGATACACGAAGGCTAAAAACCACATTCTCATAGATGGTCTTCGGAAATGGATTATATTTCTGGAAAACCATCCCCACTTTTTTACGGAGGCTGATAATCTCCAGTGCGGGATCGAAGATGCTCTGACCTCCAATGGTGATGTCACCCGTGTGGCTGATACCATCGATCAGGTCATTCATACGATTGAAGCAGCGCAAAAGCGTACTCTTACCACAACCAGACGGCCCAATTAAGGCGGTGACTTTGCGGTTGGGGATCCGCAGGTTCAGGTCAAATAACACCTGTGTACTACCGTAGTTGAAGCCAAAATTATCTTTTACATCAATCAGAGTCTCCGAATCATTGACAGCTTTGTCTTCGGTGGATTCCGCCGCGGTCTGACCCGCAGGCTGAGGTTTGGATGTTTCCTGAGTTTCCGGTTCGCTCATGAGCGTGGTCATGGTTAATAGAGGTTAAAACGCGCTTGTGGAGTATTTTTTCTTCAAATGATTCCGAATTAAGATGGCAGCCAAATTCATCACCACCACCAGTAAAATCAACAAAAACGTCGTGGCAAAAACCATGGGCTTGGCCGCCTCGGAGTCCGGCGACTGGAAGCCGACATCATAAATGTGAAAGCCCAAGTGCATGAATTTGTAATCCAGATGGATAAACGGTGCCACCGAATCAATCGGCAATTCCGGTGCCAACTTCACCACGCCCACGAGCATCAGGGGCGCCACTTCACCTGCACCACGGGCCATCGCCAGGATTAAGCCGGTCAACAGCCCCGGCGCACTGGCCGGCAACACCACGCGCTGGATCGTCTGCCATTTGGAGGCCCCGCACGCCAGCGCGCCTTCGCGTACGGCCCGCGGTACGGCCGCCAAAGCCTCCTCGGTAGACACTACCACCACCGGCACGGTCATCAGCGCCAAGGTTAGCGAAGCCCAAAGGATGCCGCCGGTGCCGAAGTACGGCACTTTACTGGCGACATAATCAGGAAAGAACAGGCGATCAATCGTGCCTCCGGCCATGTAGATAAAGAAGCCCACACCAAAAGCGCCGAACACAATCGACGGCACGCCGGCCAGATTATTGACCGCAATGCGCACGCCTCTCACGAACAATCCGTCCTTCGCATATTCGCGCAGGTAAATCGCCGCCAACACGCCAAAGGGCATCACCGCAATACTCATCAGCACGGTCATGACAAATGTGCCGAAAATAGCCGGGAAAATGCCGCCTTCCATGTTGGCTTCGCGCGGATTCTCACTAAGGAAACCCCAGAATTGCGAAACAAAGAACCCCACCTTGTCGCCAAACCCAAACTGGTTCGGCTGATAAATGTGCACGAAATCACCCAACGGCAAGGTCTTCTCTTCCCCGGTCACCAGCCGGTAGGTCAGGGAATTTTTTTCCTGCTCCTCGCGCATTTCCTCGGCCTGCTTGGCCAATATCTCGTACTCGGCGTTCCACTTTTCCTTTTCCTTTTCCTTGGCGTCAATCTGCGCGCTCAACGCGGCATCGGCTTGCACTTCCTTGGTGGTTTTATCCGCAGTCAACGCCTTGATCTGAATATCAATTTTCCGGATGGCGTGATTGATGCGGCCGATGTCTTTTTTCTCTAGGGCCGTGTACTTCGCCCGGCGCTCGTTGCATTCCTCCACCAACGCGTACAGTTTCGTGGTGAAATCAGGGGTCTCGGCCCGAAGCACCTCGTTGGTGCCCAGCTGCATTGAAACCGGATAGAAAATGGCGTTTCCGTACTCCAACCGCTCGGCCACCATGATGTCCGTGGGCTGGGTCAGCTTGGTCCGGTCCGACTCCACCAGATCGGCATGCGGCACGAACTTGTACATGAAGCCGTAGATGTCCTTATTGCCGACGAAGAACTGATACTCCCGTGTGCCATCGTCCGCGCCGGTAATCTCACGATCCATGGAGATCGCTCCGGCAAACACATTGGTCTCCGCCGACACCCGGTGGGTGCTGTTGGCATCCAGCTCCAGCTGATACACCGGCTTAGGCCAGAAAACTGTGATGCCATTCACAAAGATCACCCACAACAGGCATGCCACCATCACGGTGCCCAAGGCCAACCCCATGGCAGTAAGCCATACCATCGGTTCGCCGGCCGGACGTTGTTTGAGATCCTCGAGTTTCATCCTAATCGCTCACTGCCTTGTATTTGCCGCGCAGATGCTGGCGGATGACTTCAGCGATGGTGTTCACTGTAAAAGTTAGGAGGAACAGGAGCATCGCTCCCAAAAATAATGCCCGGTACAGCGTGCTATGCTGGGCCGCCTCGGGTAGCTCCACGGCGATGTTGGCCGCGAGCGTGCGCATCCCAGAAAAGATATTCCACTCCATAATGGGTGTGTTACCCGTAGCCATCACCACAATCATGGTCTCACCTACCGCCCGACCAAAGCCAATCATGACTGCAGCAAAAATTCCGGCGGCGGCAGTGGGCAACACCACCCGCCAGGCGGTTTGCCAGCGGCTCGCCCCCAAAGCTAATGAGGCACTCCGCAGATAAATCGGCACATTACTCATGGCATCCTCAGCGATGGTGAAGATGATGGGGATCACCGCGAATCCCATCATGAAGCCGACCACCAGCGAGTTGCGTTGCTCGAACGGAGTGCCCGTGGCTTCCGGCCACCATAAACGGAAGTCGGCCACCTGTTTGCCGGTGGCTTCGTCGGTGACCACAAAGAGGGCTTGCTCCAAGGCTGGCCCGAGTTCCCAACCAATCCAAGTCACCAAGCCCATCACTGGAATCAGGGCCCAGAACTCGGCGCCTTCGGGCACCAGTGTGCGCGTATTTTTCGGTAACTGGCTCCAGATGAATCCGAAAGCCACCGAGACCGTGGGGATTAGCACGATGATCAGGACCACCGAGGGCACGCGCGTTTCCAAAATGGGTGCCAGCCACAGGGCCGCCAGAAAGCCCAACACCACTGAGGGCAGGGACGCCATGATTTCCATGGTGGGCTTGATAATTTTCGCCCAGCGCGCGGAAAGAAATTGCGAACTATACATGCCCGCCAAAATTGCAATGGGCACGGCAAACATCAGTGCGTACAAGGTGCCTTTCAACGAACCGACAATCAGCGGCATCATCGAGAGTTTCGGCTCGAAGGACGATTCGCCGCCGGTCGATTGCCAAGTGTATTGGGGTTCGGGCTGGCCTTCGTACCAGATCTTGCCAAAAAACGCCTTCCAACCCGCCTCCGGATGGGGATCATCCAGATAGCTGAGGTTCAGTTTGCCGGTGCCATCAGAGAACATCAGTAAATCGTATTTCGGCCCAATACCGGCCAGTTGAGGAATATACTCCAGCGTATCTTCCCAGCGCGTCACGCCGGTGGTCGCGTATTGCAGCTTCACGTTTTGTCCGGACGTGATGAGAAATCCGCGATTGCGCCGGCTGTAATCGAAGCAGTCCGCGCCTCCTTCGAGGTTGGGGAATTCGTTAATCTGCGCGAAGGTCAATCCGCCTTCCTTCTGGCTGTAGCTGCTGAAGATGCGTTGTTCACCATCGGTACCAGTGATCACCAGGGAGGCACGGCCAAAGAGCCAGTCGATTGAGGCGATCTTGGACTCCGGCCGGTCACCCAGCGGTTTAATCGTCTGGACATGTACGAATTTATAAGGCGCCTTCTTGGGTTCATCTGAATCCTCCTCTCCACCCAAACCGCCCAGCAGACCACCACCGCCGCTGTCGCCGGCCACTGATTCGTCGTACTCGCGGCGTAGGTAGTGCAACTGATCCTGATCATCCAGCACCAACAACGCATCCCCGGCGCCATTTACCCGAACCTTCACGGGGTTTTCCACCAGACCGCTGGCATCCACACTGCCCTGCAATGTGAGGCCGCCTTCATCGAACAAGCCGGTGCCGGCTTTAAAGAACAGGAGGTTTAACGCGTTGCTGTCCTCGCCGTTTTGTTGCACGGCCGCTATCACGCGAAGGTCTTCAGCTTCCAGCACATCCACATCCACAATCGCCTGCCCGGCTTCACCGAGTTGATAGGGCGATTCGGTTTCCAGTTCCACTTCGATGGTGCGGAGAGATTCATCAAACACCGGCCGATAGTTAACCTTCACCAACCGCACGTTGCCTCTGGCACTGGAG
>JAYQQG010000147.1:0-8133 GCA_038145765.1 Verrucomicrobiales bacterium
GCCCAACGCCATCGCCTGGCTAAAGCTGGGCGGCGAACTGCAGCCAAAGAATTTCCGGCGGCGCTGGGATACCGTCCGCGAACACGCGAATTTGGTGCAACGGATCCGCATCGATGGGCAAAAGCGCTATGTTCTCGAGGAAATCCACTGGCCGCAAGACTGCCTTCGGCATTCGTTCGCGAGCTATTACACGCCATTGCATGGCATGGCGGCCGCGGCGCTGGAGTGTGGGAATTCAGAGCAGGTGCAGATCAAACATTATCGATTCCCGGTTGCAAAAGCCGAATGCCGCAAGTTCTTCGACATCATGCCGGCGAAACACACGGCCGGCGCTCGGTCCAATACTTGAGCACGTTGGCCATGGTCCGCGGCGCCACGTTGCGAAACTCTACAAACTGATTGGAGTCGCGGCCGTATGCATCGATCGGAGTGGTGCACAGTATTCGGTGCCGGTCCACGTAGCGCCGGCTGGCAAGATCACCATGCCACAGGTGCCGCGCGGCGATCGGCAGGATGCGCACGTGGCCTTTGAAATAGTTTTGTTGTACCTCACACCATGCCTTTGCTCGGCGGCCGATTTCGGGCTCCAGCAATCGCCAAAAGCCGCGCCAGCCTGGACGGTTTGCCTCGCCATAGGCCGCGATTAGCGCGCAGGTATCCAGGCCTCCGAGTGGGTAATCATCGAAGAATCCGCCATGCACATCGAAGAATTCGCGGCGATAGGCCCAGCCGGCGCCATAGAATCCTTTTCGAGTTTTGGGATCAAAGGCCGGCTTTTCCGAAATGGCCTTTCCGTTCTGGTCCTCGTAGATCACCCGGTTTATTACCTGCACCGCGCGCGTGTCGTTGCCGAGCAGTTCGGGAAGCAGATGCAGCGGGCCGAATTCGTCCAGGATCATGTCGGCATCCACGTTGATGATCACCTTGTATTTGGCCGGGAGATGCCGCACTGCAAAATTGATTGCCGACTCCTTGTGAAACAGCGGGTCTTGGACCTCCACGCGCCACAGGTTGGGCTGCGGTGGTAATTGTGGCAGAGATCCCCTCTGATGGCATTCAACCGTGTAGAGCGGAATTCCGGACGCCTGCCAATGTGCCTGAAAGCGCGCGTGATTTGGTGCCAGAAAAGGGTTGCGCGCCCAGTCAAAAAACGTGGTGACACAAGCCACCTGATCCATGGTGATCCGCTTACGTCCGCGCTGGCGGATTGTGACTTTGGAAGGCATTGACGCCGCAAGGCAGTGAGTTACGTGAACGGATGCTCGCGACCGAGGCCGGCATTGTAGAGGCTGTTGAAGTCGGAGGTCGTGAGTTCCTGCTCCGATACGGCAACTGCGTCAACGTAGAGCAGGTTGTCGGGAGACAATGATGCAATGATGTCCATTCGGTCATTGGCGTGCTGATGTCCAGTGGTGCTGGTGACCAGTTCTTGATCGTTGAATCTCAGTCGATAACGCCCATCTGACAGCAGGGAGAATCCGACAAAATACCAAGTGTCCGTTGCGGCGGTCAGGGAGTGGCTGAACCCTTCGGGAGAACCGATAAAGCGAAGTGTCATTGTGGTCTCGCCCGAGACAGAGTTACTTTGGAGGTAGGCCTCCGCGCGGTCCCCGACATAGCCCAACCTCATGGCCGAGCATCCGTTCAATGTGTTTGTAGCAGCGGAGGGATCAAAGCGCATCCACCCAGCCCAGCCCTTGATCGTGTCCCCGGTGCAATCCCGGTAGCATTGCCAGCCAGTGACTCCGTCTTGGGTTCCGCGAATACCAGCAGTTCCGAGCTTCTTGACGCTTGTGTCGTAAAGAGGAGTATTTGTGTAAGACAGATTGGTAACGGCTTGATCGTCTGTCAGCGAACTGTTCAGGCTATAGTAACTGAGGATCTTTGCGTCGAGGGCGGCTGCACTGGTGAGGCCAGTGGTGGCAGGTAGCCAAGTGTCGTAGGTCAGGCCTTTCCATGTGCTGATGTTGGCGTCCCAGAAGCGGCCGTTGCCGCCGTTGTAGAGCCAGAGGGATTCATCGTCCGTGAGGGCGCTGTGCCAGATGTAGAGCTCGTCAAAAGTATAGGCGAACGTGGTGTAGGAGGTATTGCCTGCTCCGATGAAAAACCGATCGCAGACAGCTTGGTTGGGTGCATGTCCGTGGGTGATGGTCTGCTCGTTCACCCGCACGGTGACGCCGACGTTCTGATCGACGGAGAGCGACCAGAAGAACGGTGAAACGCCTGTGAGTTTAATGTTGTCGTAAAGGGTATCAACACCGCCAGCGATAACGCGAGGAGACCACATCATCTCCCCGACAGCCCGCTCGAAAATCAGGCGAACGCCGTTTTGTATGTCGACGCCATCGGTGACGCGGAACACCTCGAACTGAGGAATGCCCACAGACAACCCATTCTGAGTCATGGTCGACCAACCGCAGGCAGAATAGTCGCCGTTTTGCATTGCCTGCGTGTAGCCGTTCTCATCGTCCTGCCATAAATAGGCGTTGGTGCTTTGGAATTGGATTTGCAGGCCGTTGGCGACTCCCGTGCTCAGTACAGGATTGCCGGCCATCTTGAGACTCGCGCCGGCAATGTCATCCCGGTCCCAGACGGTGTTCCCAGATCCGGCGAAGGAGTAAACGTGATTTGGGTCGGCCGGCTGACTGGCTGCAACACCGCCTCCGGTGATGGCGTCAAGGACGTTGAATCCGGTGAGATGTGAGACCTTCAACATGGGTTTAGGCGAGCGTCAACTCCGGTTTACGCACTGCGGCCTCCGGTGACGGTGAACAGGATCTCGACGCCGATCAGGACGACGTTGTCAGCGATCGTGTCGCCCGCCTCGGTGGGGTCTCGGTACACTTGGATGTAGGTCATGGCGTCAGCGGCAGCGGAGTCGATCGTTATCGGATCGGTCCAGTCGGAGACATACTGCCGATCGGCGTTGATTGAGGTGTCGGTGAGCGTTATGGCCGTACCCCAAACGGGGTCGAGCAGGCCGTTATCCCCGACTGACAGCCCTTGAATACCCCAGAACACGTCGCCGGTGGCGGGACTCTTCCAGTAGAACCTCGCACAGACTGCGCCTGCGTCCCATTCGGGCGGTAGCGGAACTTTGAACTGCCCGTATTCCGCGATCGTGTTGCCGAACTGGAGGCCGTCAACCATCAGCTTATTCGTGGTCGATTCAGCCTCAACGGCGGTGGCTCCATTGGTATCCCGAGGCTTTATGGCTGTGGCAGGAACGCCGATTGTGTGCATCCCGAGGCCGTCGCCGCGATTGTCCCAGAACAAATCCCACTCGCCCGCGTGGCGGTCCCAGACGAAAATGAAGACATGCCGGTCGGCCCGCTTGGCATCGCCGTTGATGGTAATCTCCAGAACGTCGTCGCCGGCTGAGTCGGTTGGGCCTTCGTCGAAAATCTTGATCGTCGGGTTGGCGGATGCGGCGGTATCGACCTTGATCAGAACCGGGGGTGCCGGCTCACCACTGGTAGGCCGCTGAAGAACGAAGTGCTTTTCGTAGGCTCCGGTACCGGCTTGCGCGTCGATCCAGTAGGTTGTAATCGCGTCGGAATCCTCGGGGTCGAGATTCTGTGGCGTGCCCGCCTCGGTGACGGTGTATTTCGCGCTTTCGGTTTTGGTGGCGCTTAGCCCGTTCGTGCGGTCTGCCAATTCGTCGAGCGCCTCTTTTACGTCGTCGGGTTCGACTGTCCAATCTGTTGCGTCATTTGCCGAGAATGGCGTATTCGCGGCGGAAATTCCGAGGTTAGTCCGAGAGGTTGCAGCGTCTGCCACATCCGCCAGGTTTTGCGCTTTCTTGACGAACAGGTTGTCCGCCTCGGTCTCGGTGTAGTAGTCATCCGGCGTATTGAGTGCAGGCGATCCGGTGTCGATGCCATGATTGCGGACCACACATGGCACCTGCGCGACCGTGTAAATTTTGCCGCTGGCGTCTGTGATTTCGACCTCCAGCGTGGAATCAATCGAAGCCGAGGTGCCAAGCAATTCGCAGATCTCGGCCGTGCGCGTGTTGAAATCGCCGCTCCATCCGTTGGTTATTGTCGACCAGGTGCTCAGTAGCGCGTGCGGCGCCCGGCGAATCTCCAGCAGCAGTTTTTCTTTGTTGCTCCCGTCGCCATCGACGAGCTTGGAAACCGAGATTGATCCGTCGGGTGTGAGTGCGTTGTCATCACTGGCGCCCGTGGCGGCCGTGATGTCGTTTTGCGCTCCTGTGGAATCCCATTCGATCTCGTAGCAAGGGAAGGAGCCAGTGACCGCTACAGAAACGCCTGTGAGCGCGTCCAGTGCCGTTTCGATGTCGGCCGCTGAATCGTTGTAGTCAATGGCTGCGGTTTTGTCTCCGCCGTTGTATTGGAGCTTATAGGTGCCACCTGTTGGCTGGGCGCCTGGTGTCACAATGCCCATCTTCATCGTCACGCCCACCGCGCCCGAATCGGCATCAAAGCCGCCCAATCCGTCGGTCAGGTAAACCTGCACCGGGTTATTGTCGCCGTAGACGAACACGGGCTTTTCTGCCGCGCGGCTGAGCTCAGACTTGAAAAGCGATTGGTGGGGCGGTTTCGACCGGTCAAAATACAGTTTGCGCGATGACATTTTTTCCGCAAATCAACCCGAAATTGACAGGCTGCGAACTGCGTGCCAGCCACCGCGGCGGCGCCGCTTGTGTTTATCCCGGCCCCTTCTCAGTCTGCACATCAACGGGAATACTGGTCACTGTGCCGCGGACAACCCGATACGCAACTCCGGTGGTGGCATGGGTTGCAAAGATCATCAGCCGGAAGAATTCTGATACCGGCACGGGCTGGAGTGAGTCGCCGTATAGGTAGAATACCAGATCCGAATATGCCGGATACGTCGTGTTCGGGTCCAACTCGGTCAGATATTCAGAGTTCATTAGTGAACCGTTGCCCAGGGCGGATCCGTTGGAGTAGACCTTCATCGGAAACACTTGAAAATCGCCATTTGGTCCGTCCACATCATCATTGCTGCCGGGCTGATAAAGCAGCGGCTTGATCGGGTTGTTTGTCGCCCATGCCTGGCCGGTCGTCCACACCGGCGCCCCTGAGGCTGATGTTGCCACTTGGTACATTTCCATCCGCGTCAGCTTGAACGGAAAGCCCATTCGCAGCCGCAGCCGCCAGACAAAATCGTTGCGCGAATTGGCGCCGAATTCGCCATAAGAGCCAACTAGGTCCATGTATTGATTGCCGCCGGAATTCCAATTGCGCACCGGCTGGCCGCTATAAAATTGAAGTCCGCCCCACAATTTACCCGTGCCAACATGCAGCAATTCGGATACCTCCGGATCCAGGTCGGTGAGTCCGTCACCGCTGCCGGCGCCAGGCATCTCGATCGTGCCGCCTGATTCGGTCATTCGCACCTGCACAGATGAGCCCACGCCGCGAATGTTCCAGAGAGCATTTACTCGCCGCGCAAACCGATTCCAGTCAGATGCCTTCCCAAGGTCCATGGTCGACGTTGTTTGTTCCTCGTTTGGCTGGTGGGGGCGTTGGAATGTTTATTCCTGCGCCAGTTCGACGGTGACCGAATCCTCGGTCTTGTTGATCTTTACATTGCCCACACCGCGCAGATTCCAGAGCGCGTTCAACTTGCGGAAGGCGAGATCCAAAACCTGCGGCTCAAACGCCGGCGCCGGTTCACCTGGGCGAGCCAGCGGCAATTCACTATCAATTGAAAGTTGCGTCATCGTTCACCTTATTAGTCCCTGGCGCCGCCGGTATGCATCCAATCGCAGATCGGTTACGCCGCCGGCGCATACCTCACCGCTCGTTCGAAAATGTTGCCGCGCCAGCGCTTCAATGTGCTGCTTTCGACCACGATGCGTTCGCCGCTGCCGATCTTTGTCAAATACTGCGCGACCGTTGGTTCGGTGGTTTCGGTGAGCGTATTGGTAAACCCACCATCGGCTGCCAAGCCTTCAAATGCATCCACGCGGCCGATGTCCGCGGCCGTATCGATGCCAGGGCTCACACCAGGCAGGAAATAGTCGTATTCAACCTCACTTGGCACGCTGATCGTGGTTGCATCCCGGCTTGGGCTCACCTCTCGAGCCGTCAACCAGCTTTGAATCGTGCCGGCGGTCGAAATGATGTTCACGGTGATATCGTTGCCGCTGATCGCCGTGATTGTCCGCCGCACCGTCTGCGTCCGCGTGCCGATGCCTGGCATGAATTCATTGTATTGGATCAATACGAGATCATTTACCGCGAGATCCGTTACCGCTGCCAGCGTCAGCACGTGCGCGCCATTGGTCACCACTGCGCCCGAGATTGTCAAAGCGGCGCCGGGCGGGTTGGTCGTGGAAAATGCCGGGCGGTAATAACTGTATCCAACCGCCACCGTCCGCGGGTCTGGGATTTTGGAATACGTCCGGAAGAATTCGAGCACACCGGATTGCTGCACTGGCTGGATTCCATCTTCTGCTACCAGGTAAAACCCCTGCAGTTCTGGGTGCGCCTCGTCCAATGGAGTCGCAGCAAACTTGCTTGCCAGTTGAAAGTATTTTTGCCGGAAGATGAAATCATCCGCCACATCCTCAAACGGCCGCAACCACTGCTTGCCGCCACTGGCGACCGCCGTCTCTAGGTTTCCGTCAACATCAACAAAAGTCAGGGCCATTGCTCAACCTGTTTTCGTGTTTTCCGTGTATCCCGTGTGATTCATTGAAGGACCACTTTTTTGAGAATGATTCCCTCACCCGCCGCCTTCTCATTCAGCGCTGCGATCTGTTCCTTCATGGATTTGATGCCCTCTTCCATGTTTGCAAACGGCCGCTCCGTGCTTTTGAGGTTTGAGATCGTCTTGCGGATCGCGTCCGCCTGTCCGAATAGCTCCCTGGATCGCTCCACATTGCCGAAATCGAAGCGCGCGGATTCCGCTTGCGTTTGCAGTGCCAACACCTGCCGCGCTTTCCGTGCATCCTCGAGCACATCGGCAGAGCCAAACCCGTTCAGGTTGTAGCCGGCCAGTTCCTCTAAGGTAAAAAGCGAGCGGTCCTGCTTTGACTGCGCCAAGCTGCGTTGCTGTGAAGCGAGTTGCTTTTGCAATTGCATAGATTGCTGCTGCAGTGCGTTTTGGCGCTCTTTTTGGGCCGTCACTGCTTTTTCGCGCTCGGCGGTTTTTTCCAGCAAATCAAGTTTGATTTTAGCGAGCAACTCATCGCTGCGTATTTGATCGTCTGTCTTGTCTTTGAGCAGTTCGGCAAGTTCTTTTTCCTCGCTTTTTAGACGGGAAATCTTCTCCGATGAGCTTTCGAGTTGTTCCCGTCGCTTTTGCTCGAGGTTGGCAATTTTGTTGAGCGTTGGCGCAAGTTTTTCGAAATTGCGCACCTGAACTTGAATGGCAGCAGCGGCGTTTTCTTGCTGCGCCACCTGGGCGGCGGCATTGAATGCGCCGGCGGTATTTTCTCGCATTTGCGCTAATACGCTCAAAGCCTTTATCGGGTTGTTTATTGCTAGCGCAAGGTCTTGGATATTAACGCCCGATGTGAGCTCACCAGCAAAAACAGACAGTTGTTTTAGTCCGAGAATCATTTTGCCGATCTTGTCCGTCACAAACGAAAGCGCGCCACCTAGTCCCCTGTTTAGCGTGTCGGTCAGTTCGACAATAGCGTCGTTGGCTTCGGTGCTTATTACGTCGCCGCTTTCCATGGCCAGCCGTTTCAACTTTTCGAGCCCTTCGGCTCCATCGCCGAGCGTCTGCACTAATCCAACGCCAGACTTGCCCAGCAGCTCAAATGCGATTGCCGCGGCGTCTGCACCGCCACCAGCCGCTTGAATACGGTTGGCAATTTGATCGAGCACATTGGACGTGGAGAGTAGATTTCCCTCGGCGTCCCTGATCGCTATGCCGTAATCTTCGAATTTGCGGATTGCCTCCGCCTCACCGGCGTTGGCCTTGCCAAGATTAACGGAAAGGCGGGTCAACGCTTTGTTCATTTCGCCAATGGAAGATCCGTTTTGGCTGGCTGCGAATCCGAGCGATTGAACCTCTTCGACGGTGAGCCCTACGGCCTCGCCGGTTCGTTTCAGTTCGGCGGCAGCGTCGGCGGCTTTTTTGGCTAAAGCCACCAATCCGAGAACGCCAACGCCCATTCCTAGCTTGTTC
>JAYQQG010000148.1:0-7903 GCA_038145765.1 Verrucomicrobiales bacterium
CCCACCCCACCCTCGGCGGCCCCCCGCCCGACCATTAGCTCCGGCTTCGGCTTGAAACCGGCCAATAATTGTGCAAGATTTCCATTGGTGACACGGTTTCGCCAAATTGGGTTGATCGTCTTGTTGATGGCATTTTTGCCATCAGCAGCCCAGTGCGACTGGCAGGCATCTGTACTTGAGTTGGAAAAACTCACGGAAAGCCTTGAAGAACACGAGAAACCGAACAACAAATCGGGCGGATCCTCGGAGCCTTTCGCCAGCGCGAAAACAGATTCACCCCACCTTCAGCTCGGCACAGCAACCTGCCTTCGATCTCGCCTGCCTTGCCAAAGCATTTGGCTTTTCATGATTCGCACTGCGCACGCCCCCCGTGCCCCGACGTTTTTGGCCTAAGCCAAAAATCGTTTTTTAGCACGCCCATCAGGGCCAATCCAAACCCAAGGTGTCCTCATGAAATATAATGAATTACAGCAGGAAATTGAGCAATTGACCGCGGATGAATTCGCTCGCGATTCACAACTCGTTGATCTCATCGAAAAACTCAATGAACGCGTCGATGAATTGGAAAAACGTGTCGCACAGCTTGAAGCTGAACCCGCAGAATGAGCGGCGCTGAAGTTCAGCGTCCGCGCGATGTTGATTGGTCCAGAGCGGCAGCTCTGCTGTATGGCGATTGGGGCACGAGCAAGGCTTATGTCTTGGGTCTGGGCTTTATCGCGGCTGGCTTTCAGTCCCTGCCAATTATCATTGCAGTTTGTCTGCTGACCGCGCTGGTAGGTTACAACTACATCATCATTTGCCGGAACTTCCCTGATGGCGGCGGCGTCTATTCCGCCGCTCGCGGGGTAAACCGCAGTGTGGCGGTTATTGGGGCGCTGATGCTGGTAGCCAATTTTGGCGTCACTGCGGCACTCAGCGGGTGGGCGGCTCTCAGCTATTTCGGCGTCCCGGCGCACCTAATTCCGTGGGCCACCATGTGGCTGGTCATTGGCGTGGGTGGCATCAATTGGTTTGGAGCCCGTCACAGCGGCAATTTGGCGGTATGGCTGGCGCTGCCAATGTTGCTGGTGGTGGGCCTGATCTTGCTGCTTGCGGCACCACACTTGGATGGAGCGGTGAGCCTCGAATGGCCCGCTGGCGGGTTTCAGGGAAACTGGATCAATTTTGTAGCAGTTATTCTTGCCCTGTCCGGCGTGGAAGCCGTTGCCAACCTCACCGGGGTGATGAAGCTGGATCCTGATTCCGGGACGGTCATCCCGAAGATCACTCGCACAGTCCGGCGTTCGATCCTACCGGTCACCTTTGAAGTGGTATTGGGCACGATTCTCCTTGGCTGGGCGATGTTGTCTTTGCCGGCGGCACTCAACCAATCCCCGGAACAAATCGCGCCCCTGTTGCGGGACGATTATGAGCGAATCATCCGCGTTTTGGGCGAACAATACGGCACACTGGCGTTCGGACCCCAATTTGGCCATGGTTTTGGTGTACTAGTCGGCTTGGTGGTGGGCCTGTTGCTGATCAGCGCGGTAAACACGGCTGTATCTGCGTTAATCGGACTGATTTATATGTTGGCCAAAGACGGCGAGATGCCCGAACGCTGCGCGGACCTCAATCAACACGGGGTCCCGGTTATTCCACTGGCAATTGCCGTGGGCTTGCCAATTGTTGTCGTCGGGCTGAGTGCATTTTCCGGCAGCCAGGATCAGGCGTTTAAAATATTGGCCAGCCTTTACGCCATTGGCGTGGTTGGGGCCATCGCCATCAATCTGGGAATCTGCTCCTTCAACCAGCAACTTACAATCAACCGGGTGGAGCGCACTATCATGGTGCTGACGTTTATCATCCTCTCCGGCGTCTGGTTGACCATTGCATACGAGCCCAGCGTGGATTGGAAACCCAAAGGCCACGCCCTCTTTTTTATCGTCATCGTGCTCGGCAGCGGGATGATTGCCCGGTCGGTAGCCCAGCATCGATCCGGCTTGCGAACGGTTACCGTCCCCCATGAAGTGGCCGAAGCGATCGAGCCCGCGACCACCCGCGAGCTTCCGTTAAACCTCAACGAAGGTCACACCCTGTTGGTGGCCGCCAAAAAACTCACCCCCGCCGTCGCATTCGCCCTCGAAGAAGCTCGCCTCCGGCAAGGCACATTGTTCGTGCTCTACGTTCACGAGGTTAATGTCGCCCTACCTGGCAAGTTGGTTTTAACCGACCGCCCCAAATGGGAGGATAACCCCAAGGCGGCGGAGTTGATGAGCACCTTGCTTTCCCAAGGCGCAATGCATGACGTCAAAATCCTGCCGCTTTATGTGCATGCAGGCGCCGTCGCCCCGGTGATCGTGGATATGGCCGCCACTTATGGCGTGGACACCGTGGTGCTCGGTCATAGCCAACGCGGAACAGTTGCCGGGTGGTTCAACCAATCCGTCACGCGCCAAGTAAATGCCGATTTGCCCCCGGGCATTCGGTTGCTGAGTTACTCCGCCTGATCCAGCGCGCCGGCCAACTCCTCGAAGGTCTCCACTGTCAACAGCGCCTCCCGCACCTCCGCTCTGCGCATCAACCGGGACAAGCGCGAGAGCAACGCCAAATGACTTTCAATCGCCGGCGTCAACAACAACAGAAACAGCCGCACGGGTTGCCCATCAATGGCATTGTATGAAAGCCCTTCATGACAACCAAACACCACCAACGGCTGGTTGATGGAACTCAACTTCAATTCTCGTGAGTGCGGCAAGGCCACGCCGTCCCCCACCCCCGTGCTCATTTGATTTTCACGCACCAAGAGTGCCGCCAGGAGCTTTTCACGTTCGGCGTCCAAGAGCCCCGGAACTTTGGCCGCTAACTCCTTTAGTACTTCCGGCACATCCTTGCCCGTCAACTTGACTACCTCTGGGACAAACAGCGAAGCCAACGATGCGTTCGACTCTTCCATGGGCGCTGACCATAGAAAAGTCGGTCTTGCCTTAGCAAGCCTCGGATTGCCTGTTGACGATTCGACCTTAGCACCTTTTCATGCACGCATTACATGAACCCACTCTTCTTATTTGCATTTGCATTATCTGTCGCATGGCTGAATGGCGCCGAGCGGCCGAACATCCTGTTGATCACGGTCGACGACATGAGCGCCGACTCGGTGGGCGTGTACGGCAGTAAACTCGCCGGCACCACGCCGCACATGGACCGGCTCGCCGCGCAGTCGCTGCGCTTTGCCCACGCCCACACGACGGTTGGCAACTGCATGCCCTGTCGCAACGTGATGTTTTCCGGCCTCATCTCGCACAACAACAAGGTGGAGGGTTTTTATCAGGTGAAAAATCCCGGCTGGCCGCACATGGTGGACCTGATGAAAGGCGCCGGATACTTCACCGGCATCCGCGGCAAGGTCAGTCATTCGGCACCCTACCAACCCTACGCGTGGGACGCCGATCTGACGGTTCTGCCGGACGGCTCCAAGTCGCACATCAAGGACGTGCAATCGTACGGCACAGCCACCGCCACCGGCATTGCGCGGGCCAAAGCGGCGAAGAAACCATTCTGCCTTGCGATCAACATTTCCGATCCGCACAAGCCATTCTGGAAAGGCCCGAATGATCCACACAAACCCTCGCAGATTTTCACCGCAGACGAAGTGCCGATCCCCGGTTTTCTGTTTGATGATCCAGCTGTGCGGCAGGAATTGGCCCTTTATTACACCAGTGTGCGCCGCGCCGATGATGCCGTGGGCGCCATTCTCAAGGCCCTCGATGTCAGCGGCGAGGCAGACAACACCGTGGTGATGTTCATGTCCGACCACGGCATGCCGCTGCCGTTTGCCAAGACGCAACTGTACCATCACAGCACCCACACGCCGTGGATGGTCCGCTGGCCCGGCGTCACAAAGCCCGGCAGCATCGACCGGCAACACATGATTTCCGTACTCGATTTTCTGCCCACCGTCCTGGACATCGCCGGAATCAAACACCCCAAGCGCCTCGACGGCCGATCCTATCTACCGCTGCTCAAGGGCGAGAAGCAGAAAGATCGTGATCACATCATCAAAGAGTATAACGAAAACTCAGGCCGTTCCCGCGATCCCATGCGCGCGGTGCAAACCCAGCGTTACCTGTACCTCTTTAATCCGTGGTCCAACGGCACGCGCGTGTTTGCCACCGCCACCACCGGCACCGCCACCTTTCGCCGGCTGGCGGCCCTCGCCAAGACCGACCCAAAACTCGCAGCCCGTCTCGACCTTTACAAACACCGTGTGCCCGAGGAGTTATACGATGTGGTCAAAGATCCCGACTGCCTCCACAACTTAATTGATTCGCCAAAACATCAGGCCGAGCTGAAGAAACTGCGCGCCACGCTCGATGCCTGGATGGTGAAATCCAAAGATTCCACGCTCGAAGCCTTTCGCAAACGCGATGACAAAGCCTTTGTTGAAGCCTATGTGCAGCAGCTCGAAAAGGAAGCCAGCGCCCGGCCACGCAACAAGCGGCCCAAGAAAAACCCGAAAGACAAACCCAATAAAGGGAAAAATAAATGAAACACCTTCTCGCCCTCACTCTTCTCGCCCTCACTCTTCTCGCCAACCAGCTCTGGGCCGATGAAGCGCCCAAGCCGTTCAACACGCAAGAGATCACCACGCCTTTCCTGTCGCCCGCCGAGGCGTTGAAGGCGATGTCCGTGCCGAAAGGTTTTCGCGTGCAGCTTGCCGCCGCCGAGCCGATGGTACAGCAGCCCATCGACATGGCGTGGGACACACGCGGCCGGTTGTGGGTCGCCGAGTGTTACACGTACGCCGAGCGCGAAACGAATTTCGAGCTGAAGCTCAAGGATCGCATCATCATTCTTGAGGATACCAATCAAGATGGGGTTTTCGATAAGCGAAAAATTTTTTGGGACGGCGCCAGCCAGCTTACCAGCATCGAGCTGGGCTTCGGCGGCGTGTGGGCCGCTTGCGCGCCCAACATCCTCTTTCTCGCCGACAAAAACGGCGACGATAAACCCGACGGCAAACCCGAGGTGATCCTCGATGGCTTCGACACCGACAAGGTGCGGCACAACATCGTGAACGGCCTGCGCTGGGGACCCGACGGCTGGCTCTACGGGCGGCACGGCATCCTCGGCCCCGGCTCTAAGGTTGGTCGGCCCGGCACGCCCGAGGCCAAGCGTACACCGCTCAGCTGCGGTATTTGGCGATATCATCCCACGCGCAAGGTGTTCGAGGTCGTCTGCCACGGCACAACCAATCCGTGGGGACACGACTGGGACGAGAACGGCCAACTCTT
This sequence comes from Verrucomicrobiales bacterium, assembly GCA_038145765.1. Taxonomy (GTDB): domain Bacteria; phylum Verrucomicrobiota; class Verrucomicrobiia; order Limisphaerales; family UBA1100; genus UBA1100. Next base: position 5,271 of record JAYQQG010000148.1, read on the forward strand.
TTTCATCAACACCGTCATCGGGCACCTCTGGCACGCCCTACCCGGCGCGCGTTACCAGCGCATGTACGGCAATCATTTCGACAAAAACCTTTATGAGCTCATCCAGCAGACCGCCGACCATTTTCATTTCGACATCGGCAAGGAAAAATGGAGCGACCTCAAAAAGACCGGCATGACCTCCGGCACCGATGCCGCCGGCGGCGGGCATGCGCACACCGGCATGATGATTTACCTCGGCAACAATTGGCCCACCAAATATCGCGGTGGCGTCTTCACGCTGAATCTTCACGGCTTGCGAATGAACCACGACACGCTGCACCGTAAAGGTGCCGGCTACGTCGGCAAACACGCGCCGGACGTCATGCGCACCAAGGACAAGTGGTTCCGCGGTATTGAGCTAAGCTACGCGCCCGACGGCAGCGTGTACGTGCTCGACTGGTCCGACATTGGCGAATGCCACGACAACGACGGCATCCACCGCACCAGCGGCCGCATCTTCCGCATCTCCCACGCCAAAACCGAGGCGGCCAAGATCAACCTCAACGAGCGTTCCAATGACGAACTCGCCCGGATGATCGGTGCCCATAACGAGTGGTACGCCCGCCAAGCCCGCCAGCTTCTCCAACAACGCGCCGCCGCCGGGCAGGACCTCACCAAGGCCGCCCTCACCGTGATGGGCACCTACCAGTTCACCTCGAACACCCCAACCGCCCTGCGCGCCATGTGGACCCTAGCCGCCATTGGGTCCGCTGACGAAGACTGGCTACTCGAGCAGACCAACGATGCCCGCGAACACATCCGCACCTGGGCCATCAAGCTGCTCATTGATCAGGGACCGCTTTCCACCAAGACCCAAAAGCGATTCATCGAGATGGCCGCCAAGGACAAAGCCGGCCTTGTGCAACTCCACCTCGCCGGTGCTCTGCAGCAGTTACCCCTGAAAGACCGCTGGCCCCTTGCCAACGCCCTCGTCACGCAGGATACCTTCGCCAAAGACCCCGCCTTCCCGCTCATGGTTTGGTACGGCATCAACCCCGCCGTTACCGAACACCGCACCGAAGCCCTCAAGCTCGTGGCCAATTGCAAGCTCCCAAAGGTGCGTCAGTTTATCGCACGGAAATTGGCCGGTGAAACCGGAAAGAAATAATGGGAGGGACGAGTTCCACCTCGTCCGTGTTTTGTACAATGAAAATGGGGCGAGGTGGAACTCGCCCCTCCCCTATTCCGATGAAGGTTTGCCGATCGTGATCGGGTTGGTAAACAGCAGCGAGTTCGGCAACAGAATCTTTTGACCGTCATGCTGCAGCGTGGTGTAGCGTAAATCGATCGCCGTCACCTCGCCCTCCATGCCTTTCACCTCCACGTAGTCCGTCTTGGAAAACGGCCGATACACCAGCAGCAACACCCCGGCGAGGATGTTGGAAATGGTGTCCTTGATCGCAAACCCCAGCGCAAAACCGGTCAACCCCAGCCCCGCCACCAGCGCCGAAACATCGACCCCCAACGTTCCCAGCGCCGTCACCAGCCCAGCCCCCAACAACGTCACCCGCGCCGCCATCGCCATCAACCGCACCACGGGATATTCCAGATTCGCCTTGTCCCCGGCGGCAAAAATCGCTTTACGCACAAAGCGCGATGCCAGCCAAAACACGGCCAAGAGCAATATTGCTACTAGGATTTTCGGACCCCACACCTGAACCAAAGTGGGGAACTGTTTGAGAATCGCCTCCTTCATAATTTCTCCGCACGCCTTATCGCGCCGCAGTAGAAAATGAACAAGAGGGAACTATTGACAGCGTTCAATCGGCCAGTACAGCTGCCAGCCATGCGCGCAGTTCCCGACGAACGGGTGATGGCCTCAGCAACCAGGCATCATTGTGATTGCGAAACCCCGTGGACCGAAGGGTGAAACGGCCTTCCATGCCCGTTCTCTTTAAGAAATCACGCGTGGCCATCACGCCTTCACCTTCGTGGCAGATAAACTGGGGTCGTAGCCCTAGCCGTTGGATTCGCCTCTTCGCTGAAGCCGGATCGGATCCAGGATAGCTCCAGCGCCGGACACCGTCGTAATGGCTATACGGGATCATCGCACACCATAATTTGGCCACCTCGTCATCATGCAGTCCCAGAAAATTGCAGGCAATGGCTCCGCGCGAAAACCCGCAGAGCACCACCCGGTCCGGGTCGCCACCGTATTGGCGACAAACCCAAGGCACTACTTTTTTGCAGTACTCCAGTGAAGGTTGTGGATCATGCTTCGGCTTATCTCCCCACCATTGCGAGACATTAGCCGTACCGTTTGCATTAAGATAAGGAATGCACACCCAGATAAAACCGGTCCCTCCGGAAATCCCAAATCCCATCCTGCTCCCTTCTGGGCGGCCGGTACTGATATCGCCAAACCGGTTTTGGTAGGGGCCGTTGCCCGCGTATTCGACAATCACCGGATAGCGTCGATCGGGCTGCCAATTCTTGGGCAGATACAGCACGTGATACACCGAGGTTGCCCTCCAATCCGGGTGCACCTGTTTCACCCGCTGGCCCGCCGCTGGCTTGCCCTCAGACAGCTTGGGCAAGGCAAGGTCCGGCTTGATCGTGGAAATATCCGGCGCGGCCAAGGCACCGTTCACAAC
>JAYQQG010000149.1:0-7900 GCA_038145765.1 Verrucomicrobiales bacterium
ACATCGGGGCTGGGCGGGGTTGAGGGGCCAGCAGGGCCATCAGGGTGATGCCGGCGACGGCGGTGGCGGGGACCATCCACAGGCGCCAGTTCAAGGCCGGGTGACGTGATATTGCCTGGACGATGGTGGGGCTGCCGGTGACGGCTTGTTCCAATCTTTCCAACAGGTGACTGTTGACCGGGGCTGGAGCAATCTGCCGGAGCTCGTTTTCCAGTGTGGGATCAAAATCAGGTTCAGCGTTCAAGTCCTTCATCGTGCTATTGCAGTTTTAGGTTGATATCGCGGCGCAGTATCTCGAGCCCATAACGGTATCGTGAGGCGGCGGTATTCAGCGGGATGTTTAAGGTTTCTGCGATCTGCGCAAAGGTCAGTTCATTCCAGATTTTTAACATCACCACTTCGCGAAACTTCTCGGGCATGCGTTTCATGGCCCGGTCGATTAGCCGGGCGGTTTCCTGTTGTTCCATGTAATCATCAAACCAGCAGGCCTCAGAGGTTTCCACCACCGCCTCTTCACGGGCGGAACGCCGGTCCGTACGGCGGGCTAGGTCGATGGCACGCCGGCGCAGGGTGGCATACACCAGTGGTAAATCGGGCGGGGCACCGCCGGACTTGCGAGCGGCCTCTACGATGGCTTCCTGCAACAGATCCTCCGCATCGGGTTCTGACCGCGTTTGCGTGCGGGCGAACAACAACAATCTGGGGCTGTTTTCGCTCAGCCACGCGGGCCAGTTTAAGGATGTGTCGCTCATTTGCGGGGCCAACTTTACCTCGGCGTTGGTTCATCTGCACCCGGAAAGCGTTGGCCGCAGAATTTTTTGTCTGAAATATTTGCGAATACGGTCCGAATCCTTCAATTTCGGCGCATGCGCACTGTTTTTTTATTGTTTTCACTTTTGATTTCGCTCCCGTTGACGGCCGCCGCCAAGGAGTTGCTGGTGTATGTCGGCACCTACACCCGCACCGAGGAACAGGGGATTCATTGGCTCAAGCTGAATCTGGATACCGGCAAACTGACGGCCGTGGGAAAATTGGCCGGGCAAAAGAACCCCTCATTCCTCGCCATTCATCCGAATAAAAAGTTCCTCTATGCGGTGAACGAGATTGGCAATTATCAGGGCGAGAAAGCCGGCGGGGTGAGTGCCTATTCGATTGATCCCGAAACGGGGGCGTTAACCTTTTTGAACCAGCAATCCTCCAAAGGCGGCGCGCCGTGTCACTTGGTGGTGGATTCCACGGGACGGAATGTGTTGGTGGCCAATTACACCGGCGGCAGTGTGGCGAGTCTGCCGATCGGCAGGAATGGGCGGCTGCGCAAGGCGAGTGCATTCGTGCAGCACGAAGGATCCAGCGTATTGGTGCCGCGCCAAAGCGCGCCGCACGGGCATTCGATCAATGTGTCGCCCGGCAATCAGTTTGCCGTGGCGGCAGACCTCGGTTTGGACAAGGTATTGGTCTACAGGTTCGACGCCAAGCAAGGCACGCTGACGCCGGCCGGGTTTGGCAAGGTGGCACCTGGCGCGGGCCCGCGTCATTTTGCGTTTCATCCGAACGGCAAATTCGGTTACGTGATCAATGAAATCACGCTAACAATTACCGCCTTTGGTTGGAACGAAGGGCAGGGCCGATTGAATGAATTGCAGACGATCACCACTTTGCCGGAGGAACGCGCCAAGGGTATGAGTACAGCGGAAGTACAGGTCCATCCGAGTGGTAAGTTTTTGTACGGCTCCAATCGTGGGCATAACACCATCGTGGTGTTCGCTATCGACCCGGCGTCCGGCAAACTGAAAGTTGTGCAGCATCAATCCACGCTGGGCAAGACGCCGCGCAATTTCGGGCTAGATCCCACGGGGCAGTTCCTGATCGCGGCCAACCAATCGAGCGGCGATGTTTTCACCTTCCGCATCGATCAAGCCACCGGCAAGCTCACGCCGACCGGCCACAAAGTCGAAATTCCCATGCCGGTCTGTGTGAAGTTCTTGGACTTGGGGCAGTAGTTTATAAGCCCGCTTATCGGTATTGTTTCCGATATTGCAAAGGGGTGAGGCCCATCTGTTTTTTAAACTGCACAGTAAACGAACTTTGGTCATAAAACCCTAAACCCAAAGCGATGCTACCAATAGTTTTTGAGGGGAGCATGAGCTGTTCGCAGGCTTCCTGAATGCGCAACTTGATGAGATATTGTTGTGGGGTCAGATTAAACCTTGCCTGAAATCGGCGTTCGAATTGCCGCAGGGATAACTGACAGTGTTTGGCAAGGGATTGGATGGATACCTTTTCACGAAACTGATCGTGCAAATGGGCAAGAGCTGTTCGCAATTCAGGTTCCTCGGCAAACAAATCCTTTCGGGCATCATAATCTTGAATGATTCCCATAATGCCGATGACTTTTCCTTGGGTGGAGCGGATCGGATATTTGGAGGTCAGAAACCAAGAGGGGATGCCCTGTCGATTCAGAAATAACTCAACGATTTTTCGGACGGGTTTTCCGCTTTCCATGATTTGTAGATCATCCTGCCGAAATTTTTCGGCTAAACGCCGGGGTAACAAATCGAAATCAGTGTGGCCAATTAGCTCCTCTTCGGACCTGAATTCGTATAGCTCGATCAAATATCGATTTGCTGCAAGTAAAACACCATCACGGTCCTTGGCGAAAAACGAAACATGCTCAATACAGTCGAACAATTCATAGACCGGGCTGTTGAAAGAAAACGCCTGCAATAATTTGCGGCGCCTTTTATTGATGATATCCTTACGAAGCATGGCTGTGGGTGTAATCTTCAAGTGAATCGGGTGTGTCGCATTAATGATAAAGATGGCCGAAAGAATGCAAGACGCAAGACGCAAAATGGTCTAGGATAAAAAACCAATGGGACGACAAGCAATGAAGCGCAGAATGATGATCATCGTTGGCCTATGGGCGGGAATCAATTTGATCTCAGCTCAGGCACTATCCGATGCGGCCAAGGTGCAATTCTTTGACCAGAAGGTCCTCGGGATTCTTAAGGAAAACTGTTTCAAGTGCCATGGAGCCGAGAAACGGTTGAAAGGCCACTTTCGAGTGACCAGTCGCAAGGGCCTGCTGGAGGGCGGGGATATTGGGCCGGCCATCAATCTTAACGAACCGGAAAAGAGCCTGTTGTTGGAAATGATTTCCTACAAGGACGGCGATCACGAAATGCCGCCCAAGGAAAAGCTGCCGCAGGAGCAGATCGATATCCTCACCCAATGGGTCAAGATGGGCGCCCCCTTCAACCCCAAGCACGAGATAGCCGGCGAAGCCGAGAAGGTTTTGCCCAACACGCAGGTCAATGAACGGACCCGCGCCTATTGGGCTTACCAGCCCATTAAGCGCCCGGCAGTCCCGCAGGTGGCGGACAAGGCCTGGAGCGCCAGCGCGATCGATGCCTTCATTCTGGATCGGCTTAACAAGGCCCAGCTCAAGCCCAATGGCCCGGCGGACAAAAGGCAACTCATCCGGCGTGCCTACTATGGACTGATCGGACTGCCGCCGACGCCCGAGGAGGTACAGGCCTTTGTGGACGACCAATCGGCCAATGCCTTTGAAAAGGTGGTCGACAACCTGTTGGCCCGACCGCAGTACGGTGAGAAATGGGGACGGCATTGGCTGGACCTCGTGCGCTATGCCGAGACCAACGGCTACGAACGGGACAGCCGGAAGGATCTCATCTGGAAGTACCGCGACTACGTGATCCGCGCCTTCAACGAAGACAAACCCTATGATCGGTTTATCAAGGAACAACTGGCCGGCGACGAGTTGCCCGACAAGACGGGCGATTCCATTACGGCCACCGGCTTCTATCGGCTCGGAATTTGGGATGATGAGCCGGCTGACCGGCCGCTGGCCCGGTATGATTACCTCGACGATATTTTACGTACAGCCAGTGAAACCTTCCTCGGCATGACGGTTGGCTGCGCGCGGTGTCACGATCACAAGATCGATCCCATTCCACAGAAGGATTACTACACACTCCTTTCTTTCTTCAGCGATATTTCCCCACACGGGAAGGGCGGCACCAATCATGTGCCGATCAACGACACCCCGGCTGATCGGGCCAAGCACGACGCCAAAGTCACGGCCAAACAACAGAACGAAATGGTACTCACCGGCAAGATCAGCGCACTCGAGCGCGAGTTCATCGCCGGTCTGGCCAAGAAACATCCGGAACTCAAGATCGAGTCCGGCCCCAAGGGGCCTCGGAACGCCCGGGTGTTGCCCGATTCCATCGCCGCCGGTCAGGAATGGGAATACACCACCGTTCAACCGGCCGGGAATTGGTTCGAGATCGCTTTTGACGACAGTAAATGGAAGAAGGGACCCGGTGGATTTGGTACGGCCGGGACCCCGGGCAGCCAGGTGCGCACCACTTGGAACACCAAGGATATCTGGCTGCGCAAGGATTTCGGTCTTCAGGGCGTGCCGTCCAAGCTCGTGTTGAAGATTCACCACGACGAAGACGCGGTGGTTTATCTCAACGGTAAAAAGATCATCGAACTCAAGGGGCACCTCAGCAATTATAAGGAGATCGACGTCACTCAGGCCTCCGTGAGTGTTTTGCAAACCGGCCGGAACACATTGGCCATCCACTGTCGCCAAACCGGCGGGGGCCAGTACATTGATGCAGGGCTGACGGCCGACACCGCCGCTACACCGGCCGAGGTTTTGGCCCGCAAACACGGGGCCGAGGTGTTGGGTGCCGCCCGGTATGCCGAGTGGGTGCGGTTGCAAAAAGCGTTGGCTGCGAGTCAGGCCCAGCAACTTACTTTTGAGATCGGCAAGGCCATGGCCGTGGCCGAGCGCGGTCGTCAAAAAACTTGGGTGCTGGCCCGCGGTAATCCCCAGTTGCAGGGCGAGGAAGTTGCCCCGGCCTTCCCGCAGATTCTGGATGCCGACGAAGCGACTGTTCCCGAAGGGTACGGCAACGGCAATCAGACCACCGGCAAACGCCGTGTGCTCGCCGAATGGATGGCCAGCAAGGATAATCCCATGACTGCCAAGGTGATGGCGAATCGCCTGTGGCAACATCACTTTGGCCGGGGGATTGTTCGTAGCTCCAATAACTTTGGGTATATCGGAGATGAACCCACTCATCCGGAACTGCTCAACTGGCTGGCCGCGGAGTTGATCGAGGGCGGCTGGACGCTCAAGCGCATGCACAAGCTCATCATGATGAGCCGCGCCTACCAAATGGCTTCCAGCGGTCAATCCGCCGGATTGAAGGCCGATCCCAATAATGATCTGTTCTGGCGGTTCGACATGCGACGGTTGGCGGCAGAGGAGATTCGCGATTCCATTCTGAACCTCACGGGGCAACTGAATCTCAAGATGGCCGGTCCCAGCATTTACACCGAGATTCCTCACGAGGTGGCCCGCACCGCCTCGCGCCCGGGTGCCGCCTGGGGGCGCAGCTCCAAGGAGGATGCCGCCCGTCGCAGCGTGTACATCTTTGTGAAGCGGTCATTGCACGAGCCGTTTCTGGCATCATTCGACTGGGCCGACACCGACAACACCTGCGATGTCCGATTCGTCACCACGGTGCCTACGCAAACGCTGACGATGCTCAACAGCAAATTTCTCAATGACTCGGCGGAGGTGTTGGCTACGCGCCTGCAGACCGAAACAAAGGAAGAACGCACCCAGGTGAGCCGAGCCATTGAACTGGCCACCAGCCGGCCGGCGACTGAGGCGGATATCACCGACGGCGTAAAACTCATGAACACCTTCAAGCAGGGCGGCATGGATGCCAACCAGGCACTCCAACGCTTTTGCCTGCTGGTGCTTAACCTTAACGAATTTGTCTATCTCGACTAAAACCGAAATATCCTTTAGATTAAAACAGGCTTATGGCGAACATTGAAAAACCGATGAACACGTTCTGCGGGCAGACCTCGCGGCGTGAGTTTTTGCATCAAGTCGGCGGCGGCTTCACGTCACTGGCGTTGACCGGCATGATGGCGGGCGATGGTTTCCTCGCGAATCAGGCCATGGCGGCCGACGGCCAGACGCCATGGGAAAACCCGCTCAAGCCCAAGAACCCGCCGCTGCCGGCCAAGGCCAAACACGTGATCTTCTTGTTCATGTACGGCGGGCCGAGTCAGGTGGATACGTTCGATTATAAGCCCAAGATGTATCCGCTCGACGGCAAGACGATTGAGGTGAAAACCTTTGGCCGTGGCGGCAAGAAAAACGGCGGCCGCGTGGTGGGGCCGAAATGGCAATTCAAGCAGTACGGCCAATGTGGCAAATACGTCAGCGATCTCTTCCCGCACGTGGGCGCGCAGAGCGACAAGATTGCGTTTCTGCATTCGATGACGGCCGACTCGCCGATCCATGGTTCGGCAATGTTAATGATGAATTCCGGCCATGTGCTCAGCGGCAAGCCCTCGCTCGGTTCCTGGGTTAACTACGGTCTCGGTTCGGAAAACGAAAACCTGCCCGGCTACGTGGTGATGCTGGACCCCACCGGCGGCCCGATCAGCGGCGCCAAGAATTGGACCAGCGGCTACATGCCCGCCGCGTTTCAGGGCGTGACGGTCAACGCCAGTGGCACTCCGATCTTGGATTTGAAAAACGCCCGCGGAATGAGCCGTGAGGAACAGCGCACCATGCTCGATGCGTTGAACAAATACAACCGCCGCCACCTGAGCGATCGCACGGATAATTCCAACCTGTCCGCCCGCATCGCCAGCTATGAACTCGCCTACAAGATGCAGATGAGCGCGCCTGAGGCGGTGGATTTCGATCAGGAAAAAGAGCACGTCAAGGCCCTGTACGGCATCGGGGACCGGCGCACGGATGATTTCGGCAAGAAATGTCTACTGGCACGGCGCTTGGTGGAACGCGGGGTACGTTTCATTCAAATCTACAGTGGTGGCAATCACAATGACGCCAACTGGGACGCCCACGGTGATCTCGTGAAAAACCACAGCTATCATGCCGGCAACACCGACAAGCCGATCGCCGGGCTGTTGCAGGATCTTGAGCAGCGCGGGCTGCTGGACGAGACGCTCATCGTGTGGGGCGGCGAATTCGGCCGCCAGCCGACCGCCGAGTACGCCCGGGGCACGGGCCGAGATCACAACAGCTACGGGTTCACCATGTGGATGGCCGGGGGTGGGATCAAGGGCGGAGTGAGTGTCGGCCAGACCGACGAGATCGGGAGTAAGGCCGTGGAAAACCGGTTCCATGTTAAGAACCTGCACGCCACCATCCTGACACAGCTGGGCTTTGATCCCAACCACCTCTCCTATTTCTACCGAGGGCTCGACCAGCGGTTGGTGGGGGTGGAAGGTGCCGAGCCGATCAAACAGATCATTTAACGGCGAAACCGATCGCTGTAACTGCGGGCGCCGGATTTTTCCGGCGCCTGTTTGTTTAGTAAATAATCTCGAAATCGCCGTTCGGCAAAGAGTAGGCAGCCACCAAACTCCATACCGGAACGCCGGCTTGTCCACCGTGCTGAATGGGTTTGAAGTTTTTGCCGTTGACCAGTTCCCAAGCCAGACGCCCGCCGCGTTTCCAGCCGGTATTTTCGCTCCAGACCACCAGAGTTTGTCCAGCCGCGTTGACCGCCAGAGCCGGATGCCGTTGACGGGCCGTGCGGGCGATTTTGTAGGCGTCTGATTTGCCGTCTAGGCGTCCGACGAAAATGTTGCTTTCCGTTTCCCACGCCCCCACCATACCGTTTGTAGATTCGATAAACGCGGCACTGCTCATCACGCACTGGCCGATCTTCCAGGGACCGACAATTCGTTCCCGAATTTGCTGCGGCTTGAAACCGGTCAGGAGGCGCATGTCGCGGTTAACGATATTTTGTGCGCCGCGGAAGAGAGTGTAGAGTTGGCCGTTTTTATCGGTGAAACTCTTGAGCCCGCA
>JAYQQG010000150.1:0-7511 GCA_038145765.1 Verrucomicrobiales bacterium
TCTAAGACAACTCAGCAGATTCCTCAGATATTCACTCACAAGATCGATATGTGCGCATTTTCGGTACGATTTGCGTGAAAGATACTTGCGCTTCCAGTCGCGCTTCTCGTCCGGCTTAAGGTCTTTGACCTTTTTAATCGTTATTTTTATCTGATTTGCCATGTGAAAAAAGGGAGCGGGAGAGTACTGGATTGAGGGGAAGTGTCAACGGCTTTTCTCACTTTTTTAGCGTGCGGCAAACGGCATCCCAGATCGCGTTCTCAACGGATTGAATCGGCAAATCCGCGTCGATCACCTCGATGCGCTCGGGCTCGGATGCCGCCAATTCACGATAGCCGGCCTCGATTCGCTCAAAAAAGGCCCGTTCGGATTGTTCAAACCGATCGGTTTCAGCGCGGCGGGCGCGTCGTTCTTCGCTGGTTTGTAGGGGAATTTGCAGGAGCAGAGTGAGATCGGGGCGAGTGTCGCCCACGGCAAAATTGATGACCGTTCGAACCTGTGTGGAATCCAAGCCCCGGCCGGTGCCCTGATAAACGGTCGTGGAATCGTAAAACCGGTCGCATAACACCACCTCGCCAGCCTCAAGAGCGGGCCGGATGACTTCGCGCACGAGTTGGGCCCGGCTTGCGTTCATGAGCAACAATTCGGCTTCAGCAGTGAGTTCGCTGGGGCCATGCTTGAGGAGTTGGCGGATGGCTTCACCACTCTCCGTGCCGCCCGGTTCGCGCAGAGTGCGAACCGTGTGTCCTTCACTCGTGAGGCGTCGGGCCAATTTTTTGATATGGGTCGACTTTCCGCAGCCCTCCGTCCCCTCAAAGGTGATGAAACAGCCGGCCATGTCAGGAACGCTTGAGGCGCGGGCCGTTCGGGGTGTCTTCGATCGTCCAGCCGGCAGCGGCAAGCTCGTCGCGGATGACATCCGCTCGGGTGAAGTCCTTGGCCTGACGGGCTTCGGTGCGTTCGTGCATGAGGGCGACCAGAGCTTCGGGCGCAGTTTCATCTTCCTGACTGACGCCGAGGACCGAGTCGATGCATTCCCACGCGGCGAGTTCGGAGGCAGCCTCGTTGGCATCTAGGGAGCCTTGCGCCAAACGGCGGTTGCAATCGCGCACCCAATCAAACACCGCAGCCCACGCGCCGGAGACATTGAGATTATCATCCATAGCACTGGTGAATGTGTCGATTACGCCTGTGGCCGGTTCAGCGGTGGAGTCGCCGGCCTGGTCACGGAGTTTGGTAACGCATTCGTGAATTCGGTTTAAAGCCGTACGCGCACCAGCGAGGCCGTCCAAAGTGAAATTAAATGTCTCACGGTAATGCGCACTGATCATTAGTTGGCGAATTTCGCGTCCGTTGTAGCCTTTGTCCGTCAGATCGCGCAGGGTGAAAAAGTTGCCAAGACTTTTGCTCATCTTCTTGCCCTCAACCAGAAGATGGGCGCCGTGTAGCCAGTATTTCACAAATGGCCGTCCTTCCTCCTGAACGCCGGCACCCTCGCTCTGGGCAATTTCATCCTCGTGATGGGGGAATGCCAGATCTTCGCCGCCCAAGTGAAGATCGAAGCTGGTGCCCAGCAGTTTCATGCTCATGGCACTGCACTCGATGTGCCAACCGGGCCGGCCTTCGCCCCAAGGGCTGGGCCAGTAAACATCGCCATCGTCATCCACGCGGGCTTTCCAGAGAGCGAAATCAGCGACGGATTCCTTCTCGTATTCATCATCGCTCACGCGCTCGCCCTGACGCATTTCGTCGAAGTTCAGGTTGACGAGTTGACCATATCGGCAGCCGCAGCCCTGATATTTTTCGATTGAGAAATAAATCGAACGGTCGGCGGCCTGATAGGCGATGCCGCGCTCCATCAGGCGGCTGATGAGGTCGATCATCTCCGGGATATGATCCGTGGCCTTGGGAATGTGATGCGGCTCGACGCAATTGAGGGTCTGAAGGTCCTCGAAAAAGGCATCCTGATATTGGGCGGTGTAATCGGCGAGGGTAGTGGATTGCTCTCGGACGCGACGGATGATTTTATCCTCCACGTCGGTGATGTTCATCACGTGGTTGACAGAGTAGCCGCGAAATTCCAGATAGCGGCGCACCAGATCCGCGAACACAAACGTCCGAAAATTGCCTATGTGTGCGAAGTCATGCACCGTAGGGCCGCAGCAGTACATGCCCACGGAGCGCCCGTCGGAATCCAAGGGTTCGAACGATTCAACTTTTCGTGACAGAGTATTGTGTAGGTGCAATGCCATCCGCGCGCAACGTAACGGGGATTTAACGGGAAGCGAAATTTTTTTTGTGTTGGACAGTAAATGTCTCACCTGTGCTGTCAGGCTCTGCGCAGAGATTAACTCAAACCAAGGAGACTGACATGTATAACGAACGGAATGAACAACTCGAATTCGGATTTGATCGCAACTTCGTGACCCGCCCGCGACGGCGTCGGCAGCGGCGTTTGCCCCAGGCGGGTTGGTGGTTTGATCAAATCCGGAAGATGATTGAGAGCGATGAGGTGCACCCGATTTCGCGTCCGGTCCAGGCGCGTTTCCAGTTTCCGCCGCATCGGAAGCTGCCGAATCCGGCATAAATCCCCTGAAAACAGCCGTTTCAGGTTTGCAAGAAGAATGCCTTTGGCGTAGAACACGCCTCCCGCTGAAGCGGGGCAAATGAGCAAAGGCCTGGTGGAAATCTATGATACGACCCTGCGCGATGGCACGCAGGGCGAGGGCGTGAGCTTTTCGGTGGCGGACAAACTCCGCGTGGCTGAAAAGCTCGATGCCTTTGGGGTACATTATGTGGAGGGCGGTTGGCCGGGGAGTAACCCCAAGGATATCGAGTTTTTTCAGGCGGCCGCCAAGCGCAAGTGGAAGAATGCGGAGATCGCGGCCTTCGGATCCACGCGCCGGAAGAAAATTGCGGCGAAGGACGATCCGCAAGTGAAACTCTTGCTGGAAGCCAAGACGCCGGTCGTGACCATCTTCGGCAAGACTTGGCTACTGCACGTGAAGGAAGTGCTGCGGACCACGCCCAAGGAAAATATCGCGATGATCACCGACACGATCGCGTTCCTGAAAAAGAACGGGCGCAAGGTAATCTACGATGCCGAGCATGCGCTCGACGGTTTCAAGGACGACCCCAAATATGCCATGGCCACGTGGAAGGCGGCCGAGGCGGCCGGCGCGGATTTCGTGGTTTTGTGCGACACCAACGGCGGCACGCTGCCCAGCGAGGTGGCGGAGATTACGGCGGCGGCGCGCAAGGAGCTCGCGTGCAAGGTGGGCATTCATACCCATAACGACATTGGCCTCGCGGTGGCCAATGCGATTGCGGCTGTGGAGCAGGGCGCCACTCAGGTGCAGGGGACCATCAATGGTTATGGTGAACGCACCGGTAACTGTAATTTGATCAGTGCCATTCCGAATATCACCCTGAAAATGGGCCGGCGTTCGATGCCCAAGGCGCGCTTGAAGAAACTGCGTGATGTGTCGCGTTTTGTCGATGAGGTGGCCAACCTGATCCCGGATCGCCGCCAGCCGTGGGTCGGCGGGACGGCGTTTGCCCACAAGGGCGGCATGCACGTGAATGCCGTGCAAAAGGTGCCGCATAGTTTTGAGCATGCGGACCCCAATGTGGTGGGCAATCAGCGGCGCATTTTGGTGAGCGACCTGGCCGGGCGCAGCAATATCGTACTGAAGGCCCAGGAGATGGGCATTCGCATCGATAACGATGCGCCGCAGCTCAAGGACATCCTCACCCGCGTCAAGGAGCAGGAGCATATCGGCTACGATTACGAGGGGGCGGAGGGCTCGCTGGCTTTGTTGATTCGCAAGACGCTGGGGCGCGTGGAGCCGGCGTTTCATCTGGAGGCGTACCATGTCTCGATGCGCGGCGATGCGTTGGAGCATGTTTGTGAGGCCACCGTGAAAGTGCGCGTGGGCGACAAGACGGCTCACACGGTGGCGGATGGAGATGGCCCGGTGAATGCGCTCGACCAGGCACTGCGCAATGCGCTGCGCGGATTTTATCCGTTGCTCAAGAAAGTGAAGCTGACCGATTACAAGGTGCGCATTTTGAACTCCTCACGCGCCTCGGGCACAGCGGCCAAGACGCGCGTGCTGATCGAGTCCACCGACGGAAAGGAGCGCTGGTACACGGTGGGCGTGAACGAAAACATCATCGAGGCCAGCCTGCAGGCGTTGCTGGACAGCATCGAGTTTCGGTTGTTGAAGAAATAATCATGGCGGAGATTCCCAAGGCTTACGAACCGCAGGTGGTGGAGGATAAGTGGTATTCGTTCTGGGAGGAGAACGATTGTTTCACCGCGGATCCCGAGCGCGTCTCTGAACAGCGTCCGGCTTATTCAATTGTCATCCCGCCGCCCAATGTCACGGGCGTGCTGCACATGGGCCATGTGCTGAACAACACCATTCAGGATCTGCTCGCCCGCAAGGCGCGCATGGACGGCAAGGAAGTGCTGTGGCTGCCGGGCACGGATCACGCGGGCATCGCCACGCAGAGCGTGGTGGAGCGCAAGCTGATCAAGGAAGGCGTCATGCGCCATCGCGATGATCTGGGCCGCGAAGCACTGCTCGAGCACATTTGGGAATGGAAGGAGAAGCACGGCGGCATCATCATTGAGCAGTTGAAAAAGCTCGGGGCCAGTTGCGACTGGTCGCGCCTGCGCTTCACGATGGATGAGGAGTACACGGCTTGCGTGCAGCGTGTGTTTGTGGATTTGTACGAGAAAGGCCTCATCTATCGCGGCAAGCGGATGGTGAATTGGTGCCCGAAATCGTTGACCGCCCTCTCGGATGAGGAGGTCATCATGAAAGAGCAGAACAGCCAGCTCTTTTATTTCAAGGTGCAGGTGGTGGAAGAACCGGACACGTGGCTGGAGATTGCCACCACGCGGCCGGAGACCATCCCGGGCGACACGGCCATTGCGGTGAACCCGAAGGACCCGCGTTACGGCAAGCTCATCGGCAAGCACGCCGTGCGGCCGTTGCCGGTTGAGAATCAGGCGCATTTGCCCATTGTGGCCGATGACCACATCGATATCGAATTCGGCACCGGCGTGCTGAAGGTGACGCCGGCGCACGATAAAGCGGACTTCGAGATCGGCCAGCGCGCCGGTGTGGAGGCCATTGAGGTGATCACGGCGGACGGCAAAATGAACGATCTTGCCGGTGCAGATTTGGCCGGCTTGGACCGCTTTGAAGCCCGCAAGGCCGCCGCCGCCAAGCTCGAGGAACTGGGCGCGCTGATCAAGACGGAGGATTACAAAAACAATGTCGGCTTCAGCGAACGCGCCGATGTGCCGATTGAGCCGCGCCTGTCGGAACAGTGGTTCCTCAAATACCCGAGCCAGCAGCAGTCCCGCGACTGCGTGGCCAACGGGGACATGAAATTTTATCCCGAGCGCTGGTCCAAAACCTACGACTACTGGATGGGCGGCCTGCAGGACTGGTGCATCAGCCGCCAGCTTTGGTGGGGGCACCGCATCCCCGTGTGGTATCGCGGCGAGGAAATCCACTGCGGCCTTGAGGCGCCCGAGGGCGAGGGGTGGGAGCAGGATCCCGACGTGCTCGACACGTGGTGCAGCTCGTGGCTCTGGCCGTTTGCCACGATGGGTTGGCCGGAAGAAACCAACACGCTTAAGAAATTTTATCCCACCACCGATCTGGTGACTGGCCCGGACATCATCTTCTTCTGGGTCGCCCGCATGATCATGGCCGGCTACGAATGGCGCGGCGATCTGCCATTCCGCAACGTCTATTTCACCGGCATCATTCGCGACAAGAAAGGGCGCAAAATGTCCAAGAGCCTCGGCAATTCACCCAATCCGCTGGAGCTAATCGGCCAATACGGCGCCGATGCCCTGCGCTTTGGCACCATGCGCAGCGCGCCGCAGGGGCTCGACGTGCTCTTCGACGAAAAGGATGTGGAACTCGGCCGCAACTTTTGCAACAAGCTCTGGAACGCCTGCCGTTTCCGCCAAATGCAGGGCGGCGAGACCGAGGGCGAGATCGATCCAGCACTGCTCACCAGCGACGATAAATGGATTTTGCGCCGGCTCGATCAGGCCATCCGAGAAGTGACCGCTGCCTTTGAGGCCTACCGCTTCACTGATGCCACCAGCGCATTGTATCGGTTCTTCTGGAGTGAATTCTGCGACTGGTACGTGGAAAGCTGTAAAGCCACCTTCTTCGGCGACGACCCCGCCCGCAAAGCCAACGTGCTGGCCGTGTTTGATTTCGTCACGGGCCACACGCTGCGCCTGTTTCATCCTTTCCTGCCGTTCATCACCGAGGAACTCTGGCACGGCCTCGGCTACTCTCAGGACATGCCAGCGGATCAAGGCGGCGAGACCATCATGACCGCCCATTGGCCGAAAGGGTTTGAGGATGATTTCAACGAACACTACGCGCTGGACAACACCATCGACGACCTCGTCGCCGCCAAGCACGAGCTCGTCACCGCCGGCCGCAATCTCCGCGCCATCGGCAATATTCCGTTCGCCAAGAAGGTCGATTACATCCTTAAACCGGTTGGCCCCATTGAACCTTACGAGGTGGAGGTGATTCAAAGTCTGTTGAACGCTGAATCACTGCAGGTGGATCCGGCCTATGCTCCGCGCAAAGGCACGCCGGCTGCGCGCTCAATGATGGGCGAATTGTTTCTGCCGTTGGACGGTTTGATCGATGTTGAGGCAGAAAAAACACGTCTGGAAGGTCAGCTGGAGAAAATTGCCAAGGAAATCGATAAGGCAAGTGCGAAGCTGAATAATCCGAAATTCACCGAACGTGCGCCGGAAGATGTGCTGCAGGAAGCCAAGGATCGCTTGGCAGATTGGCAGGAAAAAGCCCAGCAAACGCGTGAATCGATTGAGTATCTGTCCGAGGCCTAAAGCATGGCCGCCCTCATAAAAGCGCTCCTACAGCCCATCGCCATCGTTTGGCTGGGCTTGCTGGCCCTCTGCGTTTGGCAAATCTACAAACGCCATTATCGCTGGGCGGCCGTGCCGGGAGCGTTGTTTCTTTTCATTTTCATCACGGGAAGTTCTCCCTTGGCGGTATATTTATTGTCGCGGTTGGAAGCTCCCTACGCGCGTACGGATTGGGATGAGTTGCCGCAGGCGGATGCCGTGGTGGTTTTGGGTGGGATGGCAACGGGGTCTGAGCATGAAATTACCGGCGTCAATTTTAGCGCCCGAGCCGACCGGATTATGACCGGCATAGCTCTCGTGCGTGGGGGGAAATCCAATGTTTTGGTGATCGGTGGGGGCGGTTATTGGAGTGGGGATGAATTAATGCCGGAGGCCGATGTGTTGCGACCGTGGATGAAGGATTGGGAATTGTTGGATGATGCCGAAGTGCATGATTTGGGGATTTGCGGTAATACAAGGGAAGAGGCGGTGAAATTCAGTCAGTTGGCTGAAATGAACGATTGGGGAACAGTGTTGCTGGTCACCAGCGCCAATCATCTGAAACGCGCAGAGGCAGTGTTTCTAT
>JAYQQG010000151.1:0-7355 GCA_038145765.1 Verrucomicrobiales bacterium
GAATTGTATTGATGCCTCCGCGCATGGCGACATCCACCAATGCAGGCGGGGCCTGCACGGGCACGCTGGAAGTAATGGGCAAACCGGGGATTAAGCCCGCATTTCTGCGCGGCACATACGCGCCTTGGATGCCCGTGGGATCGGGATAAATACGCCCACCGCCACTGGGAAAGACCGGAATCGCAAAGGTGGGCAAGAAGTTGGCGGGCACCATCAGGACCACATTAGGATCGAGTCCTTCATAGACGTAATTGTTGGTGCGATAGAGATACTTCAAGCCGCCGGCATCATCGTAGGTTAAGGCATGCCGCGGTTCGTAATGGCCGCCCATCGCGTTTTTGCCATCGTAATAGACCCCAAACCCGAAGAGCGTCGGTTGCTCAGTCCAAAAGATGGCTGTGTTCCCATAAAACGCGTCCGTGATGGCCGAGAGACTGGTCCAGGCATTGCCAGTGGTATCAGTGGTAAACTCCTCCATGTCGGCAAAGGTCGGCAAGGTGGTGACGCCAACGGAAGGCGGCGCGTCATGAATGAGGCGGTAGCTGAAGGCGACATTGTTGATCAGTGAAGTGGGCTTGTACGTAATGGGATCAAAGTTGCGCAGGCGTACATTGAAATTGATTTGAGTCCCCGCGGAATTGGTGGAGGTGGAGTGGATGCCAAACGAATATCGGTAGGGATTCCCCAAGCCAAGGTGGTTGATGATGAGGCCTAGCGTGAGGCTCTTGATGTCGATGACCTGTGCATTTTTGGCGGTGGTATTGAGCCATGTGGTATTATAGTTCGAACGGAACCCATGCGAGGTAAGCTCCAACGAACTTACCCCGCTGTACTCGTCGTTCACAAAAAAATCGTTTACCGCTGTAAAGGCTTCCTTCACGGCATCGCGGCCTTCAAGGCCGAAGTACTGCATGAAACTCGCGTCGAACGCATAGGTGAGTAGCGGAATGTTCCACCGAAAGAATGTTTTCAGATCTTTGGGTCCGCCTAAGTCATCGGTGTAATTGAAATCGATACCACCGCTGGCAAGCTCGGCCGGATCCATCGGTCCCACCAACACAAAGGCATCCGCTTTGGGTGCCGCCCACAGCCCCAATAAGCATGCCCATACCAAACACAACCGTTTCATGTTACCCAATCCGATACGTGAAATTTTTAATGGGAACGCTCAGCCAATATCTCCACGCCAAAGCGGGTAGAAACACTGAGCGCAACCCTCCTTGCAATGGATTATGGCTCCGGTTTTTACGCGCCCAACCCTTAGTTGTTCGCATAAAACCTGATGTGGTGAATAGGCTGCGAATAAATCAGGGTGCCCCACCGGTGAGCGAATGGAGATAGGCAGCAGCAAGGTGGACGGTCAAAACAGAGGACCCCCATGCGCAAACAACGGCGATGGACAGAATGATGGTCAGCTCGGTGATCTGGAGTGCCCATTGGAATCCGCGCCCGCTGCCGAGCAGGGTGAGGGTTTCCATTTCCTTTTTTCGCAATTGGCGGGAGAGCGCGATGATCATCGCCAGCAGGGCTGCCATGGTGCCGGCGACCAAGGTGTGATGGGCGTCAAGAAAATCGCGGACGCGGAGGATCATGCCCATGAGCTCGGCCATGACGGTGGGAGCTTTGAGCGCTTGGAGGGAGGCATGATCCTGATAACCGGCTAGGAGCAAGGCCTGAGCTTTGTCATCTAGAGGTCGGGCGATGAGAGCGGTTAAGGGAAAGGTATCCGGTTCGCCGTGAAAATGGAATGAGTCCACATTTTCCGAAGTGATTTCGAGGTGCGTTTTGATCAGTTTGGGACTGGTGCCGTTGTGATCCAGATCCGGATTGTGCCCGTGGCCAATACCTTCGATGATCCAGGCAGTTTCCAAATCAACGAAAATCGCCGAGTCATCCGGCGTGCCGCTGGGGGCGAGGACGGCAGTAACGTTGAGTTGAAGCGGGTATTCCCCGGCGAGATCAAACAGGTTATCGCGGTCGGTTAGAATGGTGTCGCCGGGCCCCAGTCCAAGCTCGGCCGCCACGGTGGCGCCGAGTTCACAATCGCCGTATTGGCGCATTTGATTGCCCTGCCGGAGTCGAAGTTTCCGGAAATGAAAATAATCCACGGTGGTACCGACGACGGGATAATTCTGGGCAGTGAATTTTGAATGCAACGGGATGACGGAGCCGGATGCCTTTTCGTGCAGGCGTTGGTATTCGCTGTAGGGCACGGTGCCGTTGTGGCGGGCCCGGAAGTAGAGACCGTGCAGGGCGAGATCAAACCGGCTGCCTTTGGCCCCGATCACCAAAGGCGTGGCTTGGGCCCGGGCGCCGATGGCTCGATCGAATTCATCGACCAACCGATGCGTGACGAGTGGCAAATACAAAGCCATGGCGAGGCCAAGGATCATCACCCCTGTTTGCCCGGGGCGCGCCCGCAAATAGCGCCAGGCCAAAAAGAGGCTAGGCATGCGGCGCCTCCTGTGCTTGGAAATCCTGAAAATCAATGACTTGCTCAAACCGATCGAGCAGTGCGTGATCGTGGGTAACCATCACCAACGTGGTGTGGTTGGCCTCGGCTTGGTTGAACAACAATTCAAGGATACGGGTTTTGTTGGCGGGATCGAGGTTGCCGGTGGGTTCATCAGCCAGAATGAGCTTTGGCTGGGGCAGCAGCGCGCGACCGATGGCCACTCGCTGGCGTTCGCCTTGAGACAGGGTGTCGATGCCGGCGTTGAGCCGGTCGGCCAACTGCAGGTCGTCTGTCAGTTTTGCGAGCCGCTTGTCGACAGCCGCGGACAAGGACAGCGCGTCATTGAGCCGATAGGCTAACCGGAGATTTTCGCGCACATCCAGATAATCGATCAGCCGAAAGTCTTGGAAGACAAAGCCGATATGGCGGATGCGAAAGGCCCGGCGCTCCGTATCCGACATATCGTGCAGGGCGTGGTCGCCAACATGGATGGTGCCTGTTTGAGGAGTGGAAATGCCGGCCAGCAATCGTAAGAGTGTCGTTTTGCCGGAGCCGCTGGGCCCGACGAAGGCGGTTCGGGAACCGGATGCCAGTTTTAATTTAGGAATGCGCAGGCGAAAGCCTTCGTCGCCGTAGGCAAACTCCACCTGTTGCAGTGCGGCGTCCATTAGCTGTCGTCAAATAAACGCAGGCCGGTTTCAAAGCGCACGCGTTTTTCATCCGTCACCTCAAAGGCGGAAATGCGGCCCCGCCCTTCTTGGGAAAGATCCAGCGTGATGCGCGCGGAGTACTGGTTTTCCCGTGTGTGAATGTGTCCCCAATGCTCCACGGTACCGGTAACATTCCAAATGCAGTGCAACGTGGCATCGGCATCGGATACCGGAGTCATCGTTTGGACTTTCACTTCCTGCACATTGGCAATGGCGCCACCCTGTTCTTGTACGCGCAGACCGGACTGAATCTTAAGGAACAATTCCTCCAACAATTCGCCGGTAACACTATGCTCCAGGGCATCGTAAACTTCGCCTTGATCCCCATAGTCGTAAGCGCGATAGATGTTTTGCAACAGGGACGATGTGTGGGCCGTCAACTCCTTGGCAGAGGCAGGTTCAACATTATTCGCGCGTTGGGCGGGGGGAACATGATCATGAAAATAGATGGCGCCCAAAAGCCAGATCGTCAGCACGCCCAGGCTCCGGGCAATGCGTTGCGGATGGTGGCGGTACAGCATCCAGGTAAATCCCGCCCCGGCGAATGCGATGCCAATCAGGACAAAGCTCACTCGCGAGATGCCCGGAGGCTTTGGCGTGGTCCTGTCTATATTTCCGGAGGTATTTTGAAACGGCCCTTTCCAGACGACTTCAAAGGATGCCGGGACGGGCGCTTGTCCTTGACGAGCCCATTCGTATCGGGGCTGATCTTTGACGAAGAATTCCTCGGTGGGTTTGGCATCGCGGTCATAGACGATGGAGCGGAGGAACGGGGCTGATTCATGGAAGATTTCCCATGTCATTTGCACGCGATTGGGGGGAGCCTTGGCGGGGTAACGAAGGATGATTCCCAGTCGGGCTTGGTAGGCACTGATGCGTCGTGGTTCGGCGTTTTGTGCGAAGTCATTGATATCGAGTCCGAAAAATTGCAGCCGTTGCAGGACGGGTTTCACGGGGATCCCATCAATTTGGACCGGGTTGCGTTCGCGGAACCATTTGGCAATCTGCTCGCGCATGGCTTCCTGCTCGGCGACTTCCAAAAACTCCGGGTTGGCACGTTTGATGGGCAGCCATTTCTCAAAGGTCAATAGCGGGACAAGAATCTCATGGCGGACCTCGCGGTCGTTGAGGTAGATGTAGGAATAAAGACCGGTATAACTGGTTATACCCAGCTTGCGCTGGAGTTCCTCCTCGCGTTTTTGGCGAAGCTCACGCCAATTCTTGGGGGATTCAGTGGGTGGATTGTCCCAGTCAAACGTCACCGTGTGTGGTCGACCATGCTGGAGTTGGGTGGGTTTGCTTAGCCACACTCCCTTTTGCAGGACCATGAAATCCATGACCGAGGGAACGACCGCCTTGACCCCGCCAAATTGCTGCAACACGGTGATGAACTGCGGCTCTTTCTCGGGCGGCTCATACCGCATGAGATACACCGCATGGCGTTTCATGAGTTCAGCCTGCGGCACGCCATCATCCGGGATGGCCGCGAGATCACGCCGCTCTACATGGCCCTTGAACACCTGCCCATCACCGTCACGGAAAGTCAGGTGCTTCAGCAAAAAGGCGTCATGCTTCTGAGCTGCCTGCCGGAGATCTTCGGCCTTGAACACCGTTTTTTCATCAGCCTTCAGGCTATGAAATAGAACGAGATCCTCCAGCATGATGCGTAGTTCCACCAGCACTTCGTCTTCGCGGACATTCGCCACGGCGTTGCTCATGGAAATGGGGTGCGCCAGAGCGGAGAAGGCCGCCCATAGCCAGACCACCACACTGAATTGCAAGGGATTCAAGGGGGGGAGTTATAGCGGAAACCGGCCGTTTTCGGAAGCCTGAAGGACAGGGGCGGAGAGTTACTTCACCTCAATGATTGTCTCCACCCATTCCCGAAAATGCATCCCTTTGGAGTCGATATCCGCTGTGATCACATAAACGCCCGGTTCATTTGGGGCCTGAATTTTCACCTTCACCGCACCTTCCCCGCGCGATGCCAGAGCAGTGTTTCCCGGCCCGCTCAAAACTTTGGCCCCCCGATAATCGCGCGGAGTCACCCGAAAGGTTCGCTTGATGGGCGAATGATTGGTGATGCGCACTTCCACTTCGCGTATTTCACCCGGCTTCATAATATTGCCGTAGGGATAAAACGTAGACCAACGCTCATCGATGCCGTAATTTGGATCATCCCATGGAAACAATTCGCGCAATATTTTGATCCGTTTTGCATACTGTGTCTCTAGATACGTCAGCTCCTTGTCCGAAAACCGAAACACATGCGGCACGTGCTGGTTGATCAGCCAAGTGTCCTTCGGCAGTTTGCGCAGGATCTTAAAGCAACGCGGATAACCCGAATCCGGATGTACCAGATTGCGGTTCAGCAGGCAGTAATCATCAATGCCGGAAGGCGCAAAGGAATCGCCAATAAAAAAAACCGGCTTCTCCTTGGGGCGCTTCACCAGCAGTGCTCCATGATAAATCATTTGCCCCGGAAAGTAGCGGAATGTGAACTCATATTCATGCCACTTCATGGTTTCACCATCCTTCATGCCCTTTACGTCTGCAACGGCGTGTTCCGTGAGGCCCGGCATCAAATAACGGCCGGGATTCTCAACCACATCCTCATACTCCGTGGTGGTGTACACGGGACATTTGAAATGTTCGGCAGCCGCCTTGACCATTTGCGAATGATCATCATGCGTGTGGGTCAGAAAAATGCCGTCGATCTGCTTCACCACACCGCGCGCCACCAGATCTTTCGCGGTCTCAAATTGATTCTTCCCGCCGCAATCCAGCAGAAAACCATGCCCGTTATCCGCCACAATAATCCGGCTCGTGGAAAATTGAATGATCCAATCCGGCGTATCGAGATGCAGACAATAGGGCATCAGGTCAATCTTGGCCCCCTTGCCCAGCACCCGCTCGCCGCAAATCCGCATGCGTTCCTCTTTGAAATACCAGTGCAGCGCGTTGGTCGAGAGATAATTCCGGTACAAGGCCTGTACACGGCCAATGAGCTTATCGATCGCCTGCGCCGGATTATGGATCACCGGACCGCGGGCCGGATAAATCACATCCGGTTTCCATGCCTTAACCTTTCGCAGACTCGTCACCAAGTCCGCCAAGCGCGCGCCGTATCCGTGATACCCGCCCACTTTGGCCTCCGGAATCGCATCCTGAAAACTGTAGAGATCAAAAATCTTTCCGTCCCCATAAATCAAATCCCCCGTAAACGCACACCGCTTCCCATCGATTTTCGCAAGGTAGGACACTGCCCCCCGGGTAAACCCCGGCGTCGCCATCACCTGAAACTTCACCCCCGCCGCCGAAACTACGTCCCCATCTTTCACCCAGCGCTCCACATTAACCGGCTCCACCAAAACTTTAGTCGACTGCTGCGCATAGTAATGAAAGCGCTTCTTGGCCATGGAAGACCAAAACGCTTCGACATCTCTCAGGTAATCAGATTCATACTTGGGTGCGATGATCTGGCTTTGACTTGATGATGTACACTCGCGCCGGTGATGTGTGAGAAGAAGGTGGTTGCGGCCACGGACGAAATTGTTAGAGCGGTATACCTCGACAAAACTAGAGGCGGAGTGATTCCTTACACTAAAGGCATTGACCCCTTGGGTAGCATTCACTGCGATCGAAAAGTGCGGCGTTTCAGCAAGACTCGTCAATGCGGCCAAAAGTAGTAGGAAAAAGGCTAAGGCATGATTCATGTCTTATTTTGTGTATCCATTCATTTCATTACAATTGAAAATTAACTGTTTGAATTGCATTTCGCCAAAAAAACGATTATACGGATTTTTTCAGTGGATATAAATTATCCAACGAATTCAACCTCTTCAACGAAGCATCGAAAGGTCGCGATGGAGCAATGGGGAGAAAGCATGGTTTGGCTCGCCCTTTCATGTGCGGCGGGGGGCGTATTTGTTTCTGTTGGAATTTGTGCCGGAAACCATATTTTTCTCCTTATTCCTAGCTTGGTGGCCGCCGCTAACGCGGTTCGACTTTACGGATGGCATTTTCTACCAAAAAGCGCATGGGCATTGCTTTTCTTATGTCTGGTGGGGCTAACGGCAAATTTGATTAATTGGGACGGAATGGTAGACCCAGCGCGATCTACGCTTAAATTAAAATATTTCCTAATGGGAGTGCTAGGGGTTTTGGCCTACAAGTGGATTGCAGAAAAA
>JAYQQG010000152.1:0-7263 GCA_038145765.1 Verrucomicrobiales bacterium
GTTTTAGCTTTAATGTCAAAGGCGGCCGCTGTGAAAAGTGTCAAGGGGACGGGATGTCGAAGATCGAGATGCATTTTTTGCCGGCAGTATATGTGGCCTGCGAAGATTGCAGTGGTCGGCGGTACAACCGGGAGACATTGGAGATTCATTACAAAGGATTAAACATCGCGGATGTGCTGGAAATGACCGTGGATGAGGCGTGCGCCTTTTTCCGGGCTGTGCCGCAAATACATGATGTTTGCCTGACACTCGCTGAAGTCGGGTTGGGGTATCTTCAGTTGGGGCAGTCGGCAACGACATTGAGTGGCGGGGAGGCGCAACGAGTGAAGCTCGCTTCTGAATTGTGCAAGCGTTCCACGGGACGCACCTTGTATTTGTTGGATGAACCAACCACTGGGCTTCATTTTCATGATGTGGCCCGGTTAATGGATGTGTTTGCCAAGCTTCGCGATGCCGGGAATACTCTGGTGGTGATTGAGCATAATTTGGATGTGATCAAATGCGCTGACTGGATTGTGGATCTCGGTCCGGAAGGCGGCTCTGGTGGTGGGCGTGTGATAGCAGAAGGCCCGCCCGAATTTGTTGCACAATGTAAAGAGAGCTTTACGGGCCAGTTTTTGAAACGCTATTTGCCCTCAGTGAAAACCAAGAAGCGAGTGAAGAAAAAAGCCGCATGAAAACCGCATGGATTGCAATCTTAGCGACTGGCTTATGCGCACAAGCGGCGGTGATCGGGGACGTGTCGCTCACTCGTCCGCCAACTCCGCCGGATGAGCGCATGTATCTGGCGGCCGCACGTTCGTTTCAAGGTGGGCATTGGGCCACCTCGGTGCGCTGGTTGGGGGAATTGATCGAGCGTCACCCCGATTCACCGCGCCGGGCCCAGGCGGTTTCATTGATGGCCCAATCTCATTATCAAATGGGCCAATTTCGAGAGGCTTACGGGGTGCTCTCAAATGGCCGGTTGGCGGCGGGAGATTTGGCCGATGAATATCTTTACTGGATGGCAGAATGTCGGGTCGGACAAGGCAATCTGGAGGCTGCGGGGCAAATCTATTCAGAACTGTTGCAGTCTTTCCCCAAATCAGACCATGCCTTGGAGGCTGTATTGGGGATGGGGTTTGTAGCGGCACAAGTTCAGGATTGGGCCAAGATTGTGTCCCTGTTACTGCCTGCAGAAAGTGAGTTTCAGCGGGCCGTGGGTGAAGGGCTGGTTTCTGTTCAGTTGCAGGAAGGAGGGCTGTTGCTAGCGGAAGCTTTATTGCAGCAAAAGGACGTCGAGACCGCAATGGTTTGGGTCAAACGCCTGCCCCGGGCAATGGATGCAGAGCGAGGGTGGAGGCGGGATTTATTGCTGGCACGGATTGCTATGCAGTCCGGAGAACGCGCGGTCGCTTCTCAGGTTCTGGAGCAATTAAAGAATACATTGGTGGAACAAAAGGCGCCGGAGTCGATGCATGCGAAGGTGGATGGCGTGAATGCTGCACTGATGGAGTCGGCCCAGGAATGGCGGGAGGCAGCCAATCTGCAGGTTCAAATTTCTAATGGGATGAATTTGCCCGCTGATCAACGAGCCCAAGCTGCGTTGAACGCAGTGCGCCTTTATCAGCATTGCGATGAAATAGATCACGCAATAGCGATCCTGAAGAAGGTATCCGTGGACCCGGAAATGAAGTCGGTGCACGCAATTGCGCAATTTATTCAGGGAGAGTTCGAGTTGTTGATGCGCGGAGATGCGACAATTGCGCAAAGGCACTTCAGGCAAGCATTGGCCTCTTCTGGGTCAAAAGAACTAATCGCAAGAGCTCAGTTTGGAATCGGTCGTTGCTTGCTAAAAAGCAACAACGCAACAGAAGCTCATGAGGCTTTTCTAAATGTTATAGGTTTGGGAGGGCAGTCGAACTGGGTTGCTCAAGTCCGGTATGTGGATGCACTGGCTTTGCTGGCTGAAGGAAAGCCGGAGCTGGCGTTTGAGACATTGGCGCTCATTGACCAAGGGGTCAGCAATGATCTTCTGGAAAAGGCTAAATATTTGCAGTTGAAGACAGCAATGGCCCAGGGAGACGCGGCTCAAATGATCGAGTTGCTGGACGAAGCGAAGGCTGTGAATTCTAGTTTGTTGGCATATTCGATACTGGCCTCGGCGCAGGGACATGTAACATTAGGACGCCGGGAAAATGCCGCTGCTTTGTTGGTGGAATTTCGAGAGCAGAATCCCGGGAGCCCATTGTTGGCAGCCGCTGAACTGGAGAACATTCGGCTGATAGCTTCAGAAGGTCGGTGGACTGAAGTTGTTGCTTTGTATAAAAAATGGTTGGCAGATCATCCCGCAAATGAGCTGGTTCCTTCGGTGAAACTAGACCGGGCTTGGGCTTTGGCGCAATCAGGACAGATCCTTAATGCCGCTGCAGCTTATCGCGAGTTGGCTCATGCGAATGATAATTCAAAAGAATCTTTTGCCGCGCAAATGTGGTTGGCCGATCAGGATTATCAATCGAAAACAAATCGGCTGGCAGCGGAAAAAAGATATCTAGCAATCGCGGGCGCAACGAACAGCCCCATAAAATTACGGCATCGATCATTGTTTATGGCGGGGCGTGCAGCCTTGGCACGGCAAGGGTTTGAGGATGCACGAAAAATATTCCAGGATTTGCTTAACGATCAAGCATTGGATCGTCAAAATCGGGTGGAAGCTACCTTTGCATTGGGAGACCTAACGATGGTTGAACTTGGAGGCGTTGACGAGGGGGCGCTGCTCGGAAAATTGACACAGTCGACCAACGCGTTCCATGAGATCATCCAGGAATCGCCGACCAATTCAGTTGCCGCACGGGCATGGGGACGCATTGGCGATGGGTGTCTGTTGATCTCCAAGACTCAGCCAGGATATCTATTACACGCAGAGATAGCATACCGGCAGTCGCTGGCAATATCCGGGGAAACCTCACCTGAAGTGAGGAGCCAATCGCATTTGGGATTGGCGTACACATTGGAACGTGGTGCTACTGGGACTGGGCTCGAAGAGAAATTGAACAGTGCTGCGGATCATGCGATGACGGTTTTTTATGGTCGGCATTTAGAAGCAGGCGAGAGAAACAGTGCTTATTGGCAGACGCAAGGAGGATTGATGGCCATCCGGATTCTAGAACGTTTAAAGCGTTTTCAAGAGGCGATTGGCCTGTGTGATGAATTGGCCCAGCAATATCCGGGGATGAAAGCAGGCTTGGCCGCCAGAAAGAAACGGTATGAAGCAGCACTAGAATGACTGTGCCGCTTGCCTGTGCCCTATGAATCCAGTAAAGTTCACGCCGATGGAGGCATCATCATTAAGTCGTTGCTTGGATTTAACACCGGCCGCAGTCGCGGAGGCGAACCGACTGTTAGAGGCGGAAGCCGATCCGGCAAAGAGTGCGCTGCGTGTGTATGTTGAACAAGGCGGTTGCTCGGGCATGCAATACGGGCTTGTTTTTGATGAGCAGCGCGATGGCGATGAATTGATGCACTGGGACAAGCTGCCGGTGGTGGTGGATACGATTAGTGCGGATGTTTTAAGGGGATCTATTGTGGATTTCTCAGACGACCTGAATGAAAGCGGATTCAAGGTTATCAACCCGAATGCCAAAACCACCTGTGGCTGCGGTAAATCTTTTGAGGCTTAGGCCAAGGCAATCTCATGGTAGCAACCAGTGACACATTCGACGGGCAACGTCCGCATTCTCGGCGGATCTATATTAACGGAACCCTTCATCCTGAGATTCGCGTTCCGATGCGCGAGATTAGCCAAAGTCCTACACGGACAATGTCAGGAGTGGATGAAGACAACGAACCAGTGCGTGTTTATGACTGCAGTGGGCCGTGGGGCGATCCGGCGTCGGATTGCAAGGTCGAGGAAGGGTTGCCGGCCTTCCGTGATTCATGGATTCAACAACGGAACGACATTGAGGAATATGAAGGTCGCTTGGTCAAACCTGAGGATGATGGATATTTATCTGAACGGCATGGGGAGGCACAAGCTGGGCGTAACCTGCATCGTGCGTTTCCCGGGCTGAAGCGAAAGCCGCTGCGCGCCAAGGATCATCCGGTGACTCAACTCTGGTATGCGCGCCAAGGAATCGTAACTCCGGAAATGGAGTATATTGCGATCCGTGAAAATTTGGGACGACAGCAGGCGGCTGTTTTAGTTGAGAACAAGCAGGGTTCCCGTAATGTGCTGAATCAACAGCATCCCGGAGAGGGATTTGGGGCGAGGATTCCGGATTTTATAACGCCTGAGTTTGTGCGGGATGAAGTGGCATCGGGGCGCGCGATTATCCCCGCAAACATCAATCATCCAGAATTGGAGCCGATGATTATCGGCCGCAATTTTCTGGTTAAGATCAATGCCAACATTGGAAACAGTGCGGTAGCCTCGAGCATTGAGGAAGAGGTTGAAAAAATGCGTTGGTCCACGCAATGGGGGGCGGACACGGTGATGGATCTTTCCACTGGGAAGAATATTCACGCTACTCGGGAATGGATTATTCGCAATAGCCCTGTCCCTATTGGAACGGTGCCGATTTATCAGGCTTTGGAGAAAGTAAATGGACGGGCCGAAGATCTGACTTGGGAGATTTTTCGGGATACCTTAATTGAACAGGCCGAGCAGGGAGTGGATTATTTCACTATTCACGCCGGTGTTTTACTGCGCTTTATTCCGGTAACTGCCCGGCGGGCAACTGGGATTGTGAGTCGTGGGGGCAGCATCATGGCTAAGTGGTGTCTTTCACATCATAAAGAGAATTTTCTCTACACGCATTGGGATGAGATTTGCGAAATTATGGCGCGTTATGATGTCAGTTTTTCGATCGGGGACGGATTGCGGCCTGGATCCATTGCTGATGCCAATGATGACGCACAATTCGGGGAGCTCAAAGTCCAGGGCGAATTGGTGGAACGGGCCTGGGCGCATGGCGTGCAGGCCATGTGTGAAGGGCCGGGCCATGTGCCCATGCACATGATCCAAGAGAACATGGAGAAGCAACTGGAATGGTGTCACGGGGCACCGTTTTACACGCTTGGTCCATTAACCACGGACATTGCGCCGGGCTACGATCATATCACCAGTGGGATAGGGGCGGCCATGATTGGCTGGTATGGTACGGCCATGCTCTGTTACGTAACCCCTAAGGAGCATTTGGGGCTGCCAAATCGTGATGATGTGAAGGAAGGGGTGATTACCTACAAGATTGCTGCGCATGCAGCGGATTTGGCCAAGGGACATCCTGGGGCGCAGTATCGTGATAATGCATTGAGCAAGGCGCGTTTTGAGTTTCGCTGGGAGGATCAGTTCAATCTTAGTCTGGACCCGGATCGAGCGCGTGAGTTTCATGATGAAACGCTTCCGGCTGATGGCGCGAAGACCGCGCATTTTTGCAGCATGTGCGGCCCAAACTTCTGTAGTATGAAAATTACTGATGACGTGCGCCGCTATGCTGAAGAAAATGGTTTGAATAATGAAGAGGCATTGGCCGCGGGGATGGAGGAGAAATCCAAAGAGTTTACCGAGAAAGGTTCGGAGGTTTATTCAGTTGCTTAGGTGAGTGAGCCCCCGCAACTGCTGCCAGCGCCGGCGGCACAGGCAAGGCAGTGGTCGCCAGTACGTATGTTTCGTCTGCTTAAGGAGATCGGATCGACCTCCCACAACTTGAGGCGCTTGCCCTTTTCCATTTTTAAATCGAGCATTTGATTGAAATCACAGTCAAACACTTCACCTTCGTGATTAACACTGAGTGTGGTGCGGCACATCAGGTGATTGATGGAATCCGGGTTAAAGTGATTTGCCAAAAGTTCTAGATATTCATTCCACATGCCTTGACTCCGCAGATCTTCAGCAAATCGCGCGATGGGTTGGTTTGTAATGGTGAAGAGCCGGTGGAATCGAATGCCAAAATCACGTTCGAGCGCGATTTTATACGCTTGTTCCAGTTCTGTTTGATCGGGTGGGAGGGTTGGGCCGACTGGGTTGTACACAAGGTGGAGTGTGTGAGAGTCGCCGTATCCAAGATCATTGAGCAGGTGCAGTGCTTGAATGCTCTTGTTAAAAACTCCATTTCCACGCTGCCGGTTCACGTTTTCCGGATGGTAACACGGCAGGGAGGCTATGATGGTGACATGGTGATCGTGAAGAAACTGGGGGAGCCTTTCATAGCCGGGTTCCGTGAGGATGGTTAGGTTGCATCGGTCAATAATCTCACAGCCAACATCATGTGCTGTTTCGACTAGGGGACGGAATTCGGCACACAATTCCGGCGCGCCTCCGGTGATGTCGACGGTCTTGGGGCGATGGAAGCGAATCCATTCTCGAATGCGTGTCGCTATTTCCGGCGAAAGTGTTTCGGTGCGCCATGGCGCGGCATCCACGTGGCAATGGCGGCATGCCTGATTGCATTGCCGACCAATGTTCAACTGAAGGGTGAGCAGGTCGTCTCGTTCCAGTGAGCATTCGAGGGATATCAACTGTTCTTCAAACCGATTCACTGGCGGAAATATATAGAGTCGACGCGCGGATGAAACGCCTTAATGATTTGGTGATGATTATGGCAGCTGGTAATAGGAGTAAAGTGGTGGTCATCACGGGTGTAGCGCGAGGGTTGGGAAGGGCGATGGCTGTCAAGTTTGCCGAATTAGGCCATCAAGTAGCCGGGTGCAGTCGGGACGAGCTGTTGGTGAATGCTCTCGATAATGAATTGGCAGGAAGCGCTCATTTGACAGCGCTTGATGTTGCGGATGATCCCTCCGTGAAACGGTGGGCTGAAAATGTTTTAGGGGAAATGGGGGCACCTGATTTGTTGATCAACAACGCTGCAGTGATAAATACAAATCGTAAGCTGTGGGAATTGACCGCGGAGGAATTCGATCCAGTCATGGATGTAAACCTTAAAGGAGTGGCCAATACGATCCGGTATTTTGCCGGACCGATGATTGCGCAAGGTGAAGGAGTGATCGTGAATTTTAGTTCAGGTTGGGGCCGAAGCACTTCACCAGAGGTAGCTCCGTATTGTGCGAGCAAATGGGGCATTGAAGGGCTCACTCAGGCCTTGGCTCAAGAATTGCCAGCGGGAATGGCGGCGGTGCCTCTGAATCCGGGTATTATCAATACAGATATGTTGCGCAGTTGTTTCGGGGCATCTGCGGCAGATTTTCCATCAGCCACGGAGTGGGCTGAAATAGCCGTTCCTTTCCTCTTGGATTTGGGGCCCAAGGAAAACGGGCGATCTCTTTCGG
>JAYQQG010000153.1:0-7165 GCA_038145765.1 Verrucomicrobiales bacterium
AGGTGTTCGACCAATGGCGCAACACCCCGGCCCTCGACAGTCCGCTTGAGAAAAATCAGGACCTCAAGAGCGTGATGCTCGAGGAAACCCCGTGGCTGCGTCAGGCCAAGAACGAAAGTCAGGCCCGCCGCAACGTCGGCATCCTGTTCGAGAACCAGCGCCTCACCAATGAAACTCAGGCCGCCATGCGCAAGCTGCGCGAGATGCAGTTCCCGGACGGTGCTTGGCCGTGGATGCCCGGCGGTCGCCCGAGCGATTACATTACCCTCTACATCACCACCGGCTTCGGCCGCATGCGGGCGATGGACGTGGATATCGACGCCGGCATGGCCATCAAGGCCGTCAACCGTCTCGATGACTGGATGAACCGCACCTACCTGCGCATCAAACAACACGGCAACCTCGAGGCCAACAACCTCTCCTCTCTGATTGCCCAGTACCTCTACTGCCGTTCCTTCTTCCTGAAGGACCGCGCCATTGCCCCGCAACACCGCGAGGCCGTTGAGTACTTCATCAATCAGGCCGTGAAAACCGAGAAGGACGGTACGCAATACTTCCTGCGCCTCAGCCGCATGAATCAGGCCCAGGTGGCCATCGCCATGAACCGCATCGGGCAATTCCAAAAGAAGGCCGATTACAACCGCCTCTCCAAGCTCATCATCGCCTCCATCAAGGAACGTTCCGTGGAAGACGAGGAGCTCGGCCTCTTCTGGCGCGACCTGGAGCACAGCCACTGGTGGTACCGCGCCCCGATCGAGACACAGGCCATGATGATTGAGGCCTTCCACGAGGTGACTCAGGACTTTGACGCCATGGAAGACGCCAAGGTTTGGCTCCTTAAGCAAAAGCAAACGCAGGACTGGAAGACCACCAAGGCCACCGCCGACGCCTGCTACGCCCTGCTCTTGCGCGGCGCCAACCTGCTCGCCAGCGAAGCCCTCGTGGAAGTCACCGTGGGCGACCAAAAGATTGAGCCCAAAAAAGTCGAGGCCGGCACCGGCTTCTACGAGCATCGCTTCCTCGGCAGCGAAGTGAAATCCAGCTACGGCAACATCAAGCTCACCAAGCACGATGAAGGCGTCGCCTGGGGCAGCGTGCACTGGCAGTACCTCGAGGACATCTCCAAGGTTACCCCACACGAGGACACCCCGCTTAAGCTCACCAAGCAGCTCTACACCAAGGTGAACACCGCCAAAGGCCCCGAGCTCAAGCCCATGCAGGGCGGCCTCAAGCCCGGCGATGAACTCGTCGTGCGCCTCGTGCTCCGCACCGACCGCGACATGGAATACGTCCACCTCAAGGATCAGCGCGGCAGCGGCACCGAGCCGACCAACGTGCTCAGCAAATACAAGTACCAGGACGGCCTCGGCTACTACCAGATGACCCGCGACACCGCCTCGCACTTCTACATCGATTACCTGCCCAAGGGAGTCTATGTGTTTGAGTACAGCGTGCGCGTGCAGCACAAGGGCGAATACCAAAGCGGCATGGCCAACATCCAGTGCCTCTACGCCCCCGAGTTCAACAGCCACTCCGCCAGCCACAAGCTGACCGTGAACTAGGCCGTCGAACCTCAGAAAATATCAAAGGGCCGGGTGAATTCCCCGGCCCTTTTTTGTGTAAAAAAAAATCTAATTACTGCGGCAATGCCCGCATTTCATCAAATTCCGCCAGCGGAATTTTCATCCGTCCCACCGTAGGGTCATCCACGGTCACTTCGCCCGCATCAACCTTGAAACTCCGCACATGCAAATGGGTTCCGTTTCCGAGCACCAACTCGAACCGCGATGTACGAGCCGGCTTACCCACCTTGGCCAGCACCAGCGCCATCACCTCGTCCAACCCATACACCTTCACCCCAAAAATCACCGAATCGACCACCACCCAATCTTCTTTCAAGCTGCGAAATTCCGCCTCAATAAAATCTCCATTCCGCAACAACACACCCGCCCGTCCGGCATTCAGGTGATCCCGATGCTTCACCGGCACCGGTCGCATGACGATGCGGGCCACATTCACTGTGGACACCCGCTCGGGAAATGTTCCTTCCGCGAATTTAACCGACGAATCATCCGCAGTCACCACGTTGGAGGCTATCCGTGACCCACCCCACGTGAAGACTCCCAGAGTCTCAGATTCATCCACCTCGGCCCCATCTGATTCCACCACCGCAGGTGGCTCATAGGTAGGAAATACCCCTTCTCCACCCAGCACGGATTCCGGTTTGCTCTTGCTCATCCAGGTGGCCTTCAAATTCCCCTGTCCGGCCCGGTGCACCGACTCCATCCGGATATTGTACCTGGTTCCACGTTGCAAGGGTGCCGTGCCTGAAAATGTCCGAGGCGTCCGGTTTGAAAGCTCATTAATCACCAGACGGCCGCCGACCCAGAGCCGCACGCCTTCATCCGTTTGGATACGAAAGGTGTATTCTTCAGTATGCGGAGGCGCGAGCTGCCCCGTCCAGCGAACGCTATAATTTTTGTCTGGAAACTCCGCGGGCGGCTGTACCGGCGCAAACGCCATCAACGGGTCCACCGCCAGCACGCCATCCCCATAAAAAAACCGATTCTGATAATAACACCCCAGCAACCCTGTCCCGCCCTTCAACCCTTTCGGTGCCTTGTCGGTTTTGGGATACAATTGCGCGGGGGCAATGGGCATCTCCTGAAATCCCGGCCCCTTCCAAAACACCCGTGCACTGGCCTCTCCGTAATTGTCGAAAAACTCAAAATGAAACGGCACCCGCTCACCCGCCTTCAGCGTAACCTTGCCGGTTTCACGAAATCCCGACAATGCCTCCCATTTCCCAAGCGCCAAATCTCCCACTGTCAATTTACCCCCGTCATTGGCATGCAGGGTAAAGGTGTATTCCCCGGTCACTGGCGGCTCCAGTTCCGCAGTCCAGCGCACCGAGAAATAATCGCGCGGCAAATCAAACACGGGTTGCCGCGAACGCCATTGATGATTCACCGATTGATCAATCCGATAGATGACGCGCCCCTTGAAATTCGGCCGATCATGATACGCCGCCAGCACGCCAAAACCTTTTCCCGCCTTCGGGGCGCCCGCCTCAAACAACTCCGGATCCACCGGCACATCAAAAGTCGCCGCCACCACATCTTTCAGGGCGATTTTCTTATACGGCCCTTTGATCGGCCCCACACTCAGATGCTCGGCATCAACGAACTTTACCAACCCAGTAAAACCTTCGCCGTTCCGTGTGGTTACCGTACCCGCCTGCACACAGCAAAGCCCCAGAGCCATGAGCCCCGGCCACCAGCGTCGCAGTAAAGGAAGCATGCAGAAATGACCCGCCCTATTTCAGGGCGCTTTCAATCATCTTTTTGAAATCTGCCTTAGCCCCATCCACCACGGCTTTGGGACCGGTCATTTTGACGAAAATATAACCCGGCTTGGTTCCCAGAACGGCTGCCGCCATGCCATAATTTTTCTTCGGCACCTTGGCCCCACCAAAGGGAGGACCTTTCATAAAAGTCCCGTTGGCGAAAAGATACGCCACCGGCGTAGCACCCACCTTGGCATCCTCCACCTTGAATTCCGGTTTCGGATCCGTCGCAAACTGCCCAACCCAGCGCTGCAGGTTGGCTTGAGCGCCCCCGCCGTTCCCCGGACCGAAGTAAAAAAAGACACATTCCGCGGCCTCTTGGCCTTCCTTGCCGGGCACAGCGAACTGGGCCGCACGCATCCGGCTGGATGTCTTTTCAGATTTCCAGGCCGCCGGAGCTGTAAACGACTGCTCACTCACTTTGACCTTCACGCCTTCGGCAAAAAGCAGCGCGCTTGGGATCAGTGCCAATCCAAGAATTGTATGAAATATGGACTTCATGCCGCCACTTTTAGCCCGATCAAACAGCCACGTCAAACTCAGCCTCCCGCGGAATAGCCACTTTCCACCTTGTCCGCTACATCACGGAAACCGATATCCACTTCATAGATCTCCTTAAAATACTTCGCCGCCATATCCAATCGCTCCTGTTCCTCATACACGCACGCCAAATTATAAACCAATTCCTTGCGCTGCTGATCCATCACCGTCTTGCCTTCCAACGCCTTTTCAAACTGACTCACCGCCATATCATACATGCCGCGCTTCGTGAAACATTGACCAAGGCAGTTTAATGAATCGAGTTTATGTTTCGGGCTATTTTGCGCCTTTTGAAATGCTTGAATCGCCTCATTCACCATTCCCAATCGCAGCAGACGTTCGCCGAGTTCGAAGCGGAATTCCAACATTGTGGGGTATCGATCCGCTCGTTCCTGACAGTTCTGTAAAAGAAACTCATCGCGCTCCCGGATCAATCCTTCCCGTTCAGGCGAGCCCTCCGGGAAAGCCTCTATATCGTGGTCATATTGAGCTTGGTATGCATCCGCAATCGAACGATCTATCGCGGAATCGCTCACCTGATTATTTTCCAGCACCCAATCGTAATATTCAAAAGCTCGGTCAAAATCCCTCCGCTGCACGCATAATTTGGCAATATCGACACCCAACTTGTAATTTTCCGGCTCCTGCTGCAGCCGCTCTTCCATGTTATAAATCTTCTCATCCAACGCCTCATCCGCGCTCATTGTGTCCGAGATGTCCTCGTCCTCCCCATCCTTCTCCCCTGCACCCGGCTCGCCCATCATTGCCTCGTATTGCCCTCGAAAAATGGTCGCTTTCGCAGCCGTATCCTTATAGGCCTGCTGCAACACGGGATCATCCGGATTCACTGCTGCCAATTGCCCCATCACCTGCTCCGCTTGATCCCAGTCGCCCAACATCTCCAACGCCGTGGCCAGTTCCTTGGTGAGCTCCTTGTCATTCGGGTTCACCTTCTTGAGCATTTGCAACGAGGAAATCATCGTCTGCGGGAAATCCAAGGCACTAGCTGCAGTCACAATCGCCCGATGCGCCACCGAGCTTTCCGGATCCCCGCATAACGCCTTTTCCGAGTGAGACAGGGCTCCAAGATAATTCTTCCGCGCCAGAGCCACCTTGAGTTGAGCCAAGTGACCGGCATTGGCGGCCGCCCCGGTCATTTTGGAAAAACTGCTCGTGTTTTCATGCCTCTTAACCTGCGCCGCCCGCAACGCCATGCGACATTCGAAAAAGGCTGGCTCCTTGTCCAACGCCATACATAACAGTTCCATGGCGTAATCCCACTGCTTCTTCTCGAGTTGTTCATAGCCCCGCTCCCAGAGCTGGCGCACTTCCATCCCGACAACATGATGATCCTTCTCCGCCATAGAGTATCAATTAAACCGCCTTTGCTACCGACTTGTACCCAAAAAGCCGCTCAAAAAGCAATCCGCAAAACAGGCTTGATTTGCCAAGTTGCACAGGCATTATGTGCGCCCCTGTGCGCGGGTGGCGGAATTGGTAGACGCGCTACCTTGAGGTGGTAGTCCTTTCGGGGGTGGAGGTTCGAGTCCTCTCTCGCGCACCACTTTTTCTTGTTATCAACCATTCCATGGATCTGGACTTGGCCAACAAAACCGTGATCGTCACCGGCGGAGCCAAGGGCATCGGGGCCGCCGCCGCCCGCTCTTTTGCCGCGGAAGGAGCCCATGTGGTGATCACCGGCCGCAGCGCACAAGAAGGCAATGCTTTAGCCCTAGAAATCGACGGACTATTCATTGAGGCTGAACTTGCCGAGGAATCCGCCTGCCGTCAGGTTGTTGACCAAACCCTCGACCGGTTTGGTCGCATCGATGTGCTGGTCAATAATGCCGGTGTCAATGACGGCAGAGACCTCGAGACCAACCCAGACGCGTTCATGGCCTCCGTCCACCTAAACCTCTCCCACGTGTACACCTTCACCCACCTTTGCCGCGAGGAGCTTATCCGCAATCAAGGTGCCATCATCAACGTCAGCTCCAAGGTCGCCACCACCGGCCAGGGCCAAACTTCCGGATACGCTGCCGCCAAGGGCGCCATGAACGCCCTGACCCGAGAATGGGCTGTCGCCTTTGCCCCACACAATGTCCGCGTCAATTGTGTTCTACCCGCCGAATGTATCACCCCGCAGTACCAAACGTGGTTCGATACACTTAAGGACCCCGCCGGCACGCGTGCTGCGATTGAGCAACTCATCCCCCTTGGCCACCGCATGACCACTCCGGAGGAACTGGCCGATACGATCGTCTTCCTCGCCTCCCCGCGCAGCAGCCACACCACCGGCCAGTTGATCTTTGTCGATGGCGGCTACACCCACCTTGACCGCGCCGTTAGCGCCGACCACTCAAAGTGGGGATAAGCCCGGCCAGCCCGCCCTGCCCTCTGTGCGCCGCTGAGAGCGGCTTCTATCACCGGGACTCCCGCCGGCCCTACCATCGCTGCACTCAATGCCACCTCATCCACGTTCCCCCGTCATACCGCCCTTCACCTGAAGAGGAAAAAGCGCAATATGATTTACACCAAAACAACCCGCAGGACTCCGGCTATCGCCAATTTCTCAGTCGCCTTACCGGACCGCTATTGGCCAAACTCAACTCGCACAGTCATGGCCTCGATTACGGATGCGGCCCCGGCCCCACTCTATCGGTCATAATGGAAGAAGCCGGCCATTCGATGGCCCTGCATGACCCCTTCTTCCACCCCAATCCCGATGCCTTCAATGAGTTTTACGATTTTATCACCGCCACCGAAGTTTTCGAACACCTCCATCAACCCGCCCGTGATTTGGAGATTCTATTCAAGGCCCTCAAACCCAACGGCTGGCTGGGCATCATGACCAAACGCACCCACGATAAAGAGGCATTTTCAAAGTGGCACTATATCCAAGACCCCACTCACGTCTGCTTTTGGAGCCAACAAACTTTCCATTGGCTTGCTCAACAATGGCACGCCACAACGGAATTCCCTGCCCCTGATGTCGTGCTGATCCAGCGCAACCCTTAACTCATACAAAATGGTGGCTGCCCGTAAAAAAAGCGCGCCAAAGATCGCTACAATCCCTGACGCGCATGACAACATCCACATGTGAGATTGTGGAAGCATGTCGGCTCGAACACTCCAATACCAAAACCTCGAAACAAAGACGAGCAAAACAATTCAGCGCACCTCGTTCCCGCCGGATGATTTGAACTTCACGCTACGCGGTCCCGGTGCCTACTTTTTCAACGTGTCTAATAATTCTAAATTGATGGACGGCTTGGGGCG
>JAYQQG010000154.1:0-6976 GCA_038145765.1 Verrucomicrobiales bacterium
TGCTGGCCCTGGTGGGCATGGCATTCGGCGCCATGCCGGTGAATCCCCGTAACTTTCGTAGCCGCTACGGCGACGCCCTGGTCTCCGCCGCCGGCCCCGCAATGAATTTCCTTTTGGCCCTGGTGGCTCAAATGATTCTGGCACTATGGCTGGCTCAGGGAGGTTTGGCTGCCGAAGGGCCAGGACGCAATGTGCAGATTCTGTTATTAGTCTTTGCCTACACCAACATCGCCCTCGGCATTTTTAACCTACTACCCGTTCCGCCGCTGGATGGCTCGGCGATTCTCGGGAATTTTCTGCCGACCTACAAACGATGGATATATTCACTGGGCAACCCAATGTTCTTTTTTTTCATCTTATTCATTGTCTTGATGAATGCACCGTTTCAATACACCCCCTTCGGGATCGCCATGCAATTTGGTGTGCGGTTTACCTCCCTGTTGAGTCCCGAAGCGGGCCGAGCGTACGTTGAGCTCATCCGGATAACTTTCTAATCACCCGTCACGTCAACGGCTTGCCTCAACCTCCAGCCACAGGCATACTGCGCGCCTCCATGAGTAAGGAACCCATTCGTGTTGCGGTGACCGGTGCAGCCGGTCAGATCGGTTATGCCCTCCTCTTCCGGATTGCCTCCGGCCAAATGTTCGGCCCGGATCAACCGGTGGCACTGAACCTCATCGAAATCGAACCGGGCATGGCCGCGCTGGAAGGCGTGTGCATGGAGCTGGACGATTGCGCGTTTCCGCTGCTCACCGATGTGGTGGCTACTTCCGATCTCGATACCGGTTTCAACGGCGTAAACTGGTCCCTGCTAGTCGGCAGTGTGCCGCGCAAGGACGGCATGGAGCGTGGCGATTTGCTCGGCATTAATGGTAAGATTTTCACCGGCCAAGGACAGGCCATCAACAACAATGCCGCCAGCGATGTGCGCGTGCTGGTGGTCGGCAACCCCTGCAATACCAACTGCCTCATCGCCATGAACAACGCGCCGGATGTGCCGGATGACCGGTTCTTTGCCATGACGCGTCTGGACGAAAACCGCGCCAAGTCGCAGCTCGCGCAAAAGGCCGGCGTGCCCGTTAGCAGTGTTTCCAACCTCTGCATCTGGGGCAACCACTCGGCCACGCAGTATCCGGATTTCACCAACGCCAAGATCAACGGCGCCCCCGCCACTGAGGCCATCACTGACCGCGACTGGCTCGAGGGCGAGTTCATCAGCACGGTGCAAAAGCGCGGCGCGGCGATCATCAAGGCGCGCGGCCTTTCCAGCGCCGCCAGTGCGGCCAATGCCATTGTGGACAGCGTGCGCTCCATCACCGAGCCCACGGCCGAGGGCGACTGGCACAGCCTCTGCATTTGCTCCGATGGCAGCTACGGCGTGGAAGCGGGCCTCATCTCCTCCTTCCCCATGCGGCAAACCGGCGGCGAGTTGAGCATCGTGCAGGACGTGCCGATTGACGACTTTAGCCGCGCCAAGATTGATGCGTCCGTCAATGAGTTGAAGGAAGAGAAATCAATGGTGTCGGATTTGTTGAATTAACAACGACTTGCAGGATGTTCAGGATTCATTTTTAAAATATCCTGATCATCGTGAGCATCCCTGTGCATGAACGACCTCGCAAAATTCATTGATCACACCCTGCTGAAGCCCGAGGCAACCCGGGCGCAAATCGAGCAGTTGTGCGCCGAGGCCGCCGAACATCAATTTGCCAGCGTGTGCGTCAATGGCAGCCGCGTGGAGCTGGCCTATTCGCTCCTCGAGGAAAGTGAGGTGCAAGTGTGCACCGTGGTGGGCTTCCCGCTCGGCGCGATGGATGCCGATGCCAAGCGCTACGAAACCGAAGCCGCTGTCGATGCCGGTGCCCAGGAAATCGACATGGTAATGAATGTCGGCCGATTCAAGGACGGCGAGCACGACTACATTGTGCGCGAGATCCGTGATGTGGTGGAGGCCGCCGATGACCGCATCGTGAAGGTGATCCTGGAAACCTGCCTGTTGACCGACGATGAAATTGCCCAGGCCTGCAAACTCGTCGTGCAAGCCCAGGCGCACTTCGTCAAAACCTCCACCGGCTTCAACAGCGCCGGAGCCACGCTGGAACACGTGAAGCTGATGCGTGAGACCGTCCAGCAATTTGCCGGAGTCAAAGCCGCCGGCGGCGTCCGCAATGCCACTGATGCCCGGGCCATGATCGAAGCCGGTGCCACCCGCATCGGCACCAGCAACGGGGTCGCCATTGTCTCCGGCGATTCCGCCGCCAACGGGTATTAAAAAAGCATCCTACACTGCGGTATTGAGTTAAACGCCATTTTGCAGTAGGTTTTTCAGTCCCAACCGTCTGGCCGGATGGATCTTAAATTTCCATGCTCAACGTGCGGCACTGAGCTGACTGTGGATGATACTGCAGCGGGTCAAACCTTTGCCTGCCCAAGGTGCCAAGGCAGCGTCGTGGTGCCAGCCAGCCAACCCACTCGCACGGGTGGGCCCCCACCACCGCCTTCGGCAGCTGGCCGTTCATCCGCTGCACCTCCTCCGCCTTCCTCTGCAAAATCATCGGCTGTGCCTCCGCCTCCCAGTAGTGCTACGGGTAGTGCCGCCCCGCCTCCGCCGAGCAGTGCTCCTCCGCCCTCCAATGAAGGCGATGCCGTGGCTCCCGAGGATGCGGTGATGGACGAGCCCGAACACGGCAGTTATTCCGCTGGATTCCTCGCTCAGACCATCGATCACAAGATGGCACAATTGCGGGGCACTACGAACAGCTTATTTCTCGGCATCAGCTCGCAGAACTACAAATTTGTCGGCGACATTTGCCTGCTGGTGGTCGCAGTGCTCTGGCTCGGCACAAGTGCCTGGGATGAATTCAAGGGCGACGAGGCCGACGTAGGCGAGGGTGGCGGCGATGCGGTGGAAATGGAGGAAAAGGCTAAGGAGGATGCCAAGAAGAAGGCAGAGGATGCCGCCAATGCCGAAATATTTTCCAAGACGATTAAACCCCTTTTTAAGGAACGTTGTTACGAATGCCACTCTGGTGAAGGCGCTAAGGCCAAGCTCGATCTCAGCACGTTTGAAAATGACGCTGCCACTGGGTTAAACGGTATCTTCAGTGCGCTGAATAAGAGCAATTCAGGGCAAAGCGTTTTGCTCATGCGCATCAAAGATGCCAATGATCCCATGCCCCCCCAGGGCAAAGGCGAAATGTTCACCGCCGAGCAGGCAGATGAATTAGCCAAATGGATTGATGCCGGCGCACCCGTGCCAGAGCCTTCTGTGGATTCCGAGAAAATCGTGTCCATCGTCACCATGCTCTTCAAGGGTGTGCTCCCGATTGCGTTTATTCTAATCCTGCATTACCTCACCGGCGTGTTGTTCAACGCCGGTGATGCCCTGATCAAGTCCACTCCCAGCCGGCTTTCCGCCAGCGGCCTGATGAAAGCAATGGCGCTTGTGGTGTTGCTCTCGGGCATCGCAGCAGCGGCTGCCGGCATCGTGTTTGGAATTCTGGACATCACCAAAGGATTCAGCGAGAACTGGCTCAACGTCCTCACCAAGATTGGCGGCGGCATCTTGCTCTATCTCTTCTGCGCCTCGTTGGCCCGATTGTGGCTCAAGCCCGCGCAACTCAACATCAAGATCGGAGCCGGCAATACCGCCGGCGACGAAGCGCTTGGGATCATGGCCATGTTCTCCAAAACTATGCTCAAGATCGCCCCCATTCTCTACGGCATGGCACTAATCTTTTGCCTGCTGTTTGCGTTGATGAATTTGGTGGCAAAAGACGACATTCCAGTGATCGCCGAATCTGCAGTAGCCGAAGTGTCAGCCGCCGACGAAGGCTTTGTGGAATCCATCGCCCATTTAGCCAAGGACACCTTAACCGATGCCGTCGCTTACTTTAAGGATTCACCGTTGTCCGTTGCCGCAAAATATCTCGATAAAGGTTCCGTGCTAATGATGGCGATCAAGATTCCAGTGTATCTATTTGCCTACTTCCTCTTCAGCTACGTGCTCGTGGAAGCGTTAAGGGCCCTCTTCTCCCTGCCGGGACGTCGACCCTGACTCTATTCCTTGAGCTGAGTGTTCAAAAAGG
The DNA here is from genome assembly GCA_038145765.1 of Verrucomicrobiales bacterium. Classification (GTDB taxonomy): domain Bacteria; phylum Verrucomicrobiota; class Verrucomicrobiia; order Limisphaerales; family UBA1100; genus UBA1100. Next base: position 4,089 of record JAYQQG010000154.1, read on the forward strand.
CCTTGAAACCAGCTTTGACGGTTTGGTTTTTTGACCAATACCCTTGAAGTTTCATGCCTCGGAGCTTGTGCCCAGTCTGGTGCAATTGCGCAGCCAATTGCGCAGCCACAGCGGTATCGTATCCGGCCAGCGCACCGAAGAGTGCATCGAAGTTCTTCGGGTGTTTCACCAGCAACTGCTCGGCCTGCTGACGCGGAGCAGTGTATTTACCGTCGCCATCGCCATCGATGAAAATGGGATTGGTAGCGCCCTGCACCCTCGGCTCATGTTTCAGCGAGGTGGGCACGTAAGGTCGTGGGCTTTCCCAAAACGGCTCCGTGATTCCCGGGCCGGTGGCGATGGCAATGAGGTGCGCATCGTGTTTCGGCCGAGGTAGGGTCAGTTTGAGGTTGGCTTTTTCGATATCCGAGGCGAGCTTGATGGGACGGGTGTGGATCAACTGACCATTCGCGTAGAGATCCAGTCGATCTGCTTTTGCCCATGAAGGCCCCAAGACGCGGATCGTCACGGTCATTTCGTTTTTTAATTCCGTGGCAAAATCACCGGTGCGGAAGCGGCCATCGATTTTCATCGTCGTCAGCAATCCCATGCTGATGTAGGCGCGCATGCGGCGGAAGCTTTCGCAGGCCTTGGCCACGTCGAGCTTGGCCGGGTTGGTGTCGGGGCATTCCACGTAAGTGCGGGCTTGGCCGAGGATAAAACGGCTCACATCATGCGTGTCGCTGGATCCCACGCCGGCGATGGCATGGCCCCAGTTGAGCATGGCGAACCAGTCGCGGTACGGAGCCATGTAATCGGATTGCATGGCGGCGGAGGTGCACACCTCCATGGCGTCGAAGCTGTAAGGCTCGCCATAAAGATTACGGCCGGTGACGCGATTAAAATGTTCGGGAGCCACGGGGCTAAATCCGCTGTGTGTGTTGCGCGGATGATTCAGCACAATCACCCGTACATCCGGCGTGGCGCGAATGGCGGCCATGAGTTGGGTCCAATCCGCCAGCTTGGCATCCGGCACGGCACTGCCGGGGACGATGGGGAACGCATTGAAATGACCGGCTTTGGTGGTGACTTCGTTGCCGGTAACGGCGGTGAAAAAAGCGGAGGTGCCGGTGGCCTTTTGCACGGGGCGGTAATCGGCATGATGATTGTGATCGGTGGCCACGGCGAACTCGATCCCTTCGCCGGCAATGGTGTGCATGCGCTCCTCCTCGGAGGAGTCGCCATGCCCACTGCGGGTGAGTGTGTGAATGTGCGTGTCCGTGGCGATCAAGCCGGGCGTGGGGACTTCATGGCTCAAGGCCAGTTGCATCCTTGAAGCCTTCCCCGTCGTCAGCGTGATCACTTTTTTGTCCACGCTGTATTCGAACCCGCGCGAGGCGTACACCGTGTAACGGCCCGGCAAAAGATTTAGTTTGGCCGTTCCACTGCTCACATAAACCACGCCCGGTCGATAGGCCAGTTGCTGGCCGGGTACCGGCCGCAACGCCGCCAGCGCGCCGTGTTCGTCCACCACCGTGATGCGACAGGGAACGGCGGAACTGGTTTTTGCATCGTTCACCGCCACGATAAGCGGAGCGGAGTACAACGCCGCATCTGGTAACGCAGTCAATTGAACCGGCCCCACCTCAATGTCGTCGGTGGACTTGGGGGCCACGATGGAGAGCGTGTTTTCGCCCGCGCGCAGTTTACCGGCCGGCACGGTGATGGAATGGACCAGTTTCGTATCGATGTTCAGCAGATAGCCAATGCGCTGATTATTCAGCAGCACCGGCCACCGGGCCTTCACCTGCCGCTGTCGAATTAACAGCGTCTGGGCCTTGGTATTGGGTTCGGCATCGAACTTGATATCCAATCGCCGACCATGCGCCCGGCTCTTGGCGAATTCTTCCCATTCGGGAAATCCTGGTGTACCGAGGTGATATACCCTGGCATCGAGCGTGCGAATTGGTTCCGCGGCTCCCATCGATGGGTGGAAAATGAAGACTGCCAGACAAACGAGATACCGGTGCATGCCCCATCATTGGAGATGCGCCCCGCTCCCGCAAGCACCTCGTGAACAAATCGCTGACTTAAGCAACCGCCACCATTTCCTCCTCCGGCGGGGCGAAAGTGGTCAGGTCAATGCCTTCAACTGCGGCCTGATATTCCTCAAAGCTCGGCGTACGGCCGAGAACGGCTGAAAGCACGACAACCGGCGTGGAGGAAAGCAGCGACTCACCTTTCTTTTTGGTGGAATCTTCCACCACACGCCCTTGGAACAGGCGGGTGGAGGTGGCCATGACGGTGTCGCCTTTCTCGGCTTTCTCCTGATTGCCCATGCACAAATTGCAGCCGGGGCGCTCGAGGTACATCATGTTTTCGTATTCCAACCGCGCGTCGCCCTTGGGTGCGTCGTCGTTGAATTCGAACCCGGAATATTTCTGCAGCGTATCCCAGTCGCCTTCCTCCTTGAGTTCGTCAATGATGTTGTAGGTCGGCGCAGCCACCACGAGCGGGGCGTTGAATTCCACACGACCCTGTTGCTGCTCCAGGTTGCGCAGCATTTGAGAAACGATTTTCAAATCGCCCTTGTGCACCATGCACGACCCAACAAACCCGAGGTCCACGGGCTTCTCGCCTTTATAATACGAAAGTGGGCGGATCGTGTCGTGCGTGTAGCGTTTGGACACATCATCATTGTAAACATCCGGATCGGCGATCATCGGCTCGATCACTTGATCGAGGTCGACGGTAAATTCCGCGTAGTATTGAGCGCCGGCATCCGGTGTGAGGGCCGGTTTTTCGCCGGAACGAATTTCACCAATGCGCTTTTCGGCACTGTCAACGAGGCCTTGGAGGACATGCTTATCGTTATCCATACCCATCTCGCTGATAATCTCGATCAGGCG